>JALELI010000022.1 GCA_022768785.1 Arcanobacterium sp. | reverse complement strand
GGAGTTAAAAATTTAACAGCAACAGGCAGCCGCGCGACAGCCAGAACACATGGCGTGGGAGCATTTGTTGAACGTGCTCAACCACAAACGTGCTGGTGTATTTCCCATGCGAGCAACTGTAACAAGCTGATTATGGCACGTCAAATAGGCCGTCAAAATATGAGCCAACAGACCAACTGTGCTGCTGGCGTTGATACAGCAGCATAGGTTGAGCTGTACCACCGTATGTGCTGATTCGGTTCTTTCTGTGCATGCGGTATCAGCCTGCATCTTCGAACACGTGCAGCGCGCGGCGTGTGGTTCTCCCTATGCGCGCGGTATCAGCCGCACCCAGAGTTTCGCGTGCAGAATAGCCGCGGTTCTTCCTGCGTATGCGGGATCAGCGTGAGCCGCAGTAGGGGCAGCGCCAGTCTCGGGCGGTTCTTCCTGCTTATGCGGGATCAGCTCTAAGCGATGCTCACATTGCGGAAAAATTTCTCTTTTAAGCGTCAATACTTTAAAGTAACTGCCATGACGTACCACACAGTGAAGCAGAGCATCCGTAGCGATGCGTTCTTGTGTGCGCGAATGCGAATGTACAACTGATGTGCTTTCGCTGGGCGGCGATTGCGCATGATGAATCGCCCAGTAAGTATTTGCTTAAGAAGCAGTGCAGCAGTGCATGAGGTCGATTTCGTCTGAAAGTGACCGCAGAAAACCCTTTGGGAGAAGTCCTCTCATTGCGGAAGCGTAATAAGCGCAGGCACACGCATACTCCCAGCAGAAAGCATCTGATCATGGTAATTCCAGATCTATCTGAACGTCTTTCATCAAATAGCCCGCTAGCTAAGCTCGATTCTCGACTGGTGTTTAGCTTTGAAATGATGCCTCCTCGCACCGAAAAAGCAGTGGAACCATTCTTTACAGCGTTGAACGATCTTTTACGGGTGCGCCCGAATTTTATATCTATTACTTATGGTGCGGGAGGTAAGGATCGTAGTAATGCTCAAGGTTTAGTTACAACCTTGGTGAATGATTCGCCAACCCATCCTATCGCCCACCTCACCACAGTGGGAGCGTGCCGAGAAGAGATTTGCACAGTGATCGAGGGCTATTTAGATCAAGGTGTGCGTTCCTTCCTAGCACTTCGCGGGGATCCTCCAGTAGAGCAACCAGACTGGCAACCGGAGCCAAACGGAGTTCGGTCAGCTGCAGAACTCGTGAGTTTGATCAGGCTCATCGAGGCGCGCCGCAAGGCCCGTCATCCTGGGTGGGTGCTACGAGATGCGGTACAACCGCTCACTATTGCTGTAGCTACATTCGTGAATGGTAATCCTCAAACGGGCACGAGCCAAGCACAGGAGATTGATAACTTACTGGTGAAACAGGAAGCGGGGGCGTCGCTAGCCATCACCCAACTCTTTTGGGAGCCTGAACTCTACCCACAGTTTGTAGATCGGGCTCGCCGTGCAGGTGTGCGTATTCCTATCGTTCCCGGGGTATTGCCACCGGTCTCTGCCAAACGGCTCGCACGTGTGGGTGAGCTTACCGGTGTACAGGCCCCAGAGCCTCTGTTACAGCAGCTGCAGAGCGCAAAAGACGAAACTGCTGAAGGTATCGCGGCCGGAGCAGAGCTAGCCCGCGCATTGGTAGATGCAGGTGCGCCAGGAATTCACATTTACACCTTCAATAAGAGCGAACCGGCTTTACGTCTGCTCGCTGGGGCTGGCCTTCTCGAAGCGCCCTACCGAAAGGTGGCTTGAGCATACTTAACGTACCCTCTATGAACATTATGGACGAGAGCTGCAGTTTGAGAGCTGTGGCCTGGCACTTCGTTTAAGCCCGTCACCCAAAACCCTAACCAGTAAATACGCATACACCACGGTAACTGCAATGGTGCTTTTCGCCTCCGGAGCGAAAGGGCAAACACCCATACCCCCAAGGTAACGACACTTAAGAAAAGGCTCACCGGAGCCACACACGAAAGGTAGAAGCATGAGTGCACTTCAATCTACAATCGCTGGATATCCCCGCATTGGCCGTCACCGCGAACTCAAGCGAGCGCTGGAGCGCTTTTGGGCGGGGAAAATTACTGAGGCGGAATTCGAATCCCACGTCAATGATGTGGTGCACGATACCTTTGCCACGCTCACGAAGCATGGCTTGAAAGGCTCGCTTCCTGATTCTTCCACTCTCTATGATCAAGTGCTAGATACCACCGTGCTGCTTGGTGCCGTGCCAGAAAGATTTGTTGGCCGTAGTGGGCTCAACCTGTATTTCTCGCTGGCTCGCGGAAATTCCGAAAATCTTCCGCTCGAAATGACCAAATATTTCGACACGAACTATCATTATCTGGTGCCGGAAATCGGCCCCAACACACACATTGGTCTCAGTGATCGGCGAGTGATTGAACGGGCTCGATCCCTGCAGGCGGAGGGTATTGACGTTCGGCCTGTGATCGTAGGGCCGGTGACGTGGCTGGCTCTGGCGAAGAGCACCGAAGACGGTTTTGAACCGCTGAGCAGAGTGGCAGAGGCAACCACCGCTTTTCGAGATGTGCTGCGCGAACTTGCGGCAGCTGGCGTTGATTGGGTGCAGCTCGATGAACCAGCTCTGGTGAGTGGCAATTTGGCAGTAGAGCGTTCCGAGGTGGTGACGGCGGTGCTGGAGACGTACCGTGAGCTCGCCGCGCTCAAGGTAGGTAGTGAGCGGCCGCAGATCTTCCTAAATTTCCCGTACGGTGACTCATCGGAAGCGCTCGCTCACGTGGCAGCGACGGGCGTGGAAGCAATCGGCGTGGATCTGGTGCGTGGCCAGCTCCCGAAAAATGTTGATCTCGCCGGTGTGACGATCGCAGCTGGAGTGGTGAGTGGGCGCAATATTTGGCGTACTGATCTTGTGGGAGCGAAGGAACTGCTGGGCAATGTTGCAGCCACCGGAGCGCGCGTCGTAGTGAATACGAGCAACTCGCTGCAGCATGTGCCACATGCTGCAGCGATGGAGCAGTGGAGTGAGCCAGAGTTGGATCGCAATCTCCATGAGTGGTTGGCTTTTGCAGATGAAAAGATTGATGAGGTGGTGGTACTGGATTGTGGCCTCAGCGAAGGATGGGACGCTATAGAAGCAGAGCTTGTGCATTCCACAGATGTGCTGCAGCGCCGCGAACTGGCAGCCGGAGTTAATGAGCCTACGGTGCGCTCACGAGTGGCTGATCTGGCTAGCAAGCGAGACCGCGCTCCATACTCTGAGCGGTTGAAAGCTCAAGCGGTGTTGGGCCTTCCCCGTTTTCCCACCACGACCATTGGTTCGTTCCCGCAGACCACGGAGATTCGCAAAGTTCGCGCCGCTGCTAATCGCGGTGAAATCTCCCACGAAAAGTACGTGGCAGAAATGAAAGCAGAAATACGGCGAGTGATAAGGCTACAAGAAGATCTTGGCCTCGATGTGCTCGTGCACGGCGAACCTGAACGCAACGATATGGTGCAATATTTTGCCGAGCAGCTCGATGGTTTTGCCGTCACTCAGAATGGTTGGGTACAAAGCTATGGGTCACGCTGTACTCGTCCATCAATCTTATGGGGCGATGTGAGCCGCAGCCACGATATCACTGTGGAGTGGTGGGCGTACGCGCAAAGCCTCACGGAAAAGCCAGTGAAAGGAATGCTCACCGGGCCAGTGACGATCATCGCATGGAGCTTCGTGCGTGACGATCTTCCTTTGGGAGATGTTGCCGACCAGATTGCTGTGGCGTTGCGCGATGAAATCAGTGCTCTGCAGGCAGCGGGGGCTGTGATTGTGCAGGTGGATGAACCGGCTTTGCGAGAGCTGCTTCCATTGGAGCCAGGCAACCATGCGCAGTACCTGAAGTGGGCAGTCGGTAGCTTCAAATTGGCTACTGCTTCCACGGAGCCGAGCACGCAAATTCATACGCATCTGTGTTACTCAGAATTTGGCCAGATTATTGATTCGATTGCTGCTCTCGATGCAGATGTGACGAGTATCGAGGCGGCGCGCTCCAAGATGGAGGTGCTGGAAGATCTCGGATCGCATGGCTTTAGCCACCAGATTGGGCCCGGCGTCTGGGATATCCATTCCCCAAGAGTGCCTAGCGAAGCCGAGGTGAAAGAGCTCTTGCAACAGGCTTCGGCGGTGGTGCCAGCTGAGCGTTTGTGGGTCAATCCAGATTGTGGCCTCAAAACTCGGGCATATGCTGAGACTATTGCTTCGCTTACGAATCTTGTGGCAGCTGCTAAAGAGCTGCGTGTAGCTGCGCAGGTGGAATGAATGAATTGAATCTCTGCCCCCTCAACTAGCGCGCCCGCAAAGGGAGGGAAACTGATGGTCACCGGAGTGGCTGTTGCATCTGAAAGGCCGGGGCCCTGTGCTGTGCCGGGTTGCTGTAGTCTTTCTCACCCGAAACCGCAACAAGCTCGCAGTGGCTGTGTGCCGGTTGCTGTAGTGGAGGTGAACAGTAATAGTGAGCACTTTCTGGCTACGGTGGTGTGGTGCGCTCAACACCAAGTTGCTGTGGAAATTGATATTTCTGGAGGAGAGGGTAAGTGACGCCTCTCGAAAAGAGAGCTCTTCCCGGAAGAGTGTGCGCCGAAAGCATACCGCAGCTTAGAATAGCGCTATGACTTTCCGAGATATCCGTATTATTGGCGATCCGATTTTGCGCACAGTGTGCAAAGAGATCACTGAGATCACTCCAGGAATTCGCCAACTTGTGGCAGATCTGATGGAAACGGTGAACGCCCCAGGCCGCGCTGGTTTGGCGGCAAACCAAATTGGCCAGGATTGGCGTGCCTTTTCATACAACATCGATGGCAAGCACGGCTATATCTTGAACCCGGTGATTGTGGATATGAGCACCGAGGAATATCAAGATGGCGATGAGGGCTGCCTCTCGGTGCCAGAGCTATGGTATCCCTGCGAGCGGGCATGGTATGCCAAAGCTGAGGGAATTGATCTCGACGGCAATATCATCACCATTGAGGGCGAAGAGATTTGGGGGCGGCTTATCCAGCATGAAGTGGATCACCTCGATGGCCATGTGTATATTGATCGGCTCTCGCGCGCTAATCGTAAGAAGGCGTTGAAAGAAATTCGGGAAAAAGGTTGGTGAGCTGCCAAAACATTGTATTTTTACGCTCAGCAAGCGTATCTTAAGAGTAGTTGCGGGCGTTGGCTGTGGCATGTGTATGGGGTGTGTTGGGGAATATCACCCAAGCACAGGAGGTCACGGTGAGCAAACAATACGCCACCCGCGGCGTGATATTTATACATTCGGTTACACCGGCTGTTCAACCACACGTTGAATGGGCGGCTTCGAGTGTGCTCGGATATCAGCTCCGTTTTGATTGGGCTCGTCAGCCTGCGTTGCCATCTATGAACCGTGGGGAGGCCCAGTGGACGGGCGATGTAGGCACTGGGGCAATGCTTGCTTCAGCACTCGGAGGCTGGGAACATCTCCGCTTTGAGATCACTGAAGAGTGCACTGCTATCTCGGAGGGAGGCCGCTGGAGTTGCACTCCTAGCCTCGGAATTTTTTATGCGCAAACAGATCGCTTGGGCAATGTGGTGGTGCCAGAAAATCGAATTCGTGCTGCGTTGGAGCAATCCCACGGAGATCCTGTGGAACTACGCCGGCTCATGGACGTGGCACTCGGCCAAGCGTGGGACGACGAGCTCGAAGTTTTCCGATATGCCGGTGCTGGGGCTCCAGTGCGGCTTCTACATCGGGTGGGGTAGCTGAGGTGATGGGCAAAATTACTTGTGTGCCATAGCTTAGGATAAAAGAGAGTATCCGCGTTCACGAGGCGATGGCAGCTACGAACTGATGTGGCACCGGAGCCCGAGTATGGTGGCATAGAGAACAGCGATAATACGGTACGGAGCGTGAGAACATGGCATATTACGTGGAGATTCACCCGGTTAATCCGCAGCAGCGGTTGGTGGATAAAGTGGTAGAGCATCTGCGCCACGGTGAAGTGGCTGCAATTCCTACCGATTCTGGCTATGCCATTGTGTGCACAATGGCCAATAAAGAGGGATTGGAGCGGATCCGCACGATCCGGCAGGTGGGAGCGAAGCACCACTTCACTCTGCTGTGCCATAGTTTTGCGCAGCTGGGGCAGCTAGTGATCCTAGATAATTCAGAATTCCGGCTTCTGAAAGCCGCCACTCCAGGGCCATACACATTTATTCTGCGAGGTACGAAAGAAGTGCCGCGTATGACTCTTCACCCGAAAAAAAATACGATTGGGGTGCGCATTCCAGATCATGCTATCTGCCAGGCGATCGTGGAGGCACTTGGAGAACCGTTGCTGAGCTCTAGCTTGATCATGCCGGGGGAGGCCAATCCACTCACTGAGGGCTGGATTGTGAATGATGCGCTCGGAGCGGCACTCGATGTGGTGGTGGAAGGACCAGTGGGCCGCGGGCCAACCACGGTGATTGATTTTAGCGACGGCGAGCCTGTGATCACGCGTGAGGGAGCCGGAGATCTGAGCTTATTTGAGTGACGGAGCCAATATACGGAGCCAATATCTTTACACGACGACACGCCTAGGTATGGTGGATAATCGCCGCTAGAAAGATTGCCTTACCGCAAGAGGAGCTACTCCACTTGTGCTGCAGATCGGATTAACTGCACACCGAAAAGAATAAATCCATGTGAGCGTTAGCGAGTGTATGTCTAAGGCACATTCTGCGGTGAATGCCGTCTCGTTGAGTAGAACCAGCTCACTCTTGTGCCTATCTGTGTCCTCTGCAGTGGACAAAACTTGCCAGCTACTGTTCTTCTAGCTTCCTTTTCGTTTGGCTGTTATCAACAGATAGTAGTCACGAGGAAGGAGATGGGGACGTTGGGCTATGCGATTGAAACACAGGGTTTGTCGAAAGTGTATGGCGAACAAACTGTAGTGCAGGACCTATCGATTCATGTGCCGCGCGATGGTATTTATGGTTTTCTTGGCCCAAATGGGGCTGGAAAATCCACCACGATGAAGGTGCTGCTTGGGCTGGTGAAACCCTCGGGCGGGCAGATCACTGCTTTCCCCAACTCTGCTGGGCAAGGCGCGGGAAAGAAAATGCTGCCGAGGCGTCTGGTTGGCTCACTGATTGAGGGACCGGCGTTTTACCCGAATCTGAGCGCAGAAGAGAACGCGAAATCGAAATCGTTGGCCTTGTTGCCACCGGCCTCAACAACGCCGAAATCGCTGAAAAACTTTTATCGAACCGGATTCCGCCAAAAAGCCGTCTCCCGAATACTCGCCAAACTAGGAATGCGAGACAGAGTGCAACTCGCTATCCAATGGGTGAAAACCAGCAATTGAGAATGCGCTATTAGCTAACTGTTAGTCACAGTGTTGAGGATTGTGTGCGCAGTATCAGAGATTTTCTCGGGAGCGATTAGGTGCTGCTACGGCCGGCAAATTGGCTCTGGTATAGCCGGTAGTATGCACCGCGAGCAGCCATGAGTTGCTCATGGTTGCCCTGTTCCACCACATCGCCATTTTCCATCACGATAATGGTATCTGCTCCTCGAATAGTGGAGAGCCGATGGGCAATCACAAAACTAGTGCGGCCGTGGCGCAGATCGTTCATTGCCTGCTGAACAAGCATTTCAGTGCGAGTATCTACAGAACTGGTGGCTTCATCGAGGATCAGAATATCTGGCTGTGAAATATAAGCCCTGGCTATGGTGAGCAACTGTTTTTCTCCGGTGGAGAGCCCTTCCTCCGTATCGCTCACATGCGTGGCGTATCCCTTAGGAAGCTGTCGGATTAACCGATCAAGACCAGTTGCCTGCGCAGCTGCTACCACTTGTGCATGCGTTGCTCCAGTGCGACCAAACGCAATATTCTCCTCAATAGTGCCGTCAAAGAGCCAGGTATCTTGAAGTACCATGCCCACTCGTTCGCGGAGTGAATCTTTAGAAAATGTACGCACATCTGTGCCGTCTATTTGTATGCTGCCGTCAGCTATTTCATAGAAGCGCATAAGCAGATTCACGAGCGTGGTTTTTCCGGCTCCTGTGGGCCCAACAATAGCGATCTGCTCGCCAGGGCGCACAGTGAGGGAGAGATCTCGGATAACAGGAGTGCCGGGTTCGTAGCCAAACGTCACGTGGTTGAAAGTGATCTCCCCGCGGCGGTGGCTCTCTGGCACGCATTGTTCATAGCTACGTGTGGAATCCTCGTGCATTTCTTCGGTGTCGAGAAAATCAAAGATTCGCTCGGAGCTAGCCGCTCCGCTCTGCAGTAAATTTGCAATCGATGCGAGAGTGGAAACTGGGTGGTTGAGTTGCCGCGCATACTGAATAAAAGCCTGAACCCCTCCGATTGTAAGCTGACCAGTGAGTACGTACAGGCCCCCGATCACGGCCACCAGCACGAATTGAATGTTAGAGATAAGCCCCATGAGAGGTTGGCTGAGTTGGGAGAAAAACTGGCCTTTGAATCCAGAGGTGAAGAGCCGATGGTTGGCAGCATCAAATACGTGTTCAAAATCGCGCTCCATTCCAAACGCACTCACCACTTCCAGGCCAGTGAAGCTCTCTTCTACGATGGCGCTCACATCGCCGGTGGCTTTCCATTGCTGAGAAAACTGCGGTTTGGAGAGCTTGAGTAGACGTATTAAAGCAAACATTCCTAGCGGTAGTACGGCGAGCATAACCAGTGTGAGCGGCCATGAAATCCACAGCATCATAGCGAGAATTCCAATCAACAAGTAGACCGCCGTCACCACATTATTGAGCGTCTGCATGAGCGTCTGATTGGTGTTGTCGATATCGTTGGTCACTCGTGAGAGCAGATCGCCACGGGCGTGGCGATCAATATAGCTCAGCGGAAGGCGATCAATTTTCGATTGAGCCGCTGCGCGCAGCTTGAAACCGAGATTTTGCACCACGATTCGAGTGAGGATTCCTGCGCAGAAGAAAGCTATGGCATTAACGGTGTAAAGTACGATCACCGTGGTGAGTACGTGTGCTAACGCTGCGAAATCTACGGTGTGAGCAGGGCTTGTGATTCCGGCAACGATCACGTTGGTGGCGTCTCCGAGCAGTTTAGGGGCTGCTACATTCGCTGCTGTGGAGAGCAGCATCACTACAAACACGAGCAGAATCCGGGGTCGCTCTGGAGTGAGCATGCGCGCCATACGCTTGAGTGCGCCTTTGCTATCGCGCGTATGGGTGGCTGCAGGATCAACTCTCATTCCATGAGGGCTCATTGTGCCTCCTCTTCAGTGAGCTGAGAGCGCACGATGTCGGCATAGGTGGGAGATGTGCGCAGCAATTCGCTGTGTGTGCCGTGTGCCTCCGCATGCCCGTTGGACAGCACCAGGATTTCTTGTGCATTGCGGATAGTGGCGATACGTTGGGCGATCACGAGCACGGCCACATTGCCGATGAAGCTGTGCAGATGGGTGCGGAGAGCGGCGTCTGTGGCAAAATCGAGCGCTGAGAAAGAATCATCGAAGATGAGTAGGTCGGCCTGCCGTTGGCCGGTGTGGGAATCGGGTAGGCAGCGGTAAATAGCTCTGGCGATAGTGAGCCGCTGGCGTTGGCCTCCAGAAAAATTCTGCCCGCCAGATTCCACGGCAGCGTGAATGCCGCCGTCTAGCTCATTCACGAATTCCCACGCCTGGGCAGCCTTGAGAGCTTGAATAACGCGATCTTCATCATAGTGGGTAGCTCTTTGAGAGCGTGTGATGGCATGGGAGTGAGCGGTGGGCGGGGCTTCAGTGGCGGCAGATGTTTCCGAGTGTGAATCGTCTGGTAATTCGCGTGGCAGTTCGCGTGGTAATCCCGCCACATTTGAGGCGATTGTGCCGGAAAACAAAAATGCGTGTTGCGGCACGAAAGCCACTCGGGAGCGGAGTTCATGCACATCGAGATCGCGCACGTTGATTCCGTTGGCGAGCACAGCTCCGGAAGTGGGGTCAAGCAACCGTGGAAATAGCTTTGCCACACTGGATTTTCCCGAGCCAGTGGGGCCGATAATGGCAACTAATGAACTAGGTTTTAGGTGCATAGTAACGTTGCTCAGCACTGGAGTTTCAGCTCCAGTGTATTGAATCGTGATATTTTTTAGTTCAAATGTGAGTGGGCTGGCGGGCAGCGGGAGTGGGCGTTCAGGAGATT
>JALELI010000128.1 GCA_022768785.1 Arcanobacterium sp. | reverse complement strand
GATGGGGAGTGTGTGGGATGAAGATGACGTTTCGTTGGTATGGTGAGGGTTTTGATCCGATTCCGCTTCGGTATATTAGGCAGATTCCTGAGGTGAGTGGGGTTATGGGTGTGTTGTCTGGTAAGGCTGCTGGTGAGGTGTGGGAGGAGGGTGAGATTAGGGAGTTGGTTGATGGTGTGCGTGCTGCTGGGCTTGAGTGTGAAGTGATTGAGTCGGTGAATGTGCATGAGGATATTAAGTTGGGTAAGCCGACGCGTGATGGGTATATTGCTGCGTATAATGAGACGCTTGAGAATTTGGCTAAGTTTGGTGTGAAGGTAGTTGTTTATAATTTCATGCCGGTGTTTGATTGGTTGCGTACGGAGCTTGCTCATGTGACTGCTGATGGGTCGAGTTGTTTGTATTATGATCATGCTCAGGTTGAGGGGATGACGCCTCGCGATATTGTGGAGTTGACGGCGCGGGAGTCTGGTGGTTTGACTCTTCCTGGGTGGGAGCCGGAGCGGTTGGGGCGTTTGGATGCTGTGATGGCTGATTATGCTGATGTGAGTCATGATCGGATGCGGGCTAATTTTCGTTATTTTTTGGAGGGTGTGATTCCGACGGCGGAGCGGGTTGGGATTAAGATGGCGTGTCATCCTGATGATCCGGCGTGGGATTTGTTTGGGTTGCCGAGGATTTATAAGAATCGTGATGATATGGATGTGATTGCTGGTTTGTATGATTCGGAATATAACGGTTTTTGTGTGTGTGCTGGGTCGCTTGGGTCTAATCCGGAGAATGATGTGCCGGGGATTTTTCGGGAGTTTGGTGAGCGTGGTTTGGTGAATGCTGCGCATGTGCGGAATGTGAAGTATTTGGGGGAGAAGAAGTTTTGTGAGGCTCCGCATCCGAGTTCGACGGGGGATTTGGATATGTTTGCGGTGATGGAGGCTATTTATGATACGTGTCCGGATGTGTATGTTCGTCCGGATCATGGTCGTATGATTTGGGGTGAGACGGGTCGGCCTGGGTATCCGTTGTATGATCGTGCGTTGGGTGCTGTGTATTTGAATGGTTTGTGGGAAGCCATCACAAAAACCAAACAACG
>JALELI010000067.1 GCA_022768785.1 Arcanobacterium sp. | reverse complement strand
ATCAGCCCGATCTCTTTGAAGTTATTACCCAAATAGTTTCTAAAATCGCTCAATACTCTGCGGCATCACATATAGTAGCGCTCGGCGGATCAGGTGGTGGATATGCAAGCCTCAGGCTAATAGGCGAACTGGGTGGCACAGCCGTAGTTATGAATCCCCAGACTGATATTTATCGCTATGTGAGTGACGCCGTTGAAGCATATCGAAAAAATTGTTGGTCGGCAGATTCGGGTTTCTCTCCGGAATTTACGCACGATATTTTTTCACTGTGGGCTTCCGAAAAACAAGATGGACTTATCAAACGAGTTTTATATTTACAAAATCAAAATGATGCCACACATATCCAAGATCATTTGAAACCATTTTTAAATGTTCTCAAAAATTCAGAAAGGGCCAAAATTATCATTCGCCCTTGGGCCGAAGGCCATACACCCCCGCCAAAACACGTTATTCGTCGCGCTTTAGAGTGGGCTTGCACAACTTCCCTTGCAGATGCTTTTCCATCGGCCGAGACTATTAATTCTTGGGAACAAAAAGATTCAGAGGCTCTCTTAGCTTCGGAAAAACATCTGCATTCTGCTTCAGCTCTTCTGCTCCCCTCTGAGCGTATTCATCGAGTACTGCCCCTAGATCAAAATGGGAATGGGATTATTCGAGGGGTCGCTAATATCTCAGATTCACAGAGAGTTCTTGTCGGTTTACTCGGTGTGAATCATGAAGAGACGGTGCGCGGCATGGCGTGGTCTACAGAAGGAGGCTTTTGGTTCCAATACGTCAAACCTGACCCCGTATCAAAGAAATTCGTAATCCCAGTGCAATGGTGTAACAGCTCACGAAAATTTGCGAGAATATTCTTCCAGCATTGGTATTCTCAAGGTGAAGTTGAGATTTCAACTCCAAATCTAAAGGAGCCACCAAAAATCTTCATATATGGCTCATGCGTATCAGCTGACATCATGAACTATCCTGATGCTCCTCAACACGAATACTATTTTGCACGCAGTAGTCTGCTCTCTTCTATGTCTGACAAGCCTTCTTTGCTGTATGGGGCAGATCTTTCACGAAATCCATCGAATTTTCAACGAAAAATGATCCAGCGCGATCTGAATCGTGAGTTACAACAGGCTTTACCTGCCACACAGGCAGACCTAATAGTAGTTGATTTTATCGATGAGCGTTTAGATTTGCTTTCCTTCGACGGAGGCGGATTATTCACGAAAAGTCCAGAGCTGATGGCTGCAAAACTCGACTTGAATGGTTCGATACTTTTCCCTACTGTAGGAGCGCAGTACTACGAATTGTTTTCTCATGCATGGCTTAAATTTAAGGAACTGTGTGGGGAAAAACCTGTACTTATCAACAAAGTTTTTTGGGCTACCCACGATGACGCCGGTAATGAACGACCTCGCATTGAGTGGACTAATTTAAACAACGAGAAGCTATCGTGTACTTACGATATCGTGAATCAACTTACTCCAGATGTGCACTGGCTCACGCACCGAGCCTCTTCTCTTGTAGGAAAGACCGACCACCGTTGGGGATCCGCCCCATTCCATTTCGTGGATACTTTCGATCAAGAGGTTATCGATGGAATTTACCAAGCAGGATTAGAGTGGGCATAAGTCTCTTGCACGAAAAGCCTAAGTTAGAAACTCCTTCTAGCAAGTTCAGCATAAAGCGTTTTATTTTTACGATCTTCAAAACCCAAAGAAAGCATCGCTCTAAAAATTTTACGTGAATTTAAGGGGAGAGCGACAGTGGCGGAGAGATCATATTCTGAATACCCAGCGGAAGCCCATTTCGTCATTCGATGTTCCCAATAAAATAGATCATAGGGATCGTAATTAAGCCAGGAATCAGACCCAAGCTGAGTATAGTCGATATACTCCTCAAACATTTTAATGAGCTTAGGATCTGAAGAAACGTCTGAATAAGCGTATTTCTTCGCAAGTACTGCTGGAGATATCTCTTGAGAACGCTCTTGGTAAAAAACCGTGCCAATCTCTCCGCCAAGCCCCCAAAACAGTAGCGAATTAGCAGCTAGCTGTTCATAGAAAGAAGCTGTTAATGAGGGAAAACGAGCCCACGTAGGGAATGTGGTGTTATACAACGCCGCCATTGCGCTCTGTGATGAGGAAATCTGTTGCACAGCGACAATCTGATGCGGGAATCCTGCTTTAAGCGCAACTTTATTGGCTCCTATAAGATCATTTGCAGTTGATTCAATTGCTCGATCAAAAAAATGATATGTAGTTGCAGTAATATTGCAACTACTGTTCTGGAAAAGATCAAGAGAACATTTCAACATACTTTGAGAATCTTGGCCAGCAGTGAGAGCTAAATATCCATAATCCGCTTGATCTAACCAAGACTTCACATTAAAACGGCACTCTTCAACATACCTATCTAAGGCGTCGTCTACAGATAGCTCTGTTAGCGGAATATTCGGGAAAAAACGCCTGTGGGAAACTTTATCATCGACTATTGATAGATAGCAGTTGGCGAAAACTTCTTTGGCACAGTCATGTGGTGTAATTAAAGCAGGTAAAGATTTCCCTCCCGGGCTCACATAACCTTTATGGTGCATAATCCATGATGTTTGAGACGAATCTGTATCTCCAAGATAGTCAGCGATCAAAGCCGTGTGTGATGCCAAAACTATCCGGTTACCAGTTCCTCCCCAGAAGCAAGATTTACTTGCCATAGGATCGGTATATGCTCTTAACTCATTATCTTTTAAAACAATAGCTACAAACCGCCCACTGCAGTCAATGAGGGTCTTTTCAAAGCTTGTGAAATCAGATTCCCTTTTAAGAAGAGCATACAAATACTGGGCTGTAGATTCAGAAGATCGCGTATCTATATCGGAGCAAAAAGCGTGCCCAATAATGAGGACGGCGGCATCTCCTTGCTGTTCGTTGGCACCAATAAGAACGTAATCTGTTTCTGGAGAAACATGGAGGGTGTATCCCGCACCTAGTGACACACTGGCCCATGATTCCGTTCCTCTAGCCTCAAAGTCCCCGTGACAAATCACGTATCCTTTTGCGAAGAAATTAGCGTACTCTAGCACTTCAGCAGCAGTTCTGAACTGCTCACTTGAGCGTTGAAAATTTCCCAAACTAGCATTCAGGGTGGGATAGAATTTGCGGGCCATAGAACGCATCCTTAGATCTATGATGACATGAAATATCACTTATACGCTTATATTACAGTAGATTGTGGTGGTTACATTGCCGACGATTTCAATTCTGTAAGTTTTCTGATAGCCCTAGCCGCAGAATAGACGTCTCCAGCATTAACAAACTCAGTGTGGTGCAGAGTGTGTTCGCTCAAAGCACCAACATCAAACGATACAACTGGACAGGCACACAAGTCTGCTTCAATAACCCCATAGCCAAAAGATTCTGACAGTGACGTTGAGTAAAAGACCCCTCCGGCATCACGTACTTGACGGTGAAAACAGCCCATTTGTTGCTGAGGAATATCGCTAAGCAATTCCAAGCGATCTGATACACCAAATCCAGCTGCATCGCCAAGAAAATTTGAGAGCCTAAGCGGATCAGATGTATAGGAATAAACTAGAATTCCATAATAATTATCGGGCAATAAAGAGAGCGTTCTAAAAAAGTCTAAATAATTCTTTTGCGTATTCTCTAATCGCCCAATCCACGATATCGGGATAGCTGACCCACGCGCGGGAGCAATAAATTGAGGATATAGTACCTTACTACTTTCAGGGGAAAAATTTTCGTAGTCTATCTCGTTTTGATGAACGCACACAGAGATTTTTTTACTTTGCGAGAGCGAGAGTTCAACAACTCGTTTACTCCAGTACGAAGGAACCCAAATTTCGTCAATTCGCGTAACGTCTAGCTGGCTCAATTCTTGTACGATGATATTTATATCAGGTGAATGGATCTCATATATTTTCTTGGTCTGAGAAGGCACTTCTATATATTGATAAAGCGATGGGTTTGCCGTAACACGAACTTCAGAATAACCGCCAAAACGCACCAAATAGTTGAGGTAGTTAACGAGAGCCTCTTGCCCAATGATCCGTGTGGATACGTTTGGCAGCTGAGAGTAAGCGCTACGCCCTCCGCTGTCAATACTGAAAACATAATCATATTGATGATCCAAATGATGAAGAGCTCTCGCGCGATAGACGCTCGTCATGCCTCCCAGGGAGCAGTTCAGGTAAACGCTGAGAATCTTATTCATCGAAATAACCCCTCTACCTCCTCAGAAAAGTTATTCAAACGATTCTGCCAAGTATTCTTCAATAAATATTGTTCACATTTCTCATAAAAGTTATCTGTAGGGATAAAGGACAAGGCATCTTCCAGCACTTTCTCAAGACCTTCTGTATCACGATAGATATGCATGCCTGGCATGTCCATAACGTCACTCAGCGGAGTGCTAAGAATCTGCACTCCTAACGAAACATAGTCATATGCTTTATGAGAAACTAGAGTATGCGTAAGGCGTGAACGCGCAAACGGCACAATTCCCACTCTCCAATGTGCCATGCTTTCTAAAGCGCGCTCGTCAGTTAAATCTCCAACATATTCAAGGTTGGGAGGCATAACGAGATTTAGGGGAAGTTTTTGGCTGACTATCTGAAAAGTAACATCTGGTTTATGCTGGGCAAGATCAACTAGTTCTTTCCAGTACAGCCACAGATATATTGGGTTACCTAGATATCCCACAATCCGCTCAGTTCGATTCTCAGCGAAATTCTGAATGGTGCGTAAACTTCTCGCTGCATCAATTAAATAATCGGAAGCAGCATTAGGCAAAACACGTAGAGTGGGGCTCTTGTGGCAAAAAACCAGTTTCTGCAGCAATTTTTTATCGGTGGCAAGTATCAAGTTGGCATGACTTGCAAAACGCTGTTCAAAAAGCGGACGATACCATTGAAAGTAGGAAACTTTTTGAAATTCTTCAATCTCGTCCCGCATCTCATAAACAATCTTCCACGATGCAGCACGAAAGAGATCTTGCACTTTGAGAGCTTGTAAATCTGCTCGTGAAGAGCAGAGAAATACTTTCTTCCCTTCAGGCCTTATAGCTAATAATTCATCACAGTATCGTATAAAATTTTTTGAAGAAATTTGAAGAATGCGATCGTGACCGCTGATTTGAAAATCGTCCTCTTCCGATGAATACGGCACATAAACAACATTCCAGCCCTGTGCAGCCATATAAAAAGCTATTCGGCTCGAACGAGATGAGGGCTCCCCCACCGTGGGAAGCAAAGAGCCGGAAGTTGTATAGATTACGAGCACATTAGCTGAGCGGTCCAAATTCTGAAGCCATCGTATCGGGTTCTTTAGCGCAACGCTCTCATTATTGAGAGGCGTAAGTGTAGGCGTTGAGGTAAAAAACGCACCTTTGCCTTTCCACGTCTTTCCTCTTAGAACAATACGAGTTGCCTCTTCTGGAAAATGTACTATAACAGAGTGGCGAACTTCTTCATTCGTGCTCGCATCTGAAACAGCATACAGGTATGAACCCAGCTCAGGGTGTATAGAAAATTCCTCTAGTGGGAGTAAAACTTCCCCATTGGCACGAAAAACCGAAATCAATATGAGGCTATCATCGTCTCCGTTGCTCTGTGCGGCCCATTCGATCGTACAGCAACGTTGCACCGGAAGATCAGCCTCAAATATGAAACTTTCTACCGTAGGGAAAAGGGCGTCAGGCACATTGCAAATGGCATGATTGATCTCATCAGATTTTTCTGCGTGGCCTAGTTTCAGGCCATCAGGGTTCCTAGTCGGGTTCTCAGCCCCCTCCATGCGTCTCACCTCCTCGCCAGTATTGAAAATGTATCCTACACGAGGGAGGTCTCGCCCGATCAGATCAAACAAGACGCTTCTCGCAGATCAGAGCAAATCTATGTAATAAGGAAAAGCAGCTAGGCAGCTAGGCCACTGGCGTGCCATCGAGGGTTTTCAGCTCTGCTGCGTGGCTCACGATGTAGTTGCGAGCGTCATCTTGCACAAACGCTTGGCACAGCTCTTTGAACTTCGGTGTATCAAGCAGCACGATCGATTGCCCATCAGCCGAGGTGCCAGTGCCCGTATATGGCGCCGTCACAAAATTAAAACTATCTGCGCGGATACTCCCCATGCTCGTGGCCAAGCTCAGTAGTTCTGTGAGCCCAAGCCGATCATCTACGGCGATATAGGGGCTCATCGTGTTATAGAGTTCAATCAGCTTCGCCGGAGAGCTGAGATTCTCCTTGGTGAGAGTTTTGGCGAGCACCGTTTTCATCCACAACTGTTGGCGGCGCACTCGATCAAAATCTCCGCCCGGAAGGTGCTTGCGTTCCCGCACAAACGCCAAGGCTTCTTTCCCGGTATAGGTGCGAGTGCCGTCCACCTGGCTCTTCATCGTGACTCCCCCTACGGCGTCTGTGAGCTCTTTAAATGAGGTGAAATCCACCACCGCAATATGATCGATCCGAATGCCAGTGAGCTGCTCCACCGTGGCGATCGTGAGTGTGGGGCCGCCGAAAGAGAATGCCGCATTGATTTTGGCTTCCCCATAGCCGGGGATCGGCACCCACGAATCGCGTGGAATCGACATCACGTTGATCGAATCCCGATTGCCAGCAATCTGCAGGATCATAAAGGCATCAGTGCGCTGTGCTCCCGCTTTCCATTGATTAGGATCACCTGCCGAAATGCGCGAATCGGAGCCAAGCACAAGGAAATTAAGTGGCTTAGGCCCGTTCTGCGGCTGGGTGGGACGCTTCACATCGAGTTTGCTAATATCTGCGAACGGATCCGAGATAGTTTTCATCTCGTTGAGTTTACCGTTCAAAATCGCTAACCCGCCCGCCGCGATACACACAAGCAAAACGAGAATCACGCTGAGGGCCACCAACGCTTTTTTCGTATTGCTCTTTTCGCGTGGGGCTTCAAATTCGATAGTCACACCCTCCGCCGTAGCTGGCGTGGCAGCAGCTCCAGGCTGCTCGCCGTCATTCGATAAGCCATGCTTTCCCATGTGCTGTGCACCCTTTCAGCTCTACGTCTCACTGTGCTAAAAGCATTGTGCCCGCACTCTGCGAAAAAATGCGAGCACAATGTGTGATTTAGCGCCAGAAGCCCGTGGTGTCGATCACTGTGGCCGTTGGATTCACCTGAGCTTTCAGATCCTTAAACTGGTTGTGGCTCACCAAAAGCACTGCCACATCAGCATTGCTCACAGCCGCTTCTGGAGATTCAAACACCACGTTACTTCTCCCCTGCAGTGCTCGCGGCAACTCCCGCACATACGGCTCCACCGTCGCCACCTGATGCTGCGGATACTTATCGGCCACCAGCTGCGCAATTTCGAGTGCCGGCGATTCACGCAGATCATCAATATTCGCTTTAAACGCGAGGCCGAGGAGCGCGATTTTTGCCCCACCTGCAGCTTTGCCACACTTGTGCAAGGCCGCGTCAATATGATCCATCACCCAATAAGGCTTCGCATCGTTTACTTCACGAGCCTGGCGAATCAGCTTCGAATTTTCGCGGTCTGCCGCCACGATAAACCACGGATCCACCGCGATGCAGTGCCCGCCCACTCCTGGGCCAGGGTTGAGGATATTCACGCGCGGGTGATGATTCGCCAGCGAAATCAGCTCCCACACATCAATACCCATTTTCTCGCAAATAATAGAGAGCTCATTGGCAAATGCGATATTCACATCTCGGAAAGAATTTTCCGTGAGCTTAGCCATTTCAGCAGTGCGGGCATCGGTGGTGATCACAGCGCCTTCGTTGAACGAACGATACACCTCCGCAGCACGGCGCGTGGCCTCTGCTGTGGTGCCACCAATAATCCGATCATTGGCTCTCATCTCGAGCATGATCCGCCCTGGAAGCACCCGTTCAGGAGCGTGGGCAAAATACACGATCGGCCGCCCCTCAGAACCATCGAGAGAGAGGTCTGGCCGAGCAGCCACCACGCGCTGGGCCATGCGCTCCGTGGTGCCAGGAGGAGAGGTGCTCTCCAGAATTATCAGCTCATCTCCCTCGAGCTGCGGGATAATCGCATCAGTGGCTGCATCGATATAGCTTGCATCGAGCTCGTGGTCACCTTGGAACGGCGTGGGCACCGACACGATATACGTGCTTGCCTTCGGCGTTTCTTTTTGTGCCGTGAGCGTGCCTGCTGTTACCACCCGCTGCAATGCCTGTTCTAATCCCTCTTCTACGAACGGCAGCTTGCCCTCACGCACCATCTCCACTGTGCGGTCGCTCACGTCTACTCCCGTCACCTGCCAGCCACTGTCTGCCAGCACCACCGCAGTGGGAAGCCCAATATAACCTAAGCCAACCACGCAGAGCTCTCGTTTCCCAGCCACATGCCCTCTTTTCGTGAAGTCTCTACTACTCTTCCATAGCTACCGCAGATGCTTAACCACCTTACGGTACATATCAGAGAGTTGCGCGCCAGTGCGGCTGCATGCAGTGAGCTCTAGCACAGTACCCCCCCCCCGCGGCGATATCTTAGCACTGAGATCTGCTAAAATCACGATGAAATCACCAAAACTTCGTTTTCATGGTGATTTTCTCAGATGGTTTTCTTATCCAATCCGCGCACTCAACCACGCTTTCGTGAGACACGTTAGGCTCAAACTATGAAAACTGTGATGACAGTATATGGCACTCGGCCAGAAGCTATAAAAGTGGCACCTGTGGTAAAAAGTTTAGCGGCCTCTGCCAAGTTGGAACCAATCGTGATATCCACTGGCCAGCACCGCGAGATGCTCACCCAAGTGCACGAAGTGTTTGATATCACGCCTGATTGGGATCTCAATATCTTTGAGAGCGGCCAAGGGCTCAATGCCATTGCTGGAAAGATCTTTAAATACCTCGATCCAGTGCTCGAAGATTCTTCCCCAGATGCACTGCTCGTGCAAGGAGATACCACCACCGTAGCTGCAGCATCAGTGGCCGCATTTAACCGCTCTGTGCCCGTGGTGCACCTCGAAGCCGGGCTGCGCTCCGGCAATCTCTTCTCCCCATTCCCAGAAGAGGGAAACCGTAAAATCACCACCCAAGTGGCCTCACTGCATCTCGCCCCCACTGCTCAATCCCGTGCCAATCTTCTGCATGACGGCGTGGATCCCCGTGATATCGCCGTCACTGGGAACACCGTGATCGATACCTTATTGCACGTGATTACGATGGATGTTCCATTCTCAGACGAACGGGTGACTCACGCCATACAATCACATGATCGGATTATGGTGGTTACTTCGCATCGCCGCGAAAACATCGGGGATCCGATGCGGCATATCGGAGCGGCGCTCGCTCGCCTCTCACAGGAATATCCAAACGATGCCATTATCTTTCCGATTCACCGCAATCCACAGGTGCGTGAGCTGATCATTCCGCAGATTCGCCACTTGAGCAATGTGGTTGTAACAGACCCAATGGATTACCTCGAATTCACGCATCTGCTCAAAGCCGCACACATCGTGCTCACGGATTCTGGCGGTGTGCAAGAAGAGGCACCATCGCTTGGCAAACCAGTGCTGGTGCTTCGAGAAAATACTGAGCGCCCAGAAGCTGTGTACGCTGGCACTGTGAAGCTCATTGGCACCGATGAAGATCGGATTGTGCGCGAAGTGGCAGAGCTTAAAGATTCTCCAGCAGCCTACGCTCAGATGGCCAACGCCGTGAACCCCTACGGCGATGGGCACGCCGCTGAGCGCACCGTAGCCGCCATTGAAGAGTTGCTAGGGGTGGGCGAACGTCTGCCGGATTTCAGCCCGATCCAACTCGATAAGCCAGTTCAACCTGGTGCCGCGCCAACCCGATTAGATCCTGGTGCCGCGCCAACCCGATTAGATCAAATCGAAATCCACGCTGGCTAGATCAGAGCTATATGCCCAGGGGCACCAACGCTCAGGCGCATAGCTCAGAGAAACCAGCACACATACAGCAACACATCTTCGCACTTCCCCGCCACATTTTGCACACATTCAAGTTCATCTCGAGGATTCAACCATGCACATTATGATCATTACCCAGCAGTGGGCTCCGGAATTCGGAATCCCCCAACTGCGCGGCGCATGGTTCGTGCAATCTCTCATGACGGCAGGGCACACCGTTGATGTGATCACTGCCCCTCCACACTATCCCACCGGCAAGCTGCTCAGTGATGATCCAGCCGTGCAAGCAGGCGCTGTAGCTATTGGTGAGAACGGCGAACGCGTATGGCGCTCTCACTTCCGGCCCCACACAGCTTCTATCCCCTCCCGTATGGTAGATCAACTGGTGGTGGCGCTGAGCTCTATTCGCGCAGCTCTGAAAGCGCGCGCCGTGCACCAGCCAGACGTGATTTTAGCGAGTGCTCCCCCACTTCCCTCTGCTTTTACGGCGTGGACTGTGGCACGCATACTGCACGTTCCCTTTATAGTGGACGTGCGTGATGCGTGGCCAGATCTCTCACGCTACGTGGCTATTGCAGATTCTGTGCTCCTCGGAAAAACTACGCTGCGCGGCACAATTCGCCAGCCAGCAATCAACCTCGGTGCACAGATATTCGATCGTATGCTTCGATCGGCTAATGGCTTGATCACCACTAACGAAAGGCACACCTGCGAATTGCAGCGGCGATACCGCAAACCGGTGATCACTATTTCTAATATTGAGCTCGAAAATGCCAGTACTGCTGCGGAGCCGGTTTCTACCGATGCAGTATCTCCAACTTCAGTTACCTCACCTAATCCATCGAAGCCGCTCACTCGCCCATTGCGAGTGCTCTATGCCGGCACTGTGGGGCGTGCCCAAGGCATCGAAAATCTCGTGCGTGCTGCCGCTATCACCCAACACGCTGGCCACCCCATTGAACTCACTGTGGCCGGCAACGGCGCACATCTCAAGGTGGCTAAAGCCGTTGCAAAGAAGCTCGGCGTGCCCGTGGAATTTCTCGGCCGCGTGGATTCGAGTACTGTGCGTGAACGCTATAGCTGGGCTGATGTGGTGATGGTGCATCTGCGCCCATGGGAGCCGTTGCAGTTCACCATGCCCTCAAAAACGTTTGAGGTGATTTCCACCGGGAAATACGTGGTAGGAGTGGTGCAAGGAGCTGCAGCAGAGCTTATTGAGCACGCCGGGGCAGGATCCGTGGTGCCTCCTGGAGATCCGCAGGCGCTAGCCGATGAATTTCAACGGCTAGCGAACACTCCTGAAGAACTCACAAAAAATGCCTGTGGCGCTGACTGGGTGCGCAGCAAAAAAGCAGCTCAGCATTCTGCGCAGCGCCTCATCACTTTCTTTGATCGTCTCACTCACTCATAAATTTCCTAGAGGCCACGCGCTACCATCAGCCCAGGATAGCTGACCGAGGATAAGCTACATTCACACAGCAATTCCCGCATTTGAATCTGTGCGATACGTGCCCACATTCCACAATACGTGCCCACGCTCCACCTCGGGATCTGCACCTGCACTTGATACGCGTGGCCGCTTCCTGTGTGGCTGTGTGATGCCGTCTAGTAACCGGCACAGAATCCGGACGTTAACTTATACACAGTGGAAATATGCAAGACTAAG
>JALELI010000056.1 GCA_022768785.1 Arcanobacterium sp. | reverse complement strand
GAGAGAAGTGCTCACATCGGTGCAGCCAGTGCTCAATCAAGTGGTGGTACGCACTCCTCCGGGTGCGGCGCAATTTTTGGCTTCTTCGATAGACCGAGCAGTTTTCGCGGAGGTGTTGGGGTGTATCGCTGGAGACGACACCGTGCTGGTGATCACCAGTGGAGAGCACCGCGCTCGAGAGTTGGCCAAGGAATTGCTCTCCCTGGCAGGTAGAAAAAATTCTGATCGGAGAGCTTCACTGTGAGCTGCACCCATAAGCCCTGGTGTGGGCTTTCGTAAAACTCGAGGTGAGCCGTATTGAGGGGCCCTTCTATGAGCCGTATTCATTACCCAGTTTTTATAATCTAACTTTCATAATCCAAAGAGTTCTATTTAATTCCAAGTGAATCCCAAGATTTATTCATTCACGTGAAGGAGTGATCATAATGAGTAGCAATGATCGGGTGGTTTTGGCCTATTCTGGCGGGCTCGATACCTCAGTGGCAATCGGATGGATTGGCGAGCGCACTGGCGCTGACGTGATCACTGTGAGCGTTGATGTGGGGCAAGGCGGAGAAGATCTAGAAGTGATTCGCCAACGCGCCTTAGATTGCGGTGCTGTGGAGGCGTACATCGCTGATGCTAAAGATGAGTTTGCGGAAGATTACTGCATGAAAGAACTGCAGGCAGGAGCGCTCTACATGGACGCTTATCCGCTGGTGTCAGCGATTTCTCGGCCGCTGATGGTGAAGCATTTAGTGACGGCAGCGCGCCAGTTTGGAGGCACTGTTGTGGCTCATGGGTGCACCGGAAAAGGCAATGACCAAGTGCGTTTTGAAAATGGCATCACTTCGCTAGCTCCGGATATCACTTGTCTATCGCCGGTGCGGGATCTGGCGCTCACGCGCGAATTTGCTATCAACTATGCCAATGAGCACAATCTGCCGATTGAAACGACGCACCACAATCCATTCTCGATTGATCAGAACGTGTGGGGGCGTGCTATCGAAACTGGTTTTTTGGAAGACCTTTGGAATGCTCCCACAAAAGATGTGTATAACTACACCGATGATCCCACCTATCCGCCACTGCCAGATGAAGTGGTGATCACTTTCGAGAAAGGAGTGCCAGTGGCAATTGACGGCCAACAGGTCACTCCGCTAGAAGCGATCCAACAGCTCAATAAGCGTGCTGGCGCTCAGGGAATCGGCAGGATTGACATCGTGGAAGACCGCATGGTGGGGATTAAGAGCCGGGAAATCTATGAAGCACCGGGAGCGATGACGCTCATTGCGGCTCACAAAGAGCTGGAGCGAGTGACGATGGATCGCGAACAAGCTCGTTTTAAGCAGCACGTGGCTTTGCGCTGGGGGGAGCTGGTGTATGAAGGCCAGTGGTTCAGCCCGCTCAAGCGTTCGCTCGATGCCTTTATCGCTGACACCCAGGAATACGTGAGTGGCGATATTCGCATGGTGTTGCACGGTGGCCGAGCCATGGTGACGGGCCGAAAGAGCGAAACCTCGCTCTATGATTTCAACTTGGCCACGTATGATGAGGGTGACTCTTTCAATCAGAGCTATGCTAAAGGCTTCATTGAGCTCAATGGCCTCACCTCGAAATTAGCAGCCGCGCGCGATGTGAAATTTGGCAAGGGCGAAGCAATGCCAAAGCTCAAACTCTCGTAAATAGCTGCTTGCGGCTTGTTGCTCTGCTTGAGTTCGCTCTTGCACCCGATGTGGGTGCTGGCGCAGTTTCCCCTGCTTGACTGCGGGGGAAACTGGCTTCCTCTGCCGTATCTGGTTTTGCTGTGTGGCGCAGTGAGCGCACTGCTAATCTGGATATATGAATGGTATGAACGACACTATCCAAACTCAGCTTCAGCACCGCACAATCCGAGAGTTCACCGATCAACCGGTGAGCGATAGCACGATGCGCACACTCTTCGAGGTGGCGATGCGTACGCCCACTTCTAGGGGAATGCAAAATGCCAGTATTATCTGGGTGAAAGATACTGAGAAACAGCGCCAGCTCGCTGAAATTAACACCCAAGAATACGTGGGGCGTGCGCCGGTATATCTGCTGTTTATAGCCGATCTTGCGCGCACTGCGGCAGTGCTGGAGGAGAGCTCTCTCAGCACTACCGGGGCGGCCACGATGGACGTCTACACAGAAGCATTCACAGATGCTTGCCTCATGGTGCAAAACGTGGTGGTGGCCGCTGAGTCTCTCGGGTTAGGCACCACGATTCTGGGCGGAGTGCTCAACGATCCGAACGCCGTCATAAAACTTCTGGAGCTTCCGCCGCTCACCTTCCCAGTGCTGGGCCTGATACTTGGGCACCCCAATCAAGAGCCGCAGCTCAAGCCGCGTATTCCGCAGGAGCTACGGGTGATGGTGGATCGCTATGAACAGCCTGAGAGCTGGAGTGCAGCGCTCGCCGATTACGATGCCGATATGCATACATATTATGATCTGCGCAATGCAAATCGCAGAGAAGATACGTTCACCGATCAAATTCGCACGAAGTATGGCTCGATTCGGGAGGCACGTGCGAAGATCATTAGCGACATTGTGGGGCAGGGGTTTACTTTAGGAATGCCCTACGAGAAGAAAGAATGATACCGCAGGCAGCTCTCAGCGATCGCTGCGGAGCTGGTGCTGCGGCAGCGGGCGGCCGCGCAGATCGATTCCAATGCGCTGATACGCAGGTGAAATAAGGGCGCAGAGCCATAAAAGGCCGAAAATTCCGATAGCTGCAGTAGCCCACAGGCCAGCAGCCAAGCTGAACGCCGCCGTCAACCCAGAAATAATAAATGGGCCGCTGGCACTTCCAATCGCCACAATAGCTTGCCACACCCCCAAAAACCTGGCTTTATTATGCGCTGGAGCGAGATCTGCACCGGTGGTAATCACGATGCCAGACCCGAAGCCATTGCCGAATCCGAGCAGTGCCGAGCCCGCCACGAATCCCGCTGTGGTGGGCACAGTCACCATCACAATGATCGCAAGCGGCATCAGAGTGAGAGAGGGTGCGAGCGCCCACAAGCGGCCGCGCTTATCCATCAGAATCCCGCTCATAAAAAACATCATGGCGTCAAGCAGCATAGTGAGCGCAAAAGTGGCGGTGATGAAGTGCTCAGATAAGCCCAGGTGGAATCCCCACAGCGGCACAA
This sequence comes from Arcanobacterium sp., assembly GCA_022768785.1. Lineage (GTDB taxonomy): Bacteria > Actinomycetota > Actinomycetes > Actinomycetales > Actinomycetaceae > Arcanobacterium_A. Next base: position 4,005 of record JALELI010000056.1, on the reverse strand, counting down.
TCACCGCGCGATTTGCACGAAGCACGGTGAGGGCGTTAATTCCCACACCCAGAATAGCGGTGGCAGATATTGAGCTCTGCTTATGATCGTCAAACTCTTGCTGAGCTGCTGCTGTTTCGCTGCTCAAGCGCGTGCGATCCATACTCGGATCTGGAGCCACGAACGCCACCACGAATGCGAGCGATACGATCACCGTGGCGAGCTGCACGAGGAATACGGCGTTGAGGGCAAAAGCGGCGAGCACTGCTGTGGCAACTAACGGCCCCGCGAGGTTTCCGAGGCGCATCATACCGCCGAATGTGCTCATAGCGCGGGCTCGGTGCGTAACGGGCACAGTTTGTGAGATATACGCTTGCCGCGCCAAGCTCCAGATATTCGCACCAATCGCCAGCAACACCACCACGCTCACGTAGACGATGCGAGCCGCTAAGCTAGCCCCCGCCCACAGCGCCCACAGCGAGCAGAGCAAGGCAACAATCGAGATGATAGAACCGACGATCAGGGCCTTGCGGTCTCCGATTTTGCTGATTGCAGCGCCAATTGCCGGAGAGAGTAGCACCCCAACCACACCGAACACTCCCACCACTGCCGAAGAACCTGCGGCATCGAATCCAAGAGCTAACGCCGCAAGTGCGAGCACTGGATTCACTGCCCCCGTGCCCAGCGCATAGATCACGCCTGGCACGAATATAGGGAGCACTAATTGCCGCAGCGGGGAGGGTGTGCGGGGTGGACGGTTCTGCTGATTCTCTTTCATCGTGAACATTTTAGGCTAGCTGTGGTGCCCTTTGTAGAATTGGTGTATGACACATCATCTTGCACTGTGGGGAGGGCGTTTTGCTGGCGCGCCAGCAGAGGCACTCACGGAGCTTTCGCGCTCTACACACTTCGATTGGCGGCTGGCTCGATACGATATTGCTGGTTCGATGGCGCACGCTCGCGCCCTGGCTGCGGCAGGGCTGCTCACTGCAGCGGAGCTCGCCCAGATGCTGGAGGCCCTTTCAGAGCTCGATACTGCCGTTGCAGATGGCACATTCGTGCCTATTCCTGACGACGAAGACGTGCACACAGCCTTGGAGCGCGGCCTGATGGAGCGGGCGGGGGCGGAGCTGGGCGGCAAAATTCGCGCTGGGCGCTCTCGAAACGATCAAATCGCCACACTGATTCGCATGTATCTGCGGGATCATGCACGGATAATCGGTGGGAGAGCGCTCGATGTGGCGCAGGCACTCGTGGATCAGGCTCGGGCAGCAGGATCTGCTGTGATGCCGGGGCGCACCCATATGCAGCATGCGCAGCCAGTGCTGGTGGCGCATCAGCTTCTGGCACACGTGTGGCCTTTGCTGCGGGATCTGGAACGTTTGCAGGATCTCGATAAGCGCCTGGCTATCAGCCCATACGGCTCGGGGGCGCTCGCTGGCAATACGCTGGGCATGGATCCGCAGGCGGTGGCCCACGATTTAGGGTTCACCGATTCGGTGTGGAATTCTATCGACGGCACTGCTGCCCGAGATGTGGTGGCTGAATTTGCTTATGTGATGGCTCAGATCGGCATTGATATTTCACGGCTGAGCGAGGAAATCATTATTTGGAATACGAAAGAGTTTTCGTTTGTGCGCCTCGATGATGCTTTTTCCACCGGTTCGAGCATGATGCCGCAGAAGAAAAATCCTGATGTGGCTGAGCTGGCTCGAGGTAAAGCAGGGCGTTTTATCGGAGACCTCACAGGATTGCTCACCACGCTGAAGGGTTTGCCGCTCGCATACGATCGTGATCTGCAAGAGGATAAAGAGCCAGTGTTTGATCAGATCGATCAGCTCGATGTGCTGTTGCCGGCAGTGGCGGGAATGGTGGCCACAATGCGCTTGAACTATGAGCGTATGGCTGAGTTGGCGCCGCAGGGGTTTTCACTGGCCACAGACATTGCAGAGTGGCTGGTGAAACGCGGTGTGCCGTTCCGAAATGCACACGAGATTGCCGGTGCTTGTGTGGCTGAGTGCGAAAAGCGCGGGATCGAACTGTGGGATTTAAGCGATACTGAACTGGCGCGCATTGATGTGCGCCTCACCCCGGAAGTGCGCACTGTTTTATCGGTGGCTGGCTCGGTTGCTGCTCGGGCTGGCAAAGGAGGCACAGCTCCAGTGCGGGTGGCACAGCAGCTTGAGGCGGCAGAAGCAGCAATTACAATGGCACGAGAGTTCACTGAACGGGGAAGGAAATAGATAAATGGATGTGATCGAGGAATTGCAATGGCGTGGGCTTATAGCACAGCACACGGATATGACGGCGTTGCGCTCTGCTTTAGAAAAGGGGCCGATCACGTTCTATTGTGGTTTTGATCCCACTGCTCCCAGTTTGCATCACGGGCATCTCGTGGCGGTGAAATTGATGCGGCATTTGCAGCTTGCCGGGCATCACCCACTGGTACTGGTGGGAGGAGCCACTGGCCTTGTAGGAGATCCGCGTGCCAAAGGGGAGCGCACTCTCAATGAGCGAGATGTGGTGGCTGGTTGGGCAGAATCACTGCGCCAGCAGCTGGAGCGATTGCTTGATTTTGAGGGGGATAATCCAGCGCGCACAGTGAACAATCTCGATTGGACTCAGCAGCTGAGTGCCGTCGATTTCCTGCGGGATCTCGGCAAATACTTCCGAGTGGGCACCATGCTGAATAAGGATATTGTGGCGCGTAGGCTCGCTTCTGAAGAGGGAATCTCCTTCACCGAATTCTCGTATCAAATTCTGCAGGCAAACGATTATCTGGAGCTCTACCGCAGATATGGCTGCACTCTTGAGGTCGGAGGCAACGATCAGTGGGGCAATATGGTGGGAGGCATGGATCTGATCCGTAAACTGGAAGACGTTTCAGTGCATGTGCTCACAAATCCTTTAATCACTAAGAGCGATGGCACGAAGTTTGGCAAAACCGAGGGCGGGGCAGTGTGGCTCAATCCGCAGATGCTTAGCCCCTACAAGTTCTATCAATTTTGGTTAAATACAGCTGACGCCGATGTGATCCATATGCTGAAAGTGTTCACCTTCCGCACCCGTGAGGAGATCGCGGAGCTGGAAGAAGCGGTGGCTGAGCGTCCAGGGGCTCGTGAAGCGCAACGTGCACTGGCCACAGACGTCACCACGTGGGTGCACGGTGCTCAAGCCACACAGCGCGTGGAGCAAGCGTCTGCGGTGTTATTCGGCAAAGAAGACCCACATGTATTAGATGCAGATACTTTGCGTGATGCCGTTGCTGAGGCTCCGTCTGCAGCGGGCACAGTGGGAATGTCAGTAGTTGATGCTCTCGTGGAGCTCGGGCTGGAAAAGGGCCGAAGTGCAGCACGCCGTACTATCGCAAGCGGTGGAGTGTATATCAACAATGTGAAAGCGGCCGATGAAGAGCAAGTGATTGAGTCTGCAGATGTGCTGGCTGGCGATGTGGTGCTGGTGCGCAAAGGGCGAAAGAATCTGGGGGTATTGCAGCTCGCTGAATAGTGGCTGAATCCGGGTGATAACGGCAATAGTGGCTGAAGCTGGGAGATATAGAGTGCCGCTTAGAGCGATGTCAAGCTGAGCAAGTATGAAGTGCATTGGATCGTCTTTTTCTGCGGTTTTATAGGCAAAAAGGGCTATGTGAGAAGGCGCACGGTGCATGGATTTGCGCTCGTGCGCGGGCCCGCCTAAAGTATCTATTCGTTGCGAGGGAGCGAACGAAATCTGAAACGGATAGTTTCGATGAGAGTTCGGCCTAAATGTAACTGAGAGATTAAATCTGTGAGGGTTTATATCTCGCCTGGCCTTGACAGGCTTGGTTAAAGGTTCTATGATGGAGCCTTGTCCCACCGGAAGTATTTTTCCTTGGATAGAATACTGTCGGTTGTGGGTGTGTTGTTTGGTGTCTCAATAGTGTGCTAGTTGTTTACGTGATTTTTTGTCTGATGGTGCTGGCTGCTGCTGTTGTGTGGTGGTTGGTGTTGTTGGGTGTGTTTGCTTGATTGGTTGGCCTGTTGTGGG
>JALELI010000055.1 GCA_022768785.1 Arcanobacterium sp. | reverse complement strand
CTTAGAGCTCGGGAGCGTTTACGCAGGTCAGGGCTAACGCGCTATACACTCGCTAACGCAAGCAGTTTTCTTGACCCCCTTGGGGCGTACTCACTAACGCAAACGCCTACTTATCATTTTCGACGTCCAATTGGAGCGGGTGACGGGAATCGAACCCGCCTCTGCAGCTTGGGAAGCTGCCATTCTACCGATGAACTACACCCGCAGAGCTCGTTCGTGCTGGCATACCCTCAGCATGCAGCGCTAACAAGTGCTCTCATATCGTACCGTGTTCGGCGAAAGAGCTCAATTTGCGTCACCACGTGAGGCCAATGACTGTGGCTGATTTTTCTCACTAACTGATCGAGTGCTGTATAAAACGTTCTCAGTGCGGCTATAAAATCAGCTTCACTGAAACTGGGAAGCATCTCATGAAGAAATGTACTCAGTGGCAGCCATACGGGGGCTCTAGGTGGGAGGGGCTACTTCTTTTATCAGTGGGCAGCTACGTGAGGCCCTAGAGAATCTCCGCCTCGTTTATAGCCAATGGGTAGCTACGTGCGAAAGGGTGCATATAGTTCTACGGTTGCTCGTGTCTGTGTGCCTAATGGGGTGAATGTGCTACAACAAACGCCGCTATACTAAAATCATGCTTCTTTCAGATCACTCCATTCGTGAGTATGTGGCCACTGGCCAGATCGCTTTGGATCCTTGGGATCCAGGCATGATTCAACCGAGTTCTGTGGATATCCACCTCGATCGTTTCTTCCGGCTTTTCAATAACCACCGCTACGATGTGATCGATCCGGCAGTGGAACAAGAAGATCTCACCTCTCTTGTGGAAGCGCCTGCGGATGGTTGCTTTGTGCTACACCCCGGAGAGTTCGTGTTGGGAAGCACTTTTGAACGAGTGACGCTCGGAGATGCTGTGGCGGCTCGGCTTGAGGGGAAGAGCTCGCTCGGGCGGCTCGGCTTGCTCACGCACTCCACTGCGGGATTTATTGACCCCGGATTTTCGGGGCATGTGACCCTTGAGCTGTCTAATACGGCCACTATGCCGATCAAGCTCTACCCAGGAATGAAAGTGGGGCAGCTGTGCTTCTTTGAGCTTTCCACTGCAGCTGATGCGCCCTACGGCGCCGGCGCCAGCGGATCGCGGTATCAGGGCCAGCGTGGCCCTACGGCGAGCCGCTCATTCCTTAACTTCCAGCGCATTGATGTGACCCGCTGAGCGTGCAGCGCTGCCCCATTCGTTAGCGTTGCCACTTGCTACAGCGTATGGCAACGCCTCTCGTAAACTTTTTGATCAGTGTGTTCCCTGAAAGCTTGCAGAGTTGTAGCGCAAAGCATATCTGGAGAAGAGGTGCGAACCGGGCTGTGTGCGCTGCACACAACCCTAGCGGTCTTCTGGTAGTGTGACCCGCCACAACGCTGCCTTATTTTGCGATACTCATTCTCTCGCTTATAGGCGTTGTGATAAGGGGCAGTTATCGTGGTGGGTGCAGAAAAGCAAAAATAGCGGGGTGCTAACTCACTGAGATATTTCCTCGCAAAGTTAAGCCAGATCACTGGCTAATCTTTGCAGGTTCTCTCTGAACTGGCACCCCGCCTATTCGCGGCCCTACTCAGCCGAATACCGTGTTCCGGCTACATCACAATACCGAGTGGATTTTCCATGAGTTCCTTAAACGCGTTGATCCATTCCGCGGCGAGTGCACCATCGATTACTCGATGATCGGCAGAGAGGGTCACCGTCATCACAGTGGCCACTGCTAGCTCTCCAGCATTGTTTACTACTGGCCGTTTGCTGGCAGCTCCTACCGCGAGAATGGCGCTCTGCGGCGGATTGAGAATGGCGTTGAATTGCTGTGTGCCATACATGCCCAAGTTGGAAATTGAGAACGACCCACCCACAATTTCATCTTGCTTGAGCTTGCCATCACGTCCGCGTGCCGCAAAATCTTTCATCTTCTCAGAGACTGCAGCGATGCCGAGAGAATCCACGTTGCGGAGCACCGGTGTCACCAAACCACCCTCCACGCTCACGGCCACCGAAATATCGGCATGAGTGAAATACTCGATGGCGTCTCCGCGCCATATCGAATTAGCTCTGGGAACTTTTCGCAGCGCACCAGCCACGGCCTTAATCACCAGATCATTTACTGAAATCTTCGTGGGAGCCACTGCGTTGAGCTGTTTCCGAAGCTCGAGAGCGGCGTCCATACGCACGTCTGCACTGATATAGAAATGTGGCACAGTACTCTTGGATTCGGTGAGCCGGCGAGCAATTGCTTTGCGCATTCCAGAGAGCGGAACGAGCTCGGACGTATTGGCGCTTTCCGTATTGCCAGTGGCACTCGCATTGTGCGAGGCTGACGATGTAGATGTGGCGCCAGCGCCGTGGGAAGTAGAGTGAGCTGCCCCAGCAGTGGTATCAGCTGCAACTTCGTTAGTTGGTGTTGCCGATGTGCTAGAAGCCGTTGGGGGCTCTGCCGCCTGGGCAGGTGCTGCAGCTAGATAGGCTTCTAAATCACGGCGGACAATGCGCCCATCAGGGCCGGTTCCACTGAGGTTTGCCACATTGACGTTGTGTTCTTTCGCAAGTTTGCGCACAATCGGGCTGGCAAAGATCCGGCCACCTTCATGCGTGACGGCGCTAGCTCCCGATGTGACTGCAGCGCCTGTGCTGACACCAGCCTCAGAAGTAGCGCCCGTAGTACTAGCATCGTCCGTGGCGTTGGCGCCAGCAGCTGCATCAGCTTGAGCGGCAGACGCAGCACTTTCAGAGTTTTCAGGGGCGGCAGAGGTTTCTTCTCCAGCGGGAGCTTCCCCTCCTTCAGCAGCAACTTCGGCTTTCCCTGCGGCAAGTGCGTCATCAAGTGATTCTCCAGCAGCGGCAAGTGCTGCAATAGCTGCGCCCACGGGCACAGCTTCTCCCAGAGGTGCGAGTGCCCCTGCAAAAATCCCTGGTTCTTCGGGCTCGTATTCTACCGAGGCTTTTTCCGTCTCAATTTCCACAAGGGGCTGATCGGGGCCGACTTCTGCCCCGGGCTCAGCGAGCCAGGCTGTGAGCACGGCTGTTTCTTCGCCAGCCGCGAGCATTGGAAGTCGAATAATCGTAGCCATCACTTGCCTCCCCAGTTTTTACGGATTTGTTCAAATCCTGCCACCACGTCGGGTAGCTGCACATTAGCTGCATCTTCTAGTACTTTAGAGATCGAGGGCGATGCCTCACGGCCAGTGATCTGTTGCACGGGCTGATCGAGATAATCAAAGAATCTGCTCTGAATTTCGCTGGCCAACTGGTTGCCGTAAGCAGTGCGCCGAGCGCCTTGCTCCACGATCACCACATTGTTGGTTTTCTTGATTGAAGCTTCGATAGCGCCCCAATCTAGTGAGGCAAAATCTAGCCAGCGCAAGTCGATTAAATCGGCTGAGATACCGGTTTGGTCGAGGGCTTCAGCGGCCATATCCACCATATTGAGGTAGCTGAGCACAGTGAGATCGTCTCCGGTACGGCGTATTCCCGCCTTGCCGGGTGGCAAGATGAAATCGAGATCCTCGGGAATTGCTCCCTTTGAGCCGTAGAGCCCAGTGTTCTCAATCACGAGCACTGGATCGTTGAGAGCAAGAGCGGCGTTCATAAGCCCCACATACTCTGCGGGATTAGAGGGAGCCACGATTCGCCAACCGGCGGCGGTGGCGAAGATGCCTGCGGGATCCATAGAGTGCTGCGAGCCGTAGCCGTCTCCCATAGCCATGCGGGCGCGGAGCACATACGGCACTTCATTGTTGTTGCCAAACATGTGGCGCACTTTGCCGATTTGGTTGAAGATCTGATCAGCAGCCACCCACATGAAATCGGCATACATGAGTTCCACCACAGGGCGGAAACGGCCATCTAGAGCTACGCCTAGAGCGAGCCCCACAAATCCGTTTTCGCTAATTGGGGTGTCGAGCACCCGATCTGTGCCGTGGTGTTCCACTAGCCCTTTGGTGGCGCCATCTGTGCCGCCGTTCAGGTGCTGCACGTCTTCACCGAGCACGATGATGCGCTCATCTTGGCCCATGCGTCGATCCATCACCGCGGCCACAGCTTCCACGAATTTTCCTTCGTGAGAGCTGGGCACTTCGCTAGGATCTTTTACGGATAAGCCATCGAGTTCGTGGCCGTCAGAGCGGATTCCTACATCAACAAACTCTGGATCTGGCCACAGCTCTGGTTTAATTCGTTTGCGGCCTTTCCGATCGGGGTCTGCTTCCACAATTTCGGATTCAATAGCTTTCATTGTGGCGGCGGCCTGCTCTTTGATGTGTGCTATCTCTTTTTCGTTGAGATGGCCAAGTTCTAAGAGCTTTGTTTGGAGCATCTGAAGCGGATCGCGTTGCTTCCACTCCTTTTCTTCGGCCTTGCTGCGATATCCAAAAGCTGATCCGGGGAAGGGGCCGTTGTGATGGAAGTTGCGATAAACGTCTGCCTCTATTATGGCCGGCCCGCCTCCGGCGCGCATCATGTCAGCCGCTTCTTGGGTGGCGAGATATGTGGCAAGCGGGTCCATACCATTCACGCGCCAGCTCGGAATTCCAAATCCTTGGCCGCGCACCGATACTCGAGTATCTGCCATCACTTCGCTAGCAGCAGTGGAAATTGCATAGAGATTGTTTTCCACGAAAAACATTGCAGGCAGTTTCCATGCTGCCGCGAGGTTGAGCGATTCCAGCACGGAGCCAATCTGAGCGGCGCCGTCACCAAAATAATTGATGGTGATATCGCTGGTGCCAGCGTGTTTCTGGGCAAAGGCATTGCCGGTGGCGGTGGGGGCTCCGCCACCTACTACTGCGTTGGTTCCTAGTGCGCCCGCTTCTAGCCACTGCAAGTGCATCGAGCCGCCGCGCCCGTGCGAGAAGCCGTTGCTCAAGCCGAGAATTTCGCTCAGCGTTTTTACCAGTAGGGTGTGGGTTTCTGGGGTGATGAGCCGTTCCGGATCGAAACTGTGGCCGTTGAGGTAGGTGAGGGTTTTGGCTAAAAATTGATGGTGGCCGCGATGAGAGCCGTTCACGGCATCAGTGGGGCGCAGCCCGATAATTGAGCCGACGGCACCGGCTTCTTGGCCGATTGAAGAGTGGGCTGGCCCGTGTATAAGGCCAGCTCCAGCTACTTGTAGCACTAGCTCTTCAAAGCTGCGAATAATTTGAATCTGAGCGAGCATACCCACCAGAAGCTTTGGGTCTGCACGTTTCCAATCGGCTTCGGTGGCTTGAAAATCTATCCAATCCACGCCGGTAGTGAGTTTAGTTCTCTTTGGCATAGCGCGGGCCCCTTTCTCATATGGAAGCTTTCAAAGCTTACGGTCCATCGCGTAGTTAATTACGCAACAACTTAGTTTCGTAATTTTTATCCTACGGCAGTTGCAACGCCGTATGCGCGCCAGAACATTCCTTTTCCGCATGAGCTCACTCACAGCGAGGGTGAGTGGGATTTTGCAGCGAAGGTGAGTGGGATTTTGCTGAGAAAGTGCGGGCTGCAGTGAGGGATTTGAGATGCAGATAAGGAGATTGGAAGCGGCAGGGGTGCGAAAGATGCCTGATCGGCTCAAGTGCGTAGTGCTCGATACGCGCAATTAGCTGGCTAATGGGCTTACCGATAGGGCTAAGCGCAAAACCGAACCGACGCAGCTAAACGTAGTACCGAACCGGCGCAGCTAAACGCAGAGCAGAATCAGCGGGGAGAAGCTTGGAACTAACCAACAGGCTAGGCGTAAAACGGAGCCGGCGAATTGATCCCAGAAGTGGCACACTGAAAATGAAAGAGCGAGCAGAGAATAAGCAGAGAATAAAAAGCGGCACACAGATCAGAAAAGATCTGTGTGCCGCGAGAGGAGCACGCTTGCACTATCTAGAAGCAGCTACAATGAGGGGGATTGAGCTGCTCGTGCTCCAAGGAGAAAGTTCACTTTTTACTGGGAATAATTTTATCGGGAGCAGCGAGAGCGGCTGCATATGCTGCTTTGAGAACAGTAATCTCATCTCGCACTTCCTGCACTGTGGCGCTAGGGTTTAGCCGCACGTCCACAGCCTTTGTGATTGCTTTATTTAACGCGTTATACGTCTGGAAGCTCTTCTTTCCGAGAATGTACTTATCGCGGTTGATCCGAGTTTTCCAAATCTCTTTCACTAGAGCGTCTTTCACGTAGAGTGTGGCGGTATCTCCTGGTGTGAGATCTGGATACGTGAGCACTCGGTTGTACACCGTCACCAACTCCGCAGAAGCTTCTTTCAACTGCTGTTCAGTGGCGCCGATATTGATCAAACGTAATACGGCGCGGGTGATGGCAAATCCAATCTCCACGTGTGCAGCCTGCACTTTATTCTGCAGATGGGTGACGGACTGCGAGATAGTGGTGCCAATTTCGATTGCGAGCTCAGCGCGGGCGAAGATCACGCTGGGCTGGAGAAGTGGGGCACCGCCTTTAATAATTGTGTCTAGGCTCTGCTTAAGTTCTTCTAAAGTGCGGAAGAGCTTGAAAAACTCTCCGCTCCAATCTGCTTGGGGAGCGGCAGTTTGAGCGACCTTTGCCCGGGTAATGGTGTTATTAACCTCCGTGAGCAGTGCTTTTGCCTGCTTCACCTGCGATGCGCGATCAGCGGCGGTACTCGTGGTGGTATCGCTAACCATGAGCACCACGCTGCTTGCAGCAGTAGGCGCGGCAAGGGTGGCGCTGGGCAGAGCGGCTGCTGCTGAGGGCACCGACAAAGCTGCCGAAAGTGTGAGGCCAATTAATGGGGTGATCTTCATGCCAGATCCTTCCAATGTAGCTATTAATTGTTGGCATAGTCGCTATTGTCAATGGGCATCGGGTTTCCTCGGTGTGCACTGCCATTGCAGCGCGCCGGGGCATTGTGTGAGATCCGCACTTGCTTAGATTTCCCTCTGCATGTGCTGTTTCTCAACGATCTTCTTAATCGTCTCTTCTCAATTGTTCGTTATCGTTCCTGCGTTGTTTGTACGCGAGGGCTTGCGCCATTTGCCCGATGGGGCTCTGGGAGCTTCTCCTGCGTTGTTTGTACGCGAGGGCTTGCGACTATCTAAACCCCCTCGACGTCGTCTATGGTGCCGCTAATGGCGATACAATTCGCCCGCTAAAAGATGGACGCGGCGTCATGCTTTTAGAGTGATTTCCTCATACTAAAGGTGGAGATAGTGGAGGGGATTAGCCCTTGTAGTGCCTATGCTGAACGATAAAATTGATATGCGAGCTCAGGTGGCCGTAGCGATAGTAGCTCGTGGGATTGGAGGAGCGAACGATGAAAAAAATGATCGCTGCATTGGTGCTGCTTGTGGCGGGCATATGTGGTGCTGTAGTGGGAGCGCCAAGCTCTGTGGCGGCTGGAGTTCCCCAAGCATCTGTTAGCCCTATTGCGGTAGACATTCACGCTGCAGCAAGCACTTCGGAGGGAGTAAGGAATTTTTTTGCTCCGGTTATTGTGGAAGGAGTTCCTTGGCTGCCCACGTGCTATCTCTTCCCTGCGATGTGCCCCAAATGCTTCCCTGCAAAATGCCCGAATTGGCGGCCTCATTCCTGAGCGTCATTTCTAGATTTCTAGTGGGGCTTCGGTGAGTTTTTGCCTCATTCTCGTTCTACGCTTTCGAGCGTGGGTGGGGTGCTTTGCTTCGAACTGTGCCACAGGTGCTTAGCTCCTATGCGTGTATATACGCCGCGCTATGTATATGGTGCTAGGCTCCACCTGCTGGCTTTGAGTAGCTGGCAACAGTGGGACGGGTTAGCTAGCGATTCTAGCAGGCGATTTAAGGTGACGGTGCGTAAAGAGCAGCGGTGTGTGGAGTAAACGCCGCCATGTGTGTTGTAGTTAATGCAGTAAGTGCAGTGGCATAGTAGCCAATGTTTTACGATCACAGCGGAGGCGGGAGCAGTGAGGCCAGCCGATTAGAGGGATCAGCCGAGAATAGCAGGGCGGGATCGAAGTTTGGTGGAGTCAGTGTGGGGCTGAAAGTGAACGATACAGACGCGAGAACGCACACGGTGGCGCCACGTAAACTGCGTGATAGGCAACTATGCAGTGGTCATGGCGCCAAAGGCGCAAGCGGGGTATGGTATGCGCTGTCACATTGGTATGCTCGGGTGTCGCTTCGCCAGCTGATGCTTTCGGTGGGCGCTGTAGTTACTGTGTTGTTGGAAGTAGTGGTGCACTTTTCAAACCCGCCATACGCTCCAGCGTGGTTTCTCATTGTGCTCGGAGTGGTATGCATAGGAGTGTACGTAGGCATTCCTCGCGTTGGGCAGTGGCTGCTAGTAGCTGTGCTAGTGCTCTTTGCTTTCCCGTTTACAACGATTCAAGTGCCGCAGATGATGCAAGTGCTGATCGGAGTAGCACTGTGTGCAGATAGTGTGATCCGCAAAGATTTGCTCCCGGCCTGGTGCTCTGTTATGGCCACTGCGCTCACAAGTGCATTGGCGCATGACGGATCTGCGTTTGGTTTAGTGTGGGCAGTGATTGATGTGGCAGTGATGGTGCTGAGCACAGCGGCTCGCAAGATTATAGAAGAAAGAGAAGCAGTGCACGAAGAGCTGCTTCAGATCGAGCGGCAAACTGAGCGGCAGCTAGCTGGAAAAATTCACGATACCGCTGCGCGAGATCTCTCTAGAATCTTGATTCAGATTGAACAGCTGAAGGCATCTAGCCCTGATCAACAAGTGCATTCACTGCAAGTGGTGGAACGGGAGCTGCGTGATGCGCTATGCACATTGCGCTCGCTGATCGGCACCCTCGAAGGCACTTTGCAGCAACCAGCTATATCGATCACGCAGGCTATCTCACAGCTACACAAAGAGCTTTCCTCAGCTGGATTAGAAATGGCCATTTCACTTCCCGAAAACGCTGATACCGTGGCCGGAGCTCGCACTTCACTCGTAGTAGATGTGCTCTCTGAGTTGGCTGTGAATGCGCTCAAATACAGCGAGCCAAACACCACGGTGGATTTTAGCGTGAGCATTGACGGCGATCTACTCGTGATCGAAGAGAGTAATAAGATCCGCCTCAGTGCCTTGGCTGCTTTGGGGCCCTTAGATAGCGCTGCAGTTAGCGATGAATTGCGTGGTGGCACTGGGCTTCGGAGGCTCTCTTACCGCCTCGGAAATGCCGGAGGCTCCCTCAGTGAACAGATCATCGGTGAAATCTGGGTGGTGCAAGTGGTAGTGCCGCTTGCGTGTAAAACAGATACACAGGTGCAGGCAATAATGAGAAAGGAGGCGTGCAATGGAACAGCAGAGTAGCTTTGCCACAGCGCACGATGAACGATATCGGGTGGTGCTGGTGGACGACGATGCTGAAATGCTCGAAGATTTTGCCAAATCGCTGCGGTTGGATTCCTCGATTGATGTGCTTGATATAGTAACCGATCCGGTATATGCGCAGGCTTTGATTCATAAGTTACGGCCTAGCGTGGCTTTGATTGATGTGGAAATGCCGAAAATTGGCGGGATCGAACTCACGCGCCGTGTAAAGGCAGAGAGCCCGGGCGTCGGCGTCATTATGCTCACTAATTTCCGGCACGATGATTGGCTCCAAGAGGCGCTGGAAGCAGGTGCTGATGGATTCATCACGAAAGACACTCCGCGTGAAGAGATTGCTATGGCTATCAAAAAAGTGGCACACGGAGGGCAAGTGATGTCTACTCGCCCGTTGCGTATGCTCACCGAAAATTATCAGATGGCGAAAAAGGGGGCAGATCCAGCTTTTGAGCAGCAGCTGGGGTCGCTCACCGCCGCCGAGCTCAAGGTGTGGGGAATGATTTTGCAAGCTAAAACGAATCGCCAGATTGCACGGGCACTCGGTGTGGAGGAGCCCACTGTGAAAACTCACGTGGCTAGGGTAATGCAAAAATTTGCAGCGCGATCCCGCACGGAGCTGCTTTTGATCGCTGCGCGGAACGGGAAAATTTAGCGGCGCTCAGCCAATTTTTAGGGGTGGCCAGCCCTTAGAGCGGAGAATTAGCTGCACAGGTTGGCATTGCATCGGTTTTGAAAACCAGCCAGCCCTTAGCGTGAGACTTGGCCCTCAGGGGATTCGGTAGGTCCATTCCGGTGTGGAGTATGTGCGGGCGGCGAGTTCTTCTGCGGCAGTGAGCTCTTCAGGCGTCAGCTCGCTCAGCGGTGCGTGATATTCGCTGGCAAATTCTGCCACGAGCCGGTCGATCACTGCCGCGCGCGGCAGGGGCGTATAACGTGCGATTGTATCCACTTGCTTCACTGCTGATCGATGCCCGCGGGGGCTCACAGCAGGAGCTCCGATGCGGAGACATTCGTACATCAAGGATTCATTAATTGTGTATGACGCCGTGGTGTGATGCACGGTGACGCCGGAGGCGTAACGTTTTTGGGCAGCTCCAGCAATCTTTGCGCGGGGAGTGGCGATATCGTTGATAGGTGCATAATGAGCTGGCACACCGAGATCGCGCAACGCCGTCACTGCCCAAGAATCGAGCAATTCGTAGGAGGCTTGGAAACTGATTTGCGCAATTGCTGCGGTGGGTACGATTACTGAGTAAGTGATCGCATCAGTGGGGAGCATAAACATTGCTCCTCCTCCGGAAGCGCGGCGAGAGATTGCAACTCCGTTGCGCTGGCAGGCGGCTTCGTTCACCTCGTTGGCCACTGATTGGCCGGAGCCAATCACGATCTGTGGGGTGTTCCACCGCCAAATTCGCAAGTGTGGGGCACGTTTGCCGCGCGCAACGGCAGCGGCGAGTACGTCGTCAAGCGCTAGATTGATGTGCATGGGCATCGTGGGCGGGCGGAGCACGTGCAGTGGAAGGGGTTTGAGTGTGGTGGTGCCCATTTTGGCCTCTTTCTGCCGTATTCCTTTTCTTCGCCCAACTAGTGTGCTCAACTATCTAGTGTGCTCAACTATTATGAACCCATAGCGCGCAGCACGCTGGCCGGTGCCGTGTGCCGGCCTCTACGGGCACACTGACGAGTAAATGCGCCTCTGCACCAAAGCGGCATTTGCCAGATGTGGGGTGGGTGGGGCGCGACGACGGGGGATAGCGCAGAGTATCGCAGCGGCACTTGCCAGATGTGGGGTGGGCGGGGCGCGACGACGGGGGGGGGAGCGCAGAGTATCGCAGCGGCATTTGCCAGATGTGGGGTGGGCGGAGGCCACAAGTGACTATCCGCCATTAATAATCACAAATATGAATACTTGAGCTAATTGTTGAGCATAACTCTGAGAATTTTTGAAGTCTTGAGCATTTTCGATCATTTTTCACTCTAAAATATGGGAGGAGAAACAACTAACGCTCACTGTGGGGAAGTGCGGTGAGTGCTCGCAAGCAAAGGGGCAGTATTGTGGATATTGGGGTGCTGGCTAACGAACAAGATGTGGCCGATGCGGCGGCGCGTTATGTGATCTCAGCGATGAACGCGGCGCAGCATAAGGTGCTGGGTGTGGCCACGGGATCCACTCCATTACCACTGTATGAGCGCCTGCGTGCGGCTCATGCCGCAGGTGAATTTTCCCTGGCTCACAGTCAGGCGTTTGCCCTCGATGAATATGTGGGCATCGATCCTGAGCACGAGCAACGGTATCGCAATGTGTTGCGCGCTGAACTTGTGGGGGCGGAGAACACAGGCCTTCTCGATGAAAATTTGCACACTCCGGATGGTGGGGCTAGCGATCTCGATGGTGCAGCGCGTGAGTATGATGCGGCGATTGCAGCTGCTGGTGGAGTGGAGCTGCAGATTTTAGGAATTGGCGCAGACGGCCATATCGGCTTCAACGAACCAGGAATTTCATTGGTGTCGCGCACCCATGTGGATTCTTTGACGGCGAAAACGCGCAGCGACAATGCGCGATTCTTCGGTGGGGAGATCGCAAATGTGCCGAGCAAATGCATCACTCAAGGCCTCGGCACCATCATGGAGGCGCGGCAGGTGTTGCTGATTGCCACTGGAGCCAACAAAGCTGAGGCGGTGCGAGAGTTGGTAGAAGGCGCAGTGAGCGCACGGTGGCCAGCCACGATCTTGCAGATGCACGCGCGGGCGGTGGTGCTGGTAGATGAGGCAGCGGCTGCTGAGCTGGAATTAAAAGATTTCTATCGAGAGCGGTGGGAAGCGCTCTACGCCTAGCGCCCTTTAGCCAGTCGGGTTCTGCACTGAGGCCAAGGCTCTCCAATGCGCCGAGAGCGGTAGTGCGTGCAGTGTGGGGGCCACTGGAATATAGGACGTGTGGGCCACTGGGATATAGAACGTATTGAAAAAGCGTAATCGTGCAGAATCGTAAAAGTAAGTTGGGCACGTGTGGCACAGAGAGTCTGCGTGCTGTGAGGGTGAGGAGAAGATATGAGTTCATATCGGGGGAAAGTGCTCAACGGCTACGGTGAGTTGATCGGTTGGGGCGTGGATCTAGATAATGCGGGTGCTGTGGTAGAGGTGACGCCGGTTGGCCCAGCTGGCGAGCCAGCTCCTGAAGGGTGGATCATTCCAGGGCTTATTGATATTCACTGCCACGGTGGGGGTGGGGCTTCGTTCCCTGATGCGGCCGGCGTGGAAGAAGTACACACCGCTATCGCTGCACATCGCACCTTGGGCACCACCGCGATGCTGGCTTCACTGGTGTCTATGATCGATCCATTGCCTCAGATAGAGTTGCTCGTGCCGTTCTGCGAGCGTGGCGAGCTGTTGGGAATTCACCTGGAGGGGCCATACGTTTCTCTCGCTCACGTGGGGGCCCAAAATCCAGCTGCGGTGCGGGATCCCGATCTAAATGAATTGCGCACCTGGCTGGAAGCTGGCAAAGGCTGGATTAAAACAATGACTATCGCCCCAGAGCTGCCGCGAGCACGAGAGGCTGCACAGTTGTTGCTCGATTACGGCGCAATCCCCAGCTGGGGGCATACGAACGCCACGATGTTGCAAACCCGTGAAAGCACTGCAGCCACATGGCACTACGCACAGCAGATTCACTATCCGCGGGTGCCACAAACGGCCACACATCTCTTTAACGGAATGCCGCTGATGGCGCATCGAGAGCCGGGGCCGGTGCGAGAGCTTGTGCAGACGGCGCGCCGCGGTGAAGCGGTGGTGGAGCTCATCGGAGATGGTGCGCACGTGAATCTCGATCTCGTGGGAGACGTGGTGAACTATGTGCAGTCTGCTGGAGAGGGGCTCGGAATCGTGCTCATCACAGATGCGATGGCGGCAGCTGGGCTCTCTGATGGCTTCTATGAGCTGGGAGGGCTACCGGTGGTGGTGAAAGCTGGAGTGGCCACCCTCGCGGAAGGAAACTCCATTGCTGGAGGCACTTCGCGGCTGGTGGAGCAGCTCCAACGTACCGTAGACGCTGGAGCACTCACGCTCTCGCAAGGCGTGCGCGCTGCGGTGGCAGCCCCAGCGAAAGCCCTTGGGCTCAGTGCCGAAACGCCAGGGGTATCCGTGGAATTCACTGTTGGTGAGCTAGCTAATCTGTTGGTGCTCAATGATTCTCTGGAAGTGCAAGCGGTGGTGCGTGAGGGCCAGGCGGTGAGCTGACGGCGCTCAGGCAGTGAGCTAGCAGCGAAAATAGTAGAGGCTTTGCTGCTTTCGCTGAGGTGCCACTCTTCACGCTAAGCTATAAATGATGGTAGAAGAATTGATACGCGCAGATGCGCAAGAGAGTGAGCGGGAGCGGGCGGCTCGATTTGAGCAGGAAGCGATCCCATACGTCGATCAGCTCTATGGTGCCGCTATGCGGCTCACTC
>JALELI010000054.1 GCA_022768785.1 Arcanobacterium sp. | reverse complement strand
TCTCATGGTTGCGCTGATTTTCGGTGCTAGTATGCCCAACGGTGGCTGGGGAAGCCCAATCACACTCGCTTTGTTTGCGGTCGCCGTCATCGGTATCGCGATATTTGTGAAGTGGGAACTTTCGCAAGATAATCCATTCATCGATTTCTCGCTGTTTAAGAACACAACTTTTACTGGCGCCACGATCTCGAATTTCATGATCAATGCAACCATTGGCTTGCTCAATGTTTCGCAGCTAGTGTTGCTTGGTGCTCGCCCTCGAACTATTGAGGACTGCGGCAGTAAAGAATGTATTGCAAACTTTATCGATGCTAACGGTGACGGTATCCACGACCAGTATCTCACCACGTGGGATGCTGGCCTGCTCACCATCACGTACGCCATTACGATCATCGGGTTCATTCGTGTAGGAGAAAAGTTGCTGCAGCGTTTTGGCCCACGCAAGCCAATGTTGTGGGGCTCTTTGATCGTTGTCCTCGCCGGCGCCTTCCTCACTCCAACTTTCTCCGAACTGGGAACCTACAAGATTCTCGCCGTTGTTGGTTACGCGCTGTTTGGCCTTGGTCTAGCATTCTATGCAACGCCTTCTACTGATGCGGCGCTGTCAAACCTGCCGTCAGAAAAGGCTGGTTCCGGTTCTGGCATTTACAAGATGGCATCTTCACTTGGTGGTGCGATCGGTCTGGCACTGTCACTTTCCATTTTCAA
This sequence comes from Arcanobacterium sp., assembly GCA_022768785.1. GTDB lineage: Bacteria > Actinomycetota > Actinomycetes > Actinomycetales > Actinomycetaceae > Arcanobacterium_A. The sequence continues at coordinate 2,687 of JALELI010000054.1, read as the reverse complement.
CATGCTCAAGGGTGGCAGCGGTCAATCTGTAACTTATGCTTTGCAAATGTCTGGCGTGCAGGATAACACCTCGCTACGATTTGCTGGCATGGTCGTGATGCTGTTTAACATCGGCTTGACGATGATCGCAATCATTTCGATTGTGATGACTATCCCTAAGGGAGGTGGCAGCCGTGAGCGTGGAAAGACCATTCCTGTCGCACCGCAGCAGCCTCCAGTGCTTGACGAAGACCGGCAGGCCGTCATTGCTCGTTTGTCGATGCTGAGCAAAGATGAACTTGACGAACTTGAACGGCAAGTACAGGCAAATAGGCTCAAGTGACTCGACCTGCGGGTTTGTGCGGGAAGCCCCTTTGCAGCGATGTACGTCGCGAGGAACTGCCGAGCAAATGGAAAGCGCCACGCGGGTGGCCGAAATCAGGGCGGCGACCAAACGCAACCGCACATCACAACAGCCCAACCTATAGCACGCTCCATCAACGCACCGCACCCGCTACCACCTAAAATCCAAGACCTCGCTCCCAGCTAAAACGAGCCAAATCAGGTTTCTCGCTTCTGCGAGATTCCGTTTATGCGAGATCATTCGCCGTGATATATTTCGGAATTTTCACGCATTGCACAGGTTGCGCAGCTGACGGATTCAGTGCGTTCAAACTGAGTTGCAGCGCCACACTGTCATAAGGCATATTCGGGTGCCCATACATATCCAGGGGGCAGATATCTTGCACATTCATATTCTTCACGTTAGGCCCAGCCGGCAAGAAAGAACGAGTATGCGGAGTGATTATAGTGTCGTACACCGTGGATATCACGGTGTACGTGATATCCGGGTAGGTGAGGGCACCAGAGTTAAGATCTTTCATAAACTCCGAACCTACAAGCTGTTGCAGCAATGCCTGAGAATTATGCTCGTTGAGCATCTTGGTTTCAAGCGTGGGAAACCACTTCAGCAACTGCCGAATCAAATCGTTCATTCCCATCATGGTAGTGCCAGTGTTGGAAGGAACGAGCCCGATCAGTTTATCTACTTTCTTATCTCCTCCATACCACTTAATGTAAGCGCGAGGGAGTGCCCCACCACCTTGTGAATGCCCGATGATGTCGATCTTTTTCGATCCTGTGGCAGCTAGCACCCGATCCACGAACCCCGCCATAAACGCAGCACTTTGCCGAATATCCCCCATAAACGACGCCGCGTCGTTTTGCGGATTTGTCGATGGATTGTAGTTAAACGTGTACACGCAGTAACCGGCTTGCTTGATACGCGGCGAGAAAAATGCCCAGGCGGTGTAGGCGTCATTCCCTGTGCCCGGAACCAGTACAACCGGATTAGTACCTGGGGCGGGCACACATGAGAAATCGTTCGCCCCTAGCGGAGTAAGGCCCGGAGTTCTTGCAGACACCGCCTGGGCCCCAACAAAGGTATGGCGGTCTGGCCCATAACCATTTGCTGGCACTCCACCAGGGCTCGTGATAGCTTCAACTCCACCCGGATTATCGACCGTTGGCTCTGCTGCCTGTGCCACTGCCGCACTGCTCAGGCTCACCATTGCAACCGTTAGCGCAGCAGAAAATCTCGTGAAAAACTTCATTGTTCCTCCCGTCCCCTATCTCTTTCCCTTGCGTTTCACACCTCATAGAGGTTTCCCTTCAGCGCTCATCATTTTAAGTAACCCGCCACGGAGTACACATCATCATTTAGGCGGATATTAGGAGCGCTCTTGTGATGAATATGCGAAGATCACACGCATTACTAAGAGATGAATATGCGGAGATCGCACGCATCGCTAAGACGAGAGAAAGCACGGTGGGCGCCCACTTTTTCAGTGAGCGCCCACCACAGTTTCTACAGCAAGAAGTTCACGGAGCTGTAGTATCTGGAGCCTGGCCGAGCAGATCTTCCAGATGAACTTTCTGGCCTGAACCCGTGCCAGATGCCTCTGCCTCGCTGGTGGCACTTTCAGCTTCGCCGCGTGCAGACGCCAGCGCCTTATCCACATCTTCAAGAGTGGTGTTGGCCAGCGCATCGGCAATTTTGCCTACGGCCCCCACAGTGCCGGAGTCCGCTGAAGATTCAGCTGATGAGCCTGCCCCTGCAGTGGGATCGGGTTCCTCAGTTTTCCCTCCAAACCCTTGTGAAACAGCGTTGAGAGCGGCAGTGAGCTCTGTGGGCACGATCCATAGCTTAGAGCTTGACGAATTAGCAATCTGTGGGAGCGTCTTGAGATATTCATACGACAACAGCTTGGGATCTGCATTGCCGCGGTGAATTGCATCAAATACCTGCAAAATTGCGCGTGATTCACCTTGAGCTTTCAAGATTGTGGATTGTGCGGTGCCTTCGGCGCGCAGAATTGCACTCTGTTTCTCACCTTCAGCTGTGAGAATCGCACTCTGCTTCACACCCTCAGCTGTGAGAATCGCAGCGCGCCGATCGCGCTCTGCCTTCATCTGCTGCTCCATTGCGCTTTGCACAGTGACCGGAGGATCAATCGCTTTCAGCTCCACTCGGCTCACTCGAATCCCCCATCGCCCTGTGGCTTCGTCAAGCACTCCACGCAGCTGCCCGTTGATTTGATCGCGCCCAGTGAGTGCCTGCTCCATATCCATCGAACCGATGATATTACGCAGCGTAGTGACGGCGAGCTGTTCAATAGCTGCCATCGGATCCGCAATTTCGTAGGTAG
>JALELI010000008.1 GCA_022768785.1 Arcanobacterium sp. | reverse complement strand
CTAGGCGCGCACTGTTGGCATCTTGAGCTGTACCAATGTGCGCTCCCCTGAAAAACTGGTGGCCGCACCACAACCACACGTAGCCCCGCCGCACGCTACCTTGCCAAACTCACGCTCTGTGAGATAGGTATCTGATTCAGCATCGAGATCTTCTTCAGCGTGTAATCCTATACGAGGATCTAACGGCAACCGTCCGTCACCTGCGCTGCCCTGCTGCTCGTGCTGCAAAAACGCTGTGGAAATCATCAGCTTGATTCGATTCAGCTGATTCACCTCAGAAGCCCCCGGATCATAATCGATTCCCACGATATTAGCTTGTGGATAAGCCGAGCGCAGCGCGTGGAACATTCCTTTGCCAATCACGTGATTCGGCAAGCACGCGAAGGGCTGGGCACAGATAATATTCGGGCAACCGCGTTCGATCATATCCATCATGTCGGCAGTGAGATACCACCCCTCACCTGCTTGGTTGCCTAGCTGCGCAATTTTTTGCACTTTTGCTGCGAGCTCCTGGATTGTGGCGCCCGCCTCGAATCGCTGGCTCGCCTGGAGTGCAGCGCGCATCGGCTTCTCATACTGCTGCAGTGCCCAGAGTGCGAGCTTGGCAGTGCGCACAGATTTCTTTGTGCCATAGCCGAGTGTGCGATATTTCCAATCCGCCGTCACGATACTTTGGTGGAAGAACTGCATCAAACTTGGCAGCTCCGCCTCACACCCCTCGCGTTCTACAGTGCCCACGGCGTTGTTGTTGGCATCAGGGTGATACTGCACCAAAATCTCGCCCACCATTCCCACACGCGGTTTGCGGGGGATATCGAGCAGCGGAATCTCATCGAATTCGCGCACTAGTTGTTTCACCAACGCATGGAAACCGATTTTCCGCTCTCTTCCATCCACTCCCGCACTTGTGCCGTCGGGGTGCACGCCGGTGCCTAGCGTGATGCTGTAGCCTTGCCTGCGCGCTTGTTCCCCGGAAGCCGCAGCACGCGGGGCGGCAAATTCTCCGCTGCCTCCAAACCACTCACGCACGATCTGATCCCACCGCTCATAGAGACGCTGCACATTGCCGTCAATCTGATATGGGCGGGTGCGCAATAGCACCCGTTGCAGCACATCACCGATCGTGATCGCTTGCAATCCGCGGTGGAGAATTCCTGCAGAGATCTTGAATCCAGGGTTCTCTTCGAGCCCTTGAGCACTAATTGCGATCACTGGCACCTGTGGGAATCCGGCATCTTTCAACCCTTTACGCAGCAGCGCCGCATAGTTGGTGGCACGGCACATTCCGCCAGTTTGAGTGATTCCCACAGCAGTGTGGTTTGGATCGGCAGCGCCCGTGGTGAACTGTGCAATCAATTGGCCGATCACCACTAATGCCGGATAGCAGGCGTCGTTGTTCACATATTTCAAGCCCACTTCAATATCGTCTTTACTCGTGTGCTCCAGCAGCCGCATATTGAAGCCCGCCCGCTGAAAAATCGGCATTAACAAGCGGAAGTGGATCGGAGCCATTTGGGGCACGAGAATTGTGTATCCCGCCTCCCGCATCTGCTCCGTAAACGGGGTACGCTGCAGCACATGGCGCGCTGGCTGGACGGCCTGTACGCTGGGCTCTTCAGAGCGCTGAGCACATGGGTTTTCGCTGAAGCTCTCCCCCATCACTTGGGCGGCTGGCCCCCGAGTGGTATCGACGTCAGCAGATTCTGCTGCCCCAGCAGCTCGCTCTTCCACGGCAGCTGTGAGTGAGCGTAAGCGGATTTTAGCTGCCCCCAGGTTGCTCACTTCATCAATCTTGAGCGAAGTGTACACATCTGCGCGCCCCTCGAGAATCTCCTGCACTTGATCTGCAGTGATCGCATCAAGCCCGCACCCAAAACTGATCAGCTGCACCAAGCTCAAATCTGGATCATCACCAACGGTGGCTGCCGCTTCGTAGAGCCGCGAGTGGAAAGCCCACTGATCTCGCACCCGCAACGGTCGCTCAAGATGCCCGAGATTCACTGCGTCTTCAGTGAGCACCGCCACTCCCAGGCCCACAATTGCCTCTGGGATTCCGTGATTGATCTCAGGATCGAGATGGTAGGGCCGCCCAGCGAGCACCACTCCACGAATCTGGTGCTCACGGATATAAGCCAGCGATTCTCGCCCTTTTTCCAATACGTCTGCGTGATAGGCGTCCCACTCTTCCCAACCGAGCCGGCATGCCTCTTGGGCCTCACTCACGCTCACACCATCTCGAGCAAACACTTCAGCCAACCGCTCTGGCAGCTTCTCACGGTTGGCAAAGGAGAAGAATGGCGAAATAAATTCTGCCTCACCAGCAATAATGCGCTCCATATTGGTGCGTATTACCTCTGGATAGGTGCCCACAATCGGGCAGTTGAAAGTGTTATCTTGCCCCGGTGCAGTTTCGCTGTTGTATGTGACGCACGGGTAGAAGATTCGTTTAATTCCTTTATCGAGCAACGCCTCAATATGCCCATGCACCAGCTTGGCCGGATAGCACACATTCTCGCTCGGAATGGATTCCATTCCGCTCTCAAAAAGTTCGTGGTTAGAACGCCCCGAGATCATCACCCGATATTTCAAAGCGGTGAGCACTGTGAACCAGAATGGATAATCTTCATACATATTGAGCACTCGCGGAATTCCGATATCGCCGCGCGTGGCTGCGCTCTCTGTGAGCCTCCGGTAGCCGAAAAGCCGCTTATACTTCCAATCAAACATATTGGGAATGGGCGATTTCTTCGGTGCTTTTTCCAAACTCAGCCCGCGCTCACAACGGTTGCCCGACACATGCCGTTCTCCGGTGGAAAATTGCGAGATAGTCATGGTGCAGTGGTTTTGGCAGAAGCGGCAAGTTTTGAGCTCAGTTTCCACAGTGAGCCCCTCCAGCTCTGCCACCGTGAGCAGAGAGCTCAACCGCAGCTCCCCAGTGGCCGGATCTCTCCGCTGCGCCGCTTGAGCGTCTGCTTCAGCAGCAGCGCGATCAAAGTGCATTTTAGCCGTGAGAGCAGCTCCAAAAGCCCCCATCAGCCCAGCGATATTTGGCCGCACCACCTCGCGCTCAGTGAGCAATTCAAAAGCGCGCAGCACGGCGTCATTTAAAAATGTGCCGCCCTGCACCACCACACGCTCTCCGAGATCTGAGGCGTCTTTGAGCTTAATCACTTTATAGAGGGCGTTGCGCACCACGGAATAGCTTAAGCCAGCAGAGATATCTCCCACTCCAGCGCCTTCTTTTTGCGCCTGCTTCACCGAGCTATTCATAAACACTGTGCACCGCGTGCCCAGATCCACAGGAGCCTGGGCACGCGTGGCTTCGGCGGCAAAGCTGCGCACATCGGTGCCCATCGTCTCTGCGAACGTTTGCAAGAAACTCCCGCAGCCGCTAGAGCACGCTTCGTTCACAGAGATCGAATCCACGGCGCCATTTTTGATTTTGAGATACTTCATATCTTGGCCGCCGATGTCGATCACTGAGGTGACACCGGGCTGTAGATACTCCGCGGCGCGGAAGTGCGCCATGGTTTCCACCACGCCTTCATCAACGCCGAGAGCGGTTTTCACAATCCCCTCGCCATAGCCTGTGGAGCAGGAGCGCACAATCCGAGCTGCAGCGGGCAACTCACGCTGAATATGCTGCACAATGCTCACCGCGGCACGCACTGGATCACCCTGGTTGGAAGCGTAATGAGTGAAAACAATCTGATCGCGGCTGTCGATCAACACTGCTTTAATGGTGGTGGATCCGGCGTCAATTCCAAGAAAACAATCACCTTGCGCTGCGCTAGTGGGGCGTTGAGCGACGGAGGCACGGGCATGGCGCTTCTGAAACTCTTGGTGTTCATCGGCATTCGCAAACAGCGGACGCATACGGCGTGCTCCCTCACCCGCGGCATTGGCAGCGCGCAATGTAGAGCCCATCGTAGCCAGCGGGCGCAGCTGTGGTGCGTGCCCGGGTTCTCCGCTAGCGGCATTCACATTCCCAGCTGCCGCTCCATGCTGTGGCTTGCCCGCTAAAATAGCGGCCCCCATAGCCACATAGAGCTGGCCATTATCGGGGGTGATGTAATCGCTCACCCCACTGAGTATCCGCTTATATGCCTCTCGCAGCTGTGGCATAAAATGCAGTGGGCCGCCAAGAAAGAGCACCGTGCCTCGAATCGGGCGGCCATTAGCCAAACCTGCCACCGTCTGTGTGGCTACCGATTGGAAAATAGATGCAGCGAGGTCCTCGTGAGCAGCCCCCTGATTGAGCAGTGGTTGCAGATCAGTTTTGGCAAATACTCCGCAACGAGACGCAATCGGATACAACTGCTGATATCGGCTAGCTAGCTCATCGAGGCCAGCAGCATCAGTTTTCAGTAGGGTGGCCATCTGATCAATAAAAGCTCCAGTACCCCCAGCGCACGTTCCGTTCATACGTTGTTCAGGAGTGGGGTGTAAATATGTGAGCTTGGCGTCTTCACCTCCGAGCTCGATAATCACATCCGCTTGCGGATAAAATTTGCGGGTGGCTTCAGTGCCGGCGATCACCTCTTGTACAAACGGAACGCCGAGCATAGTGGCCACGCTCAAGCCTCCGGAACCGGTGATAGCAGCGGCCACGTGAATGCCCGGATTTTCAAAAGAGATATCATCGAGCAACTTTGCCAACTCAGCACGCACATCTGCATGATGCCGGCGATAATCCTGGAAAATGATCTCTTCGCCACGCAGCAGCACCGCTTTCACAGTAGTGGAGCCAACGTCTATCCCGAGCCGATATTCCGCCATACCCGCCTCTCTTCTACCCTGCAGCTGAAAGCACAGCCGCCACAGATCACGTATTGCACCTATCTGCCAGTCTAACGAATTTTCGTCAAATTGAAGTTTGCAGCTGTCAACCACAGAAAATAGCCAGGGCGAGGCCTCCCTCACAGAGTTCTACAGCACACAGAGTTCTACAGCACCTGCGGCCACTATTGCGCACAGCTTCCCACCGCCTACAAGCACAGCCTATTACAGCTACTTCGTGCCTGGATAAGGGTGCTTTCCATGCGCCGCAAGCGCCGCGGCATTATATTCAGCCTGCATTTCCTCGAAATGCTGCTGTGCACGCTCAGCTTTCGTGCGAGCTCGCCGCACTTTGGCGCACAACAGCCACGCCCGCAGCCCCCGCCAACTGGGGATTTCAGGATTTGCGGGCTTCTCTGGCTGCGCGATCACCACACCGCTCATCGGATCGAAATCCCAGGCTAAGGTTTCCAACTTGCTCTTCGTGGCAAAATTCGGCGTTTCTTTAGCATGCTCAAAATTTTGCGCACTGAGCTCTGCCTGCTCTGGCGGATTGGCAGTGAAAGCAGCGGCGATAAGAGTGATACGCGCCACGAGATTCACCCACAGCAGGAGCGTGATAATCGCAGCAAACGGCGCCAGCAGCGGGTTATTCGCCACTGAGCTCACAGCCGAAGTGCCTAAAAATCGCACTATTGCACTCGCCACCGCCCCAATGAGCGCACCGTAGAAAAGATCCCGCCGCAACGCTCGAACAGCGCTCATCACTCGGAAGAGGAATATAAAAATTCCCATATCCACCACCATTGCCAGCGCTATGGAAGTGACACGAAGCACTACCGTTGCCCACGATTCCGGCAACTGGATCAGGTGAAAGATCGGTTCGGCAAAGAACTGCGCCCCTGCAGTGAGCACCGTGGAGATCACCACCCCCAGGCCCAATATCAGAAATCCGCCCAGCTCTAGCACTTTGGCAAACACCGGATTCATCGGCAGCCGCACAATGCCGAACATCGCCTGGATTGAACTGCGCAAATTTGCCATCAAAGCAAGCGCGCTCCACAACAGTACAAACGCAGAGACCACCGAAACGACATTCACCGGAGTATCTAAAATCAGCGACTGTGGATCGAGCAACCCATCGGGGCTATCTGCAGTTTTCAAAATCCCCGGAAGCGCTCTATTCACTCGCTGTACCGCAGCTGTGAATAGCTGTTGATCGGAGCCGAGAGTGTATGAGAAAGCAGTGAGCCCAATTGCGAGCGCCCCAGCAATCGCAAACATTGCCGAATAGGCAATCCCACCGGCGAGTAGCGCCCCGCGCGCCGCGCCATAGCGCATCATCGCGCGCACAATACGTAATCCTTTTAGGTGTGCAAGCAGCCGTGTGAGCCGCGGTTTCACTCCTGATCCTGGAGTAGCTTTTGCCTTTTCGTTGAGCCATGTGGGGGTGCCCTCTAGCGCCCCTCCGAGCTTCTTATTAACGTATGCAAGCTGTTCGGCGGATTTCCCCATATGGGGAGTCTACTGGATAGCGCTCAGCGATGCCTTGCCACTACTGTGCCGGATCGTGCCGGGTTGCCGCGATGTTTGGCACACCCAATGGGAGCTCGACTGGAATCATTTCACCTCAAAAACTCAATTTACAGCAGGTTTCCTCCAATTCACTGCCATACTGTTCACTTCAGTTCAGCGCTGTAATTAATCACTAACGGCGCATGATCGCTCCATCGCTGCGCGTAGCTAGCTGCGCGATCCACACGCTGGCTGTGCGCCATCTGAGCTAATTGAGGATCTGTGATCTGATAGTCGATACGCCAGCCCACATTGTTGTCGAAGGCTTTGCCCCGATTGCTCCACCACGTGTAGGCCACTTGCTCTGATCCTGTGAGCGCCCGCTGCACATCAACGAATCCGAAATCTGCAAACCAACGATCGAGGTAAGCGATCTCGTCATCAAGTACCCCCGACGTTTTATTGTGGTTGCTCTTCCAGTTCGTGATATCAGCTGCCGTGTGCACAATATTGAGATCACCAGCCATGAGCACATGCTTCAGTGGGCGCTGCTCAGGCACCGCCAGCTCCGCCAAGCGTGTGCTCACCCGCTCTAAGTGGGCGTATTTCGCTGCCATCTTTTCAGGCTGCGTGGCCACTCCAGAATGAAGATAGGCGCTGATCACAGTGATCCCCGCTGCCGGCCCAAACGCAGTGGGAATATCCACCTCGAGCCAACGGCCAGTATCCACCGGCACCTCGCCTTTAAATACCCGCGGGGGCTGGGCCCCCTCTCCGTCAGCGAACTCTCCAGCAGCCACCACTTGCTGCTCGGCGCCGGCATACCAATCGCCGTCATCGATGCCAGCAGGCAAACCAGAGCGCACCTCTCCCACAGCAATCCCGCGCTTCACAGCCACAGCTACACCGGCACGGCCAGCAATAGCACTTGGGTTGAGCCAGGTGCGATAGTGATCTCCCACCAGCTCGCGAGCGATTTCAGCTGGGGCGCGCACTTCTTGCAGCAACAGCACATCGGGCTGTGCCTGCTCCAACCACTCGTGGAAGCCTTTCCGAGCCGCAGCCCGAATTCCGTTCACGTTCACAGTTGCAATGATCATAGGATCACTTTACCGCGCTGCTATTTTTGCCACACCACTATTTTTCGGCGGCCTGCCGCTGGGCTGCTTCCACCACATTCACCAAGAGCATAGCGCGGGTCATCGGCCCCACTCCGCCGGGATTTGGAGTGAGCCACCCCGCCACATCAGCCACAGCAGGATCCACATCGCCAATGATCTTATGTGCACCCGTGGCCGGATCAACGCGGCGGGTAACCCCCACATCGAATACGGCGGCTCCGGGTTTCACCATATCGGGCCGAATTAAATGAGCCACTCCCGTGGCGCACACCACGATATCAGCACGCCGTGTATGCTCTGCCACATCACGGGTGCCGATATGGCACGAATCCACAGTGGCGTTCACATCGGCGCGCGTGGCGAGCAGGGAGAGCGGGCGGCCAGCTGTGGTGCCCTGCCCCACCACACACACATTGGCGCCGTTCCACTCCACTCCGAAACGTTGGCCCAACTCAATAATCCCGCGCGGCGTGCAAGGAACCGGCACCTGGAGCTTCCCCTGCGTAGAGAGCACGAGCTGGCCGAGATTAATCGGGTGCAACCCATCAGCATCTTTCGCAGGCGCAATACGCTCTAATACAGCGGTAGTATCGAGCCCTTCTGGCAACGGAAGCTGCACAATAAATGCCGAACACTCTGGAGCAGCGTTGAGCGAATCCACTGCTTCGAGCACCTGCTCCTGCGTGGCAGCTGCTGGAAGTTCCACCCGTAGCGAGCGAATACCCACCTCTGCACAGTCTCGGTGTTTGGCACTCACGTATGTTGCTGAAGCTGGA
>JALELI010000006.1 GCA_022768785.1 Arcanobacterium sp. | reverse complement strand
TATTTCTAATATTGAGCTCGAAAATGCCAGTACTGCTGCGGAGCCGGTTTCTACCGATGCAGTATCTCCAACTTCAGTTACCTCACCTAATCCATCGAAACCGCTCACTCGCCCATTGCGAGTGCTCTATGCCGGCACTGTGGGGCGCGCCCAAGGTATCGAAAATCTCGTGCGTGCTGCCGCTATCGCCCAGCACGCTGGCCACCCCATTGAACTCACTGTGGCCGGCAACGGTGCCCATCTCAAGGTGGCTAAAGCCGTTGCAAAGAAGCTCGGCGTGCCCGTGGAGTTCCTCGGCCGCGTGGATCCCAGCACTGTGCGTGAACGCTATCGCTGGGCTGATGTGGTGATGGTGCATTTGCGCCCGTGGGAGCCGCTGCAATTCACCATACCCTCGAAAACGTTTGAGGTGATTTCCACCGGGAAATACGTGGTAGGAGTGGTGCAAGGAGCTGCAGCAGAGCTCATTGAGCATGCCGGAGCAGGATCCGTGGTGCCTCCCGGAGATCCGCAAGCGCTAGCCGCTGAATTCCAACGGTTAGCGAACACTCCTGAAGAACTCACAAAAAATGCCTGCGGTGCTGAATGGGTGCGCAGCGAAAAAGCAGCTCAGCATTCTGCGCAGCGCCTCATCACTTTCTTTGATCGTCTCACTCACTCATAAATTTCCTAGAGGCCACGCGTTACCACCCACCCAGGATAGCTACTCACACAGAAACTCCCTAGAGAAACCCACGCGCTAGCACCAGCCCAGGATAGCTGCCCATAGCTGCCCTAGGATAAGCTACATTCACACAACAATTCCCGCATTTGAATCTGCGCAATACGTGCCCACACTCCCGCAATACGTGCCCACACTCCACCTCGGATCTTGCACCTGCACTTGATACGCGTAGCCGCTTCCTGCGCGGCTGTGTGACGCCGCCTAGTAAACGGCGCAGAATCCGGACGTTCACTTATACACAGTGGAAATATGCAAGACTAAGCATATGGCTATTTCTCACAAACTCCTCGGCGATGGCGAATACGTGCTGCAGCATATGCATGAGCACATCAAGAAAATTCTTCTCAACATTATGGCCACAGTTCTGATCGTAGTAGCAGTGGCTGTGGGATTAGTTTTTATGCCAGATTCTGTGCTGCCGTGGGGTCAGTGGGTGCTCGGAATTCTCGGAATCGTGCTGGTGATTATCGTTTTTCTAATTCCGTGGATCAAATGGATCACCACCACGTTTACTATCACAAACCGGCGCATTATCACCCGCACAGGAGTATTGAATAAGCGCGGCCACGATATCCCACTATCGCGCATCTCTAACGTGGCATATGATCGCTCATTGCTGGATCGAATTTTTGGCTGTGGCACGCTCGTGCTCGAAACTTCTGCCGATTCTCCACTCTCACTACACGATATTCCACATGTGGAGCAGGTGCATGTGGAGCTCACGAATATGCTCTTCGCTGCTGATCGTGAAGCAGCTTTGGATAACGCAGCCAGCTCAGAGTGAAACGATTCACCAGGGAGACCGGAAAGAGGTGCTGGTGGGCCGATAGCTTATTCTAAAGCTCAATACCCCTCGAACCGATAGAAGTTAATGATGGCTTTGCTCGATCTCATCAAATCCGCTCTGCATTCAGCTGCTCGCACCTTGCTGCGCGAAAGCACTCGCGTAGCAGAAAAATCGCTGCGTTCTGCGGCGCGCACACAGAAAAATGAGCAGCGAGCCACCCCCATACGCTCTGGTCACCCTGCTCAACGTGGCCAGGATATCTTTCCCGCTCCGGGCAGTGAACCGGTGGAATGGAACGTGGCTGCACTCGGGTTGCCACGTTTTGAATATCGCCCAGATCATGATTCTGCCCCCGATCCGGGAGAGGTGGTGTGGACGTGGGTGCCCTTTGCTGAGCATGACGGCCGAGGCAAAGATCGGCCAGTGCTCGTGGTGGCGTCACACGGCGAGTACGTATTTTTCGTGCAACTCACCTCCAAGGACCACGCTGATCATGGCCTCTTTCGTGATCGTTTCGGCACCTGGTGGCTCGACATTGGCTCCGGGGCATGGGACCCTAAGGGTCGCCCTTCAGAAGCGAAGCTCTCCACACTTTGGGTGGTGCATGAATCCCAAATCCGGCGGATCGGCGCAGCTCTTGATCCACGCATGTATCGCACCGTCGTCAGCGCCCTCACAAAAGTGCTGTAGTTTTGTGAGGGCGCCGCACGCTAGAATCGCATTCATTTTAGAAGCCAAGTTTTAAAAGCCAAGTTTGCCCAGCAGCTTGGGATTACGCTGCCACTCTTTTGCCACTTTCACATGGAGATCTAAAAACACGTGGGTGCCTAGAAGCTCCTCGATCTGCGCGCGCGCCACTCGGCCCACCTCACGCAGCCGTGCTCCCTTACGCCCAATGATGATCCCTTTTTGGGAATCGCGCTCCACGTAGAGGCTGGCATGGATTTTCGTGGTGCCGCGATGTTTGCCCTGGTGGTTTCCCTCGGCTCGGGGTTTGCCTTCGCCTTGCGTGCCGTCAGCGCGGCGCATACTCTCGGCTCGATGTACATCATCTCGCCCGCCCCTACGGCCAGGAAGAATGATCTCATCAATAGTGACGGCGATCGAGTGCGGCAGCTCTTCTCGCACTCCCTCGAGAGCCGCCTCTCGAATAAATTCAGCGATGAGATCTTCGTCTGATTCATCAGTGACTGCCGATGTGGGATAGAGCGCTGGCGATGGCGGCATCAGCTCTAGCAGCACGCTCACAAGATCGCTCAGCTGGGAGCGCTCCACAGCACTCACCGGCACGATTTGAGCAAAATCTCCGAACTGATCTACTTGGATCAGTTTCATTGCCAGTGCCTCACGCGAAATTCTATCTTTTTTAGTGACCACAGCCACGATCGGCACCCGAGCCTTGCGCACGAGATTCAGCAAAAATTCATCGCCCGGCCCGAGCGCTTCATCAGCGGGCAAGCATAAAGCCACGGCATCAACGTCTGCAAGCGTCTCGTGCACCATGTCGTTGAGCCGCTCCCCCAAGAGTGTGCGCGGGCGATGAAGGCCAGGGGTATCCACTACGATCAGCTGCCCGGCATCGCGGTTCACGATTCCCCGAATCACTTTGCGAGTGGTTTCTGGCTGGTTGGCCGTGATAGCGATCTTTTGCCCTACGAGCGCATTCGTGAGCGTGGATTTACCCGCATTCGGCCGCCCCACAATGGCCACAAACCCAGCGCGAAAATCTCCTATTTCAGCTCCCACAGCCCCGAATCTTGCCACTTCATTCACAGTAGCTTCATTTAGGGCGGCCCCGTTTACGGGGGCCTCGCTCACAGTAGCGTCACTTTGCGCAGCTCCGGCATTCCAGCTCTGCGAATTCCCCTCAGCTCCTGTGCCTCGCTGCTCCGTCAGCTCTGCGTTTTGCTGCCCCATCGGCGTCACTTCTATATCACTCATGCTGTTCTCCCTCACTGCCCTCAGCATCGCTGTGCGGATCACGCTCCACAATCACTGTCGAGAGCCGCTTGCGCCGCCCCTCAAACCGTTCCGCTTCCATATGAATTCCATACGCCGAGCCCTGCGCCCCAATAATCGGCACCCTCCCGATCGCTTTGGCGAGCAGCCCTCCCACGGAATCTACGTCGTCGTCGTCAATCTCTAGCCCATAGAGCGCGCCCAGCTCATCGATAGGCATTCTCGCCGGCACTCGATATCGCCCGTCTCCGAGATCGTCCACTTGCGGCTCGCCTCGATCGTGCTCGTCTACCATCTCTCCCACTAGCTCTTCGAGCAGATCTTCAATCGTCACCAACCCGGCCACTCCGCCATATTCGTCGATCACGATAGCAATGTGAACGGCCGTGCGCTGCATCTCATGGAGCATGTCGTCCACCAGCTTCGTTTCCGGCACAAACAGCGCCTCCCGCATTACATTAGCTGCGGTGACGCCGGCGGCGTCGTTGTGGTGATGCACTCGCCGAATCACGTCTTTCAAATAGAGCACACCCAAGAGATCGTCTATGCTCTCTCCGATCACAGGCACCCGCGAATAGCCTGAGCGGCTAAACAGGCTCAGCGCTTTATCGAGAGATGCCTCAGCGCTGATCGAAATCATATCGGGGCGGGGCACCATCACTTCCCGCACATAGGTGGTGTCGAGTTCAAACACGGAATGTAATAGCTCGCGCTCATCATCTTGCACTGCATCGGATTCGCTCACTCGCTCCACCATCACTGCGAGTTGATCCTCTTGCCGCTCTTCTCGCTCTTCCGCAGTATCTGGCTCACGGCGTTGATCAACATGTGCCATTATGCGAGTAGCTGCCCACAACACGTGGGAGCAGCTAGCCAGCACATTAACGGGATAGGCGTAGCCGATACGCGCCGGAATAGTAAACGCCACCAGCAGAATCAGAGCGCATGCCACACTTGCGGCGCTGAGCGCCAGCAGCCACGGGTGGTGCACCACAGTGCCGATAGCTAGTGTCACTGCCACCGCAGCCACCATGCCGTGCAGCAGCTGTACGATATTCACCGCTATAAGCGCTGCCTGCCGATGCTCCACGATGCTCACTAGATTTACTCCACCAAGCCGTTTGCTCGCAGCTTCAGAAGCGTCAGAGAGCGTCATTCTGTTGAGTGCCCCGCGCACCACTCCCCAGTAGGCCACTGCTAGTGCACACAGCACCGCGATCACTATCATCGGTATCGGAGAAAAACTTTGCATTAGTTCCTGCCCAGCTTGCTCGCTAGCTCGCCCCTTTTGTTTTGCGTTATCCCAAGCTCGTCTACTCTGCCGCAGCTGAAGCGCTGCTATCTGGCAGATCAGATGGAGCATCGGGCAGCTCAAAGCTAGAAATAATCGGCGCCACAGAATCAATAGGGAGACGGTTCACTTGCGAATCACGCTTATTCGGATCGCTGGGTTTGCGCGCTAAAAATGCGAGCAACAAATGCCGCTGTAGCTCGAACATCTCTTTGCGTTCTTCGAGCTCAGCGTGATCGTAGCCCAGCAGGTGCAAGATCCCATGGGTGACGAGCAGCAGCACTTCTTCCATTGTGGCGTGGCCAGCCTCGTACGCTTGGCGCGCTGCCACACTCGGGCACACCACGATATCCCCGAGAATTCCCTCCTGCGGATCCACTCCCGGAGGAGCTGGGCGCAGTTCGTCCATCGGGAAACTCATCACATCAGTGGGGCCTTCGAGATTGAGCCACTGCACATGCAAATCAGCCATCGTGGATTCATCTACTAACACCACGTTCAATTCAGCCTGTGGGTGCACCCGCATTTCGTTGAGCACCCATGTGGCTAGCTCCGAGATTTCGCCTGTATCCACTGCTGGCTCGAAGCCAGATTCGTCGTTCACCTCAATCATTGTTGCCTCTCCCTCTATGCCGCATCAGAATTATTGCCATTATCATTCCATCGCGCATACGCGTCGATGATCTCCGCCACAAGCCTATGGCGCACCACATCGGCAGAGCCGAGCTCAATAAACTGAATTCCCTCCACATCGCGCAAAATCTGGCGCACCACCATCAGCCCACTCGGCACCCGCCCAGGCAAATCAATCTGGGTGATATCGCCCGTCACCACCATTTTTGAGCCAAATCCAAGCCGAGTGAGAAACATCTTCATCTGCTCTGGCGTGGTGTTTTGGGCTTCATCGAGAATGATAAAAGCATCGTTGAGAGTGCGCCCACGCATATAGGCGAGTGGAGCCACTTCTATCGTGCCAGCTGCCATCAGCTGCCCGATTGCATCGGGATCCACCATATCGTGAAGCGCATCGTACAGCGGGCGCACGTAGGGATCGATTTTATCGGTGAGCGTGCCCGGCAAAAAACCCAGGCTCTCCCCGGCTTCCACTGCTGGCCGCGTGAGGATAATCCGGCGCACTTTCCTCTCTTGCAAAGCCACCACTGCTTTTGCCATCGCCAAATACGTTTTGCCCGTGCCCGCCGGCCCGATTCCAAACACAACAGTGCTGGCATCGATTGCATCTACATAAGCTTTTTGCCCTAAACTCTTCGGCCGAATCATTTTCCCATGTGCCGAAAGAATGTTCGTAGCCAGTAATTCAGTGGGGCGCGCCAGGCCAGTGCGCGCGATACTCACTGCTCGCTCTGCCGCATCAGCAGTGAGGTGCTCGCCCGCTATTACCACAGAGATCAGCTCTTGCCACAGCTCCTGAGCAAATTCCACATCAGCAGCGGGCCCAGTAAGTGTGATCGTATGGTGCCGCACGTGAATCTCCACCGGCGCCAATGCCCGCTCTAAAGCCCGCAACACTGAATCTTCATGCCCGAGCAGATTAATCATTGCAACAGCTGCGGGCACTTCCAGTGTGCGCCGAGCCTCCCCCACAGTATCCAGCTTTCCTCCGTTATATGCGCTTCACATTCCACGCTTAGTGTATCTCAAATAGTTTGTGCCCTGGCCGGGGCTGGCTAGAGCTAGCTAATTCAGATGCTGCACCACGTTCGCACACATAGCCGCCGCACAGACGCGGGCGAGATGAATAAGTACCGCATGCACCATGCTCGCATACGTAGCCGCCATAGAGCATTATCACTTCAGTGCTGTTACTCTCTCTGCAGCTTTCCGCATCGCGGAGTGCGCTGCGTACCCTAGCAGCGGGAATTCACCGCCACACCCACGTTTCCTTTTGCCCACGTTTTATTGCGCGCACTGAGCCCGAATGACGGCGATCGCCCACGGCCCCGCAGAGCTCGCTCGCATCACGTGTTCGCCAAGTAGCACAGGCACCGCCCCCGCTGCAGCAAAGCGAGAGATTTCCGCTTCGCTGATACCTCCCTCTGGCCCCACGATCAGCACAACCGTGGGGGCAGCTGCGAGCTCCCTACCAGCGGCGGCAGGCTCACTGATAGTAGCGGGCTCACCAACAGCAGCGGGCTCACTGATAGTAACGGGCTCACCAACAGCAGGCTCACTGACAACAGAGAAATCATCAGCACGCTCAGCCACAGTCACATCAGCGTGCGGCTCGGCAGTGGTGCACAAACCCACGTTGACACGTGGCGTAGCAGTGGGGTGCGAACCAGCATTAGCACATGGCTCGGGAGTCTGCGGCTCTCGCTCCACCTGCGCGCGCAGTGCCGCGCTGTGGGCCATCACCCATTGTTGCAGCACATGCACCATCGGGCGCTGCGCTGTTTCATGGCACACGAGCACTAGATCCCCTGCTTCGCTATGCTTGTGAATCCAGCTGGTGAGCGCATCAGAGCGCACGCACTCTCCCACCTGTGGCAGCCATGAGCGCCGGCTCTGCTTCGCTGCCTCTCGCACAGTGGCCTCCCACCGAGCAATGCCTCGCGCAATTTTAGCCGCACCCTCCCAGCGGGCCACTGAGCGATCTGCTTGCCACGGCTTCACGGCGTCTACTCCATACTCGGTGGCGGTTTCAATAGCTTGTTCATCGCGCCCGCCCTTGGCCAATGCCTGCACCAGCACAATCTGTGGAGCGTGCGGGAAATCGCGCTTCACCTCGCCCACAGTGCCTCGAAGAGTGGCTTTATCTACTGCAGACACTGTGATCGTGGTGCGTAGCCCTCGGCCATTCACAAGCTGAATCTGCTCCCCGCTGCGGGTGCGGCGCACCGTAGCTGCATGGTGCGCTTCGCTGCCACGCACTTCCACTTCAGCTCCCGGCCGCAGTTTCTCTGCCTCCAGCTCAGTGGCTATATACACCGGGAGCGTCATGCTCAATCCCTTTGCCCACTGCTGCGCTAGTCTTCACCAGTAAACGCTTTCTTAATCCGCGCAAACAATCCATCGCCATGGCCGAGCATCTTGCCTGCATCAGCATCTTCCCCACGTAATTCAGCTAACTTCTGAATGACGTCGCGCTGCGCAGCATCAAGCTTCGTGGGAGTTTTCACATGCACGCTCACGATCAGATCGCCGCGCCCACGCCGGTGCAAGTGGCCCACGCCCAGCCCGTTGAGACGAATCTCTGTGCCACTTTGAGTGCCCGGATCCACAGATATGTTCTGCTCGCCGTCAAACGTGTCAATTGCGATATCGATCCCCAGTGCCGCCGCCGTCATCGGCACTTCCACAGCAGCGCGTAAATCGTCTCCATCACGGGTAAAAATGGCATGCGGAGCCACTCGCACCTG
Organism: Arcanobacterium sp.; assembly: GCA_022768785.1. GTDB lineage: Bacteria > Actinomycetota > Actinomycetes > Actinomycetales > Actinomycetaceae > Arcanobacterium_A. The sequence continues at coordinate 1,295 of JALELI010000006.1, read as the reverse complement.
TGCAAAGAGATCTCCAGTAGGCCCACCGCCCACGCCCGCATCTCCTTGGCCGGCCAAGCGAATCTGCATTCCGCTATCAATTCCAGCCGGCACATCAATTTTCACTGATCGTGATGCCCGCACGCGCCCTTCACCCGCACACTCTGGGCATGGGGTGACGATCGTAGTGCCATATCCCTGGCATTGCGGGCAGGCAGCGGTGCTCACCATCTGGCCGAAGATCGAGTTCGTCACTCGTTGTACCTGGCCAGTGCCATGGCAGTTGGTGCAAGTGACGGGTTCAGTGCCAGGCGCCGTCATCTTTCCATGACAGGTGGCACATTCCACCATCGCGGAAAAAGCAAGCTGCTGCTCTCCTCCGAACACCACGTCTTTCAGATCAAGATCGAGCTGCACCAGCGTATCTCCGCCGCGGCGCGCCCGTGAGCGGGGCTGTGCCTGGCCGCCACCAAAGGGGCTTCCGCCGCCGAAGAACGTGGAGAAAATATCTTCAAAGGCCCCGCCGAAACCTCCGGCAGCACCAGCACCGAAGCCACCTCCATGCAGGGCATCTTCACCGCCCATATCGTATGCTTGGCGTTTTTTCTCGTTCGAGAGCACTTCGTACGCAGCTGTGACCTCTTTAAATTTCTCTGCACCTTCTGGGCCAGCCACATCAGGGTGCAATTTGCGAGCTAACTTTCGATATGCTTTTTTAATTTCCTCTTGGCTGGCATCGCGTGCCACCCCGAGCGTTTCATAAAAATCAGCCACAAGATTCCTTTAGCAATGTTGGATTAACCATGTTGAATAACTCTGGCACTATTTTATGTTGCTCTGCAATGGGAAAGAAATGCACAGCGTTATGCCCAAAAATTCTCGGGAATAATACCAGCGAGTTGCTCGGCCACACGAATATACTCGTCCACCACAGTCACCCGGTCTTCACGAGTTTTTTCGGGGTTGAGCACAAAGGTGGCGCAGTCATGCACTGCATGGAAGATAATGAGCCCATCACAGTGCGTGAGCAGCTCCTGCACTTGCGGGGTGAGCACTTCTGACGCCGCATCTGGCTCGGCAGTGGTGAGCACCCACTGCGTGGCATTCAATGCCTCCGCGTGTGTAGTGGGCGCGCGCACCACGAACTCTGGCATATCTGCCTCCCGGGCATCGAGCTGCTGCGGAAGACGCGCTGTGAAAAACAGCCTCGGGGCCTCTCCAAGAGTGTCAGCCACAGCACATCGCCACTCTAAACGAGATTCTTTGCGGGTGCCCGAGAGCGCCTCGTATCCTTTTTCACTCGCTAAAGCTGGCCA
>JALELI010000112.1 GCA_022768785.1 Arcanobacterium sp. | reverse complement strand
TTGGTGCTCTCGGGCTATCGCACATCAACGATTCCGGCTTCTGGATCGTCACTAAATATATGGGGCTTACCGTGAAAGATGGGCTCAAAACGTGGACTCTTCTCTCCACAATCTTCGGGGTAACTGGTTTTGCACTCACGTGGATTGTGTTTGAACTGGTGAGCCTGGCATAAATTTGGCCTGCTCCGTGCCGCTCCATGCGATATTCATTCTGCGCTTGCGCGGTGTGCTGTGCGGAGGCGTATGCCGTGCCCCTAGTTATGCCGTGCCCTAGTATGGTGCAGCAGCACAGCAGGGCGGTGTAAAAATTGCAGCGCGCCTGCGACGGCGTGTGTGCAAAGCGTGTACACAAAAGCCTATATATCACCTCGATTGCTGGCGGAGAACACCCCTCCGCCAGCAATTTGCTACAATCCCGATGTGGTGGTGAGGGACCTCTGCAATATCTCTGCCCCACCCCATGCCAGGTGGCACGTGGCGCCCAGCTGCGCTGCATATACCCGGTATTGCCCAGAGATCTGCTTCTATTCTTCGACTAGAGGGGGTCGGCATGGCTTTTTTCATGTATGCCAAAAATTCTGCGACCGCTGCTCGTATGGGCAAGAGCCGTGCTATCTGTGTTGAGCATCGTTTTTCAACAGTGCGCTCATTGATAGTGCTGATTGCCGTAGCCACTGTGAGCGGCTTGGGGCTGACGGCGTGTGCTCCAGCGCCTGAAACAGCTGGCGCGAACTCGCGCACAGTTTCCTTTATGCTCTCGTGGGCTCCAGACACCAATCATATCGGCGTTTACGTGGCCAAAAACAAAGGTTGGTTCACAGAAAAAGGCCTTGCTGTGGATATATTGGCTGTGGCTAAATCGGGTGCCGAACAGGCGGTGAACAACGGTTTAGCTGATTTCGCGCTCTCGAATCTTTCCAACGTAGCCACTTTCTCAGCCAAGGGTGCCCAGCTGAAGCAGGTGTTGCAAGTGCAGCAGAAACCGAGCGCTATTTGGTGCGCGTTGGCGAGCAACACCGCAATCACTCGCCCACGTGATCTCGACGGCACCACATTTGCCACGTTTGGCTCCAGTGAATCTGATGCGGTGGTGAAGCGCATGATTCAAACTGACGGCGGGCGGGGCAACTTCGACAAAGTAACGGTGGGCACAGACACTTTCCGCACACTCGGCTCTGGGAAAGCAGATTTTGGGGGGTTCTATGCCACGTGGGAGGGAGTGCAGGCACAGTTGCACGGCCCTAAACTCACGTGTTTTCATGCTGAAGGTTACGGCGTGCCTGGGAATCCCGATGCTATCGGCATCATCACATCAAAGGCTTTAATTGCGAAAGATCCGCAGCTGGTGCGCACGTTTGTGCAAGTGGTGCAGCGGGGCTATGAATACGCCTATGCGCACCCCGATGAAGCCGCAGACATCTTGGTGAAAGAAGCTGCGGAGGCCAACCTAGAGCCAGCATTTGTGAAAGCTAGTATGAAAACGATTGTGGAGGGCCGCTATTGGGGGAATCCGACGGCGCTTGCTCAAGGCACAGAGAAGTTTGGTGCGGCGGATTTCATGGGCACGCAGCAGTACTTTAATTTTTTGCACGCTGCACACGCATACGTTGATCAATCTGGGGCTCCAATGGCTGCGGTGCCGCAATCCAAGCAGCTGGCCACTGATGAATTTCTCGCGCAGTGAACTGCGGGAAATCTCAGTAAAGCGGCAGTGAATCGCAGAGAACTGAGCGATCCGCAGCGAGAACACACGGCGCGAGATAGTGTGCTATAGAGGGTGGCGTAAGAAGTGCGGGATAGTGGAGGTATGTGGAAGCCTCGCATGAGGCGCTGCTAGACGGTTGATACCTTCGCAGCTCTATGCTTTCTTCGAACTTTTCTAAGAACTAGCGCACAGAAATTCTGAAAGGAATGAAGCGATGCGAGCAATTCTCGATCTCGATACCGGAGTAGATGACGCCCTTGCTGTGGCATATGCTGTGGCGCAGCCGGAGCTTGACCTCATCGGAGTGGTGGCTAGCTATGGCAATGTGGCAAGAGCTACGGCTGTGCGCAACACTCACGCGGTGCTGGAGCTGCTGGGCCGCTCTGATGTGCCAGTGATGCCAGGAGCGCGCTGGCCCTCGTGGGCATCGGGATTCGTGCCAGATGTGGGGTGTGCTGAATTCCACGGGCTGAACGGATTAGGCGAGCTCAATGCGGCTCACTATGGTGCTCAGACTGCTACTGAGGGGACGGCACTCGCCCAAGAGCCGCTGGGCTCTGTGGATAGATCAGCGTGGCAGGGGCACGCCACGGATATTGCCCGGCTCGGCATCACCCCTGAAACAATCTCTGTAGGCGGCTACCCGATGCCAGATGCTCACGCACTTCCAGCAGCGGGGAAAGGCAACTATGCAGCGCTGTCTGCTGCTGTGGCGGGTGTTGCTTCTGATAGCGCCGCTTTCGATTCTGCCACTCCGGGAGCGCAATTTATTGCAGACGCCGTGGCTCGCTATGGAACCAGCGTCACTGTGATCAGTACGGGTCCGCTCACCGATGTAGCTGCTGCGCTACAGATCAACCCCCGTATCGCGCGGCAGCTGCGATTGGTGATGATGGGCGGAGCACTCACAGTGCCAGGCAATTGTTATGACGGCGTGGCAGAAGCGAATATTATTCACGATCCTGAGGCAGCCAACGCAGTGTTTCATTCGGGAGCAGATGTGGTGATGGTAGGGCTCGATGTGACCCATCGCTGCCTCTTTGGGCCAGAGCGAGCGGAACGCTGGCGTGGCCTCGATACTGCTGCAGCACATTTCTTAGCTGATCTCGCAGATTTTTCAATTCGTGCCAATGCCACAGCAGGGGCAGAGTTCACGGCAGGAATGGCGCTACACGATCCGCTGGCTGTGGCCGTGGCGTGCAACCCCAATCTCGTGCGCACTCTCGATCTGCCGCTGCGCGTGGAGCTAGCCACTGCAGACGGCGCCGGCGTGCGTGGGCGCACTACTGGGGATCCGCTGCAGATTGGGCAGATCGTGAGCGGGGAACTCTGTGAATCTCCACGCACTCACGTGGCTGTTGAGGTACGAGCTGAGCAGTTTGTGGAGCAATTTTCAGAGAGTATTAGTGCTTTTGTGCGGTGAACACGCGGTTTGATGAGTATGCGGTTCGGTGAGCATGCGTATGGTATGCGGGAGAAAAGCTAGGCATAGCTGTGCTCACGAATGCTCGCCTTGATCGAGATCTTCCTCTGCCGGATCACCGAGCAGCAGGCGTTCTGCGAGATTCACGAAGAGCATGAGTGCTCCTGTGAGCACAATGATCACGAGTGTGGCCGAGAAAATGAGTGGGGTGCGGAAAGAGTTGTAGGCTGCTTGCAACCAGATTCCGAGGCCGGCGCGGGCTCCGAGAAATTCAGCAGTGGAAGCTGTTGCAAACACGTATGCGGCGCAGATCCGCACCCCGCCGAAGATTTGACGGGCGGCCACTCGAAGTTTCACATGCCACAGTGCCCACAAACGAGTGGCTCCAGAAGTGAGAGCCACATCTTCATAGAATTGAGGTACGGCTTCGAGCCCGCGGATCGTTTGCACAGCGATAGGGAAGAGCCCAAAGATGGCAACAATCGCTATTTTTCCGGAAACCTCGAATCCAAACCACAGTAAAAAGAGCGGTGCAATCGTGATGAGCGGCATGGTTTGTGCCGCATAGACGAGTGGAAACACTGCGCGATTTGCGGTGCGAGAGCTATAGAGAGCGATGCCTAGCAAAATCCCGATCACCACGGCGCACACAAATCCTGCTACCGCTTCGATCGTGGTGATCCACGCAGCTGGCCCCAAGGTGGGCCACGTCTGCACCGTGGCCCACACTATTTCTGAGGGTGCAGAAATCATTGAGCGTGGTGCGCCCCCGAAATCTACCCACACCTCCCATGCGATGAGCAGTGCTGCCACAGTGAGCACTGTAGGCATAGCTCGGGTGCCGAGTCGCCGTACAGCAGTGAGTGTCATAACGTCACCTTGTTTCTGTGAGCACAGTAAGGTGAGGAGCCTGCGCTCGCGGAAGAATGAATTGAGAGTGAATGATGAGAGCTGCTGAAGCGTCTCTTGTGGAGGCGAAGAGCAGCTGCCAGTAGCTGAAGCTCTAGTAGCTCATGCCCAGGGCGTCAAGCACTTCGGAAAGTGTGGCTTGAGCTTGTTCACGCGCCCGCGCAATGCCGCGGTGCAGCACATCTTCCAAGAAAGCGCGATCTTGAACGAACTCGGCGCGGCGTGCTCGGATCGGAGCGAAATACTCATTTATGGCTTCGGTGAGTTGCTTCTTCAAAGTGCCGCCACCGCCGTCACCAATCCTTTCAGCGATTGCCTCTGGGCGCTCGCCAGTGGCGAGGCTAGTGAGCAGCAAAAGGTTGGCCACCTCCGGGCGGTTTACGGGGTCATAGGTGATGTGCCGATCTGAATCGGTGATAGCTTTCTTGATCCGCCGTGCAGTTTCATCTGCACTCATGCCGATTTCGATAGTGTTGCCGCGCGATTTGCTCATTTTAGCGCCATCGAGGCCGAGCACTGTTTCGGCTTCGGAAAGCAGCGCCTGCGGGCGCGGAAACACTGGTTTATCGGAGCCTTCAGGGTGGCCATAGCGGGCTTCAAAACGATCAGCAATGAGGCGCGCTTGCTCTAAATGCGGCAGCTGATCTTTGCCCACGGGCACGATATTGGC
>JALELI010000096.1 GCA_022768785.1 Arcanobacterium sp. | reverse complement strand
GTCTTTATATGGCTTTTGCCCAAGCTCCAGGGCACGATGACGGGCTTTGGCAAACTCAAACGTGAAGGCTTCGATTCGGATCGCCCGGAAGTCACGTTCGACGATGTGGCGGGTGAAGACGAAGCAGTGCAAGAATTGCGCGAAATTCGAGAATTCTTAGACACTCCGGATAAATTCCGTAAGATGGGAGCTCGGATCCCTAAAGGAGTGTTGCTCTATGGCCCTCCAGGCACGGGAAAAACGCTGTTAGCGCGAGCTGTGGCTGGAGAGGCCGGAGTGCCATTCTTCAATATCTCAGCTTCAGAGTTCGTAGAGATGTTTGTGGGCGTGGGGGCCTCACGAGTGCGCGATCTATTCAATCGCGCTAAAAAAGTGGCTCCTGCAATTGTGTTTGTAGACGAGATAGACGCCGTTGGCCGCAATCGTGGAAGTGGCATCGGTGGCGGGAATGATGAGCGCGAACAGACCCTCAATCAGCTACTTGTGGAGATGGACGGTTTCGATGATCAGACGAATGTGATCGTGATAGCTGCCACAAACCGGCCAGATGTGCTGGATTCTGCGCTGCTACGCCCAGGGCGTTTTGATCGCCAAATCGCTGTAGACGCTCCAGATTTGCCGGGGCGGCAAGCTATTTTGGCTGTGCATGCAAAAGGGAAGCCGCTCGATAAAGCGGTGCAACTGGAGAGCATAGCTCGCAGGACGCCCGGATTCTCTGGGGCCGACCTGGCGAATGTGCTCAATGAAGCGGCATTGCTCGCCGCGCGCCGCAATCACCGTAGTATTAGCGTAGACGACGTAGATGAAGCGATCGACCGCGTGATTGCTGGGCCGCAGCGAAGCACGCGCGTGATGAACGAGGCAGACAAACTCATGACTGCCTATCACGAGGGTGGCCACGCGGTAGCGGCTGCAGCTCTCAACTACACCGATCCAGTTACGAAAGTGACGATTCTTCCGCGTGGGCGTGCTTTGGGATACACGATGGTGATGCCCACTGAAGACCGCTATTCCACGTCGCGTAACCAGCTTCTCGATCAGCTGGTGTATGCGATGGGCGGTCGGATCGCAGAGGAAATTGTCTTTCACGATCCCTCCACTGGCGCCTCTAACGACATTCAAAAAGCCACCGATACTGCTCGCAAGATGGTGACAGAATACGGCATGAGTGCCCGTATTGGTGCGGTGCGGCTCGCAGCTGACGACGCCGATCCTATGAGCAGATTTGGTGGCGGGCATCAGCGAGAAGTGTCAGACGCCGTGGCCTCTGTTATAGATGAAGAGGTGCGAGAGCTGCTGGAAACGGCAATGCAAGAGGCGTGGCAGTTACTCATGGATAACCGCGAGGTGCTCGACACGTTGGCTAGCCGGCTTCTGGAGAAAGAAACCGTGTTAGAAGATGAGCTAAAAGAGATTTTTGCACACGTGCAGAAAGCTCCATTGCGTGAGCAGTGGCTTTCGGCTCCCAGCCGGCCTGTTTCTCAAATTCCGCCGATTGCATTGCCGCGGCCAACGCAGAGTTTAGCTGCTCCGAGTGACGCTGCCGCACCGACAGCTGAGGGCGAGGTACTGGTGAAGCGAGAGGCGCCAACAGCTGAGGGTGAGGCGGCGCAACACGTGGCAAAGGCCGCTGAAACTGAAGATACTGCTGGGGCTAGCGGCGCCGCGGGCGATAGCAACGCAGCTGCACCTCAGGCCACTAATCGAGGACGTGATGGGCAGTGAATTCACAACGCTATGATCAAGTAGCAGTGGAAAAAGCGGTGCGCGATTTTTTGATCGCAGTGGGAGAAGATCCAGATAGAGAGGGGCTCAGCGGCACGCCAGAGCGAATTGCTCGCTCTGCGAAAGAAATTTTCGGAGGGCTCCACGAGGATCCTGCCGCTGCGCTCGACACCACGTTTGATCTGCACCATCAAGAGATGGTGGTGGTGCGCAATATCTCGCTCTACTCTATGTGCGAGCATCACCTGCTGCCATTTCATGGGGTGGCGCATGTGGGCTATATCCCGGCAGCAGATGGGCGGGTAACTGGACTTTCAAAACTAGCACGGCTTGTGGAAGGATATGCCCGCCGCCCACAGGTGCAAGAGCGGCTCACCTCTCAGGTGGCTGATGCACTGGCACAAAAATTATCAGCGCGAGGCGTGATCGTGGTGATCGAAGCAGAGCATTTGTGCATGAGTATGCGCGGGGTGCACAAGCCTGGGGCGCGCACCGTCACTAGTGCAGTGCGCGGAGTAATGCGAGAGCCAGCTACTCGCGCAGAGGCGATGAGTTTGATTATGGATAACCGGTGAGTGCTGGTCGCATGGGCGATCAGCACTCACCGAGCGCGATGAAAAGACATAACGGCAGCGGAAAGCACAGAGGAGATTGCGATGCACGTGATGGGAATTGTGAACGTTACTCCGGATTCTTTTTCCGATGGCGGGCTTTGGAAAGAAGCTCACGCGGCAATTGCACACGGGCGTGAGCTGGTGGAGCAGGGAGCCGATATTCTGGATATCGGTGGGGAATCCACGCGCCCAGGAGCTACGATGATCGATTCGAGCCAAGAATGGGAGCGGATTCACGATGTGGTGAAAGCGTTGGTGGCGAGTGTTTATCCTGAAGTGCCGCTCTCTGTAGACACGTATCACGCTTCCACTGCTCGGCTAGCTGCCGAGGCTGGAGCCAGCATTATTAACGATGTAACTGGCGGCCAGGGAGATCCGGAGATGTTTGCCACGGTGGCAGAGCTCGGCTGCGATTACATTCTGCAGCACGGCCGTGGGAATCCGCAGACTATGAATTCTCTTGAACACTATGAGCAGCATGTGGCTGTAGAGGTGCGTGATGAGTTACTGAGATCCAGAGATGCTGCAGTGGCCGCAGGCATCGCTCCGGAGCGTATCATTCTCGATCCGGGCCTAGGTTTCGCAAAAACTGGAGACCACGACTGGGACGCCATAGCCGGAATAGAGCTCATTATGCACGAAGGGCATCGAGTGCTGGTGGGAGCGAGCCGTAAGCGCTTTATCTCAGAGCTCAGCAAACCAATTGGAGCAGAGGGGCCTGATCGTGATGTGGCAACAGCAGTGATTTCAGGGCTGCTCAGCGACATGGGTGTGTGGAGTGTGCGAGTGCACAATGCCGCGGCAAGTGTGGTGGCAATCGGGGTGCATGAGCAGCTAAAGTCAGCGCAGGCGCGGTGGCAGGCGGCCCAGAATGCGTGAAATTTTCCCCACAATGCAAGAACAGACGATTCGGCTCACTGGTTTGCGCGTGCTGGGGACGCATGGGGTGCTTGCCAGCGAGCATGAGGCTCCTCAAGAATTCAGCGTTGATGTTGAGATGGTGGTGTGCACCGAGCAGGCTGTGGCGAGCGATTCGATTGCGGCCACGATCTCTTATGCCGATGTTGCCGATATGGTGGTGCAGATCGTTGCGGGGAAGCATGTGGATCTCATCGAGACCCTCGCAGATCGTATTGCTCGGCAGGTGGTACATATGGGAGCGCGCATGGCCACGGTGACTGTGCATAAGCCACAGGCGCCGATAGCGCACGCTTTTTCAGACGTGAGCGCTACAGTCTCCATTCCGGGAGTACTGCTCACTCCCGCGCGCCGCAGGGTGGTGATTGGCATTGGATCAAATCTCGATGTTCCTGAGGCTCATGTGATCGAGGCGGCGCATATGCTCTCTGATTTTGTGGACGTCGAGGAAGTGTCGGAGCTGTATCGCACTGTTCCGCAGCTAGCTGATGGGCAGGAAGAACAGCCGGATTATGTGAATGCCGTGCTCACGGGCTATACGGATATTCCGCCGTTGCAGTTTTTACAGCTGGTGCATCATATTGAAGCAGAGCATGGCCGAGTGCGCACGAAGCGCTGGGAAGCTCGTACCCTTGATTTAGACATTATCGATGTGGAGGGGATCACAAGTGCCGATCCAGAGCTGATCATTCCACACCCTCGTGCTGCGCGGCGGCGCTTTGTGCTCGAACCGTGGCTCGCCATCGATCCAGCAGCTACTCTTGGAGGAGTGCCAGTGGCGGATCTATTGAGTGAGGTTCGCGCGCAGCCAGTGGAAAAAATGGATATGGCAGAATACATGCCTCGTGTGCTAGAGACGCTGAATGAGTGGGACAACGCCGATGAGAGCTGGGATAGTGATTCAGATTTAGCCAGCTTGGGCATAGACGGCACAGATGATTTCGGCACGGACGGCGAATTCAATAGCGCACACGGCAAGGAGGATCCAAATGGTGATGCTCCAGATAGCGGAGGAGAATTCGGCGGTTTTGAGGGACCGCACGATTTCGATGGGCCACGCGATTGGGAAGGGCCGGGAGGTCACCGCGGTAGTGGGCCACATAGGTGGCCGGGATTCGGGCCTTTTGGGGCTTCGGGGCGTGGGGGCCGTAGGCAATGAAAGATCGCCGTAGTTCTCGCGAACCCAACGCGGCAGATCAGCATCGTAAAGATCCAGATAAACAAGGGAATCTGCACCTCACGCCACTGTGGCTGTTAGTTCTAATCGCTGTGGTGGTGGCACTAGGGTGCTTTTTCGGGGCAGAGGTGTGGCTGCGTGCCGGATTTGCTCCGCTGGTGGTGCCGTTCGTGAGTTTCGTGGTGCCGTTGATTTTAGCGGCGATAGTGGGCCAACAAGGCTGGCGAGTGCGCGCTTATCAGCGCGGAGAGAGCAGTATGAGTGCGCTCACAGCTGGGCGGATTTTTGTGCTCACTCAAGCCGGATCGCGTGCTGGGGCAATGCTGGTGGGAAGTGCTCTCGGGGTGATCAGTGCCTATGCGCACACCGGCCCCTCTAATTTTTTGGCTGAACAGATGTTTCGCTTAGCTCTGAGTGCACTCACTTCATTAGTACTGGTGGTAGTGAGTTATATTGCCGAGCGATGGTGCTCAGTAGACGATTCTGATCACGATGCTTCATCTGGTGTTCGCCGTTCTCCAGGATCTGGCACTGGAGCTCCAGCTTAAACCTGGTACGCTCTCGGTGCTGAAAGCGCCGTCTCCCAATGATATGCGAGCATATAAGACGGCTAGTCTGCAGCACAGCCGGAGAACAGAACCGGGGATAGAGCTATAGGGAGTAAGCGGGAAATCTGCACGACTGCTGGTGTGCCGAAAATCCCGAGGAATGGAATGGCGCTTGGGAGGGGAAACCTGCACGACTGCTGATGTGCCTGCGAGTTTCCTGCGTAGCAAGAGCACGCTCGATTCCAGTAGCGCAAAGGTGGCGTGCCTGCGGAGCTGCTTCATAGAGGAGAGGCACCACGATCAGCTAAGCTAAAAAAATGAAAATTGTTCTCGGAAATGGACTTCCGCTCCAACGCGTGGCTCCTGCGTATCTGAAAGTGGCACTCATGAGCACCGTATTTGTGGGGCTATCAGTGGTGCTGGTGCTGGCGGGTATTGCACTCGCCGTCACACTCACTACCCACAGTTTAGTGTGGGAAATTATTTTGTGGGCTGCCACAGGGATTGTCGCGGTAATCTTTGCGGTAGATCTGATACTCACGCCGCGCCGAGTGCGGGCGATTGGCTATGCGGAATTGCCTGAGGAACTGGTGATCCGAACGGGTATTATGTTCCAAAATCTGGTGCTCGTTCCCTATGGGCGCATGCAGCAGGTGAATGTGAACACTGGCCCGCTGCTCTCCCGCTTCGGGCTGGCCAATGTGGAATTAGTCACCGCTTCGGCCACCACAAACGCTACTATCGTGGGGCTGCCCCTCGCGGAAGCGGAGCGTTTACGAGAAAAACTCATCGCACTGGGCAGCGCCCATATGGAGGGAATCTGATGGATAGCTCCCAGAGATCGGCAGCCGCGAGTGCCGCGAATGACGCTGAAGGGCGTGCCGCGAGTGAATCTGGTGCTGTGCCAGGAGCGGGGCTCCAACCGGGAGCGGCCCAACCGGAAGCGGGGCTCCAACCGAAGGTGGCGAAGCCAGAAATGCCAGGTGCAGAAAGCACCAAGAAGCGCATGGTGGAGCTTGGAGCAGGAGCAGTGCCAGCAGCTGCTTGGCGGCATTTTCACATCATCACACCGCTCACGCGCGCCGGAATGCTGTGGGTGTTTTTAGCGTATATGGTTTACAACTTCCTCAGCCAAGCGCTTCAAGAGGGGCATCTTTTTGAGGTGCTGCAAGCAGCAGGATCAACGGCGTCACTGCGAGTGTGGGGAATTATCGGTGGAGGACTGTTGGGCGTGACGGCAGTGGTGATGGCTTTCGGATATCTGAGTTGGAGACGGCGCGTGTTTGCGCTTGTGGAATCCGGAATCCACTTTCGCCAAGGGATCCTGCTCCGAAGCCACACTCAAATGCGTTGGGATCGTGTGCAGAGCGTAGAAATTCAGCAGAGCCTCTTTGGCCGGATTTTTGGCTTTGGCACGGTGAAAATAGAATCAGCTGGCAACGATGATGATCTGCAGCTTGGGCTGCTGCGGGTGCGCGATGCCGCTGCTCTGCGCCGAGAGATTCTCTCGATGGTAGATTACGTGCGCTCTGAGGATTCTCATAGGGCATTGAACAGCGCGAATAGTGCTGCTGCGCGAGTGCTACCAGCGCTGCCTGGGGAGAATACAGCGGGTGAGGCCGGCGCTGTATCCTTAGCCACACCAGGGCTGATAGGTGATGAAGGCCCAAGCCGCGGAGGCGATGAAGAGCTCAAACAGGAGCTCGCCGTCACCTCACCTAGAGCTGGAGAGTGCCATACAAGCCCTATGCTCCCCGCGCCAGAGCCGATTGCCGCTCGTGCCGTGCCCTATAGCGAAGCCACTGCTATGCTCCCCGCGCCAGAGCCAATTGTGCTCGACGTTGATGATTTGGAGCGTGATCTGCTGATATACGAATTGCCAGTGGGAAGGCTCGTGGCGGCAAATCTGATCTCGGTGCGGTTTATAGCAACTGTGCTCGCTGTGGTGGGAGGAGTTATCACAACGGCATTAGCATTTATCAATAAGCCAGGGATCACCCCGGGATTATTAGGCCCAGTGTTGGTGCTGATGGGATTTGTGTGGAGTTTCGTGAAGGGGCTCTTTGATGATTACGGCACCAAGATCTATCTCTCAGAGAACGGCTTACGCCGGCGTTCTGGCCTCACGAAGCTCACCACTAGCACATATCCTCCGCAGCGGGTTCACGCCGTTCGGGTGCATCGTCCGTGGCTGTGGAAGCGGTTTGATTGGTGGAAAATGGAGATCTCTCGCGCTGGCACGGCGGGAGATTCCTCGGAATTGTCGCGCACGTTTATCCCAGTGGCCACTCGGGCGCAGATGTTGCAGGTGCTGTGGGCGCTGATGCCTGGGCTCGGCACAGCTAATGATGGAGCTGTGCTCGCGGAAGGATTAGACGGCTCGGGCACTGGGGAGTGGTTTACAGGAGCGCCACGGCAAGCGCGGTGGCTCGACCTGATAGGGTATTCTGGCCGTGGAGTGGCACTCACGCCGCGAGCTATGCTATCTCGTGCTGGGAAACTGGGGCGCATGTTGGGAATTGTTTTTCAGGAGCATATCCAAAGTGTGCATATTTCTGTGGGGCCGCTGGAGCGCCGGTTGGGGTTAGCGAGCCTCACAGCGGATATCGTGCCAGGGATTGCCATGCTCACTGCTGGAAATTTGGCGGTGGAAAAACTCTGGGAGCTCACACTTGAAGAAAATGATTTAGCTCGCGCCGCACGCCAATCTGGAGTAACAGAATCGCTTGCGCAGTGGAAAGAACGTGTGGGAATACGAGCTCAGTGATATGTGAGGCGTTGCAGCGCTATCGAGATGCAGTGAGCCGAGTGCAGGGGTTAATGCGCAGAGCAAAATGAGCGGCGATGCTGTGGTGCAGCTGGCGGATTAAAACTGCAGAGGGGTGCCGGCAGAGTAAAGTGGGCACCGCACAGCACAAACCAGATGAGAGCACAGGCGGCGCTATGAATTTTTCGGGTTTATATGACGGGCATAGGGGCGATAGCGTGGAAACTACGGCACGTGAGCACTCTAGTGGCCGCGCAGCGCATCACGCCCCAGGCCGTATGGGCGTTGGAATTATCTCAGCTGGAAAAGTGGGCGCTGCGGTGGGCAGTGCGCTGCGTGCCGCTGGCCACCAGATTATTGGGGCGTATGCGCGTTCTGCGGGGGCACGTGAGCGTTTAGAAACGCTTCTGCCGGGGGTTCCGGCGCTCGATATCTCCACAATCGTGGAGCGCAGTGAGCTGGTGATCCTCGCGATTCCTACGGCGGCGATCGAGCCGTTAGTGGCGCAACTCGCACAGCGGGGAGCATGGCAAGCAGGGCAGATCGTGGTGCATACTGCCGGCCGAGTGGGCACAGCAGTGCTCGCTCCAGCGGCGCGAGCAGGCGCGCTATGCCTTGCTATTCACCCAGCTATGAGCTTTACTGGCACATCGCTGGATACGGCGCGGCTAGCTAGCTGCACGTGTGCGGTGACGGCGCCCGCAGCGTTGCAGCCGATTGGGCACGCGCTCGTGGCGGAGATGGGTGGAGAATCTGTGGTGGTGGCGGAAGCAGATCGGCCCGCCTATCATCTGGCTATCAAGCATGGTGCACAGCACGTGGGCACAGTGATTCAACAGGCCATGCAAGTGCTGGCTGAGATCGGAATTGAACACCCTGGTGATGTGCTGCGTCCACTTGTGGAATCCTCTGTGCAGCGGGTGCTGAATCGTTCCCAGGAAGATGTGCTGCACGCGGCGGCACGTAGCACAGTGGCGGCGCGTAGCACAGCGCCACAGCTGGGTTCCGATGGGGATACAGGCGTTGCTGAGAGTGGTGGCGCAGACGCTTCTGCGCAGGATAGTGCGTCTGTGCAGAATAGTGCTCTTGTGGAAGCTCCTGATCCATATTTAGAAATCGCTGCCGAGCTGGAACGTGAGGATCCGAATTTGGCGGGAGTGGCACGCGCTTATCGAGTTCTCCACAGAGGCTAGAGCCAGGGCTGTGATCGGCGGCTCACTGCAGAGCTGGGGTGCTATTTAGTACTAACGTCTCGGCGTCACTAAAATAACTGCTGTGATTATTGCAAAAACTCGCGCTGAGCTCGCTGCTGCCTTGGATCAGCTTCACGGCACAAAAGCTCTAGTGATGACTATGGGAGCGCTCCACGAGGGGCATCTTTCGCTGGTACAGGCTGCGCAGGCAGCAGCTGATCACGTGGTGGTGTCGATTTATGTGAATCCGCTTCAATTCGCTCCAAACGAAGACTTTGAGGCGTACCCGCGGGATTTGGAAAAAGACGTGGCTGCGCTGGCTAGCGTGAAGCGAGCAGGATCTGCAGAGCCGAGTGTGGCGGTAGTGTTTGCGCCTAGTGATGCCGATATCTATCCGCGTGAGCCGTTGGTGCGTATCAATCCTGGCCCGGTGGCCACTGTGTTTGAGGGGGTCACGCGCCCCACACATTTTGCAGGAGTGCTGCAGATTGTGCACAAAGTGCTTAATTTAGTGCAGCCAGATGTGGCCTTTTTTGGGCAAAAAGATGCGCAGCAGCTGGCGCTGATTCGCACGATGGTGGCAGATTTGAATATGCCGGTGACGATTCAGGCAGTGCCGATTAAGCGCGCTCCTGATGGCTTGGCCCTCAGCTCCCGCAACAGCTATCTCAGCGAGGAAGAGCGAGCACAGGCGCTCAGTTTGAATAAGGCTTTGCACACTGGAGCTGAAGCAGCTGCGCAAGGGGCCACAGCAGAGGCAACGCTGGCAGCTGCACGTGCTGTTCTGGCTGCCGCTCCTGGAGTGAAGCTCGATTATCTAGCGCTTGTGCACAGCGATACATTTGTGCCTTTTGCTCCTGGTGAAACTGGCAGTGGGCTACTCACTGTGGCAGCTTGGGTGGGAGCCACTCGTTTGATCGACAATTGGGAGGTGCAGATTGGCTGAGCGCAATAACCTAGCTTCGCAAGGCACTCGGCGGCGCACGATGATCACTGGGAAGATTCATCGGGCCACAGTCACCGGAGCAGATCTCAACTATGTGGGCTCGATTACGGTTGATGTAACGCTGCTGCAGGCCGCCGATATTCTGCCGGGGGAGCAGGTAGATGTGGTGAATGTGAACACCGGTGCTCGGCTCACCACCTATGCTATTCCAGGAGTAGCAGGGCGCGGGGAAATAATTCTCAACGGTGCTGCAGCACATCAGTTTAGTGCGGGTGATGTCGCAATCATCATGTGCTATGGCACAATGAGTGATGACGAAGCTCGCACGTTCAAGCCGAGTATCGTATTTGTAGATAGCAACAATCGAATTGTGGAGAGCGGGAGCGAACCGGGCCAAGTACCTGAAGGATATGGCCTCAGTAGTTCTGGAATTTCAATGGCCAGTGTGCAGTGAGCACAGCGTGTAGGGTGCGTGGAGAGCGCGAAAGGATCATCGATGAAGAGTGGTAAAGGCGCAAAGAAAGCGAAAGGTAAAGCGCGCAAAAATTCCGCACTGAAGCTAGATGCTGGCGCTGTAGGCACGTTAAATCTGCCGCTCTTAGTGCGTGATTCTCCGCAGCACGTGTACGACGCATACATTATGAATCTCTCCGGAACGCTGTTTAACGGAAATTTGCTGATGCCTGGAGTGGATAAGGTATTTGCTTCGTTGAGCCTCATGCGCCGGCGTATGGTGTTTATGTCGTCTAATTCCCACACCTCTCCAGATAGTTACCAACAATTGCTCGAAAAATTTGGTGTGCCTGTGGAGGTGGAGCAGATTTTCACTCCAGTGCGAGTGGCTAGCGAATACCTCGCTCGCAATTTTCCAGATGCCCGCGTGATGGCGATTGGCGATAGCGAATTTCTTGCACACCTGGCCAGCGGTGGGGTGGAGCTCACTAACGATCCAGCGCTCACCGATGTGGTGCTGGTGGCGCACGATCGAGATTTCAATTTTGGCAAGCTCGATCTAGCATATCGGGCTATTACTGGGCCGAGTAAAGCTAAGCTGATCAGCACATCGATGGTGCGAGCATGGCCAACTGCAGAGGGAGGCATGGAGCCGGGTACGCGCGCTATTGTGCGCGCTATCGAATGTGCAGCTGGTGCGAAGCTCTACGCCAATATTGGCACTCCAGAGCGGGACTTTCTCGACTGTGTGTTTAACCACTTGGAGATTGCCCCACAGCATACGTTGGTGGTGTCGGATTCGCTCACCACGGATATCCGAATGGCACGTAGCTATGGGGTGCCCACTGCTTTAGTGCTCACCGGAGAGGGAAGCCTCACGCAAGCCGAGTTGGCATCTCAAAAAGATCAGCCAAATTTCGTGGTGAATTCGGTGGCTGATATTGTGCCGCACTACATCGTGGATCAGCTGTGAGCAGTGGCGCTGTAAGTGGTTCTGTGCCGTGCGATCGCTTATTCTTGAGGAGTGAGTAATCCAAATAAGAATTCAGACAACGCAGCTAGAGATCCGCAAGCAGATGTGCCTGAGCAAATCCAGGTGCGCAAAGAAAAGCGTGCACGTATGCTCGCTGAGGGGAGAGATCCCTATCCGGTAGAGCTGCCGATCACGCATACGATTCACGCAGTGCGTGAGCAATTCGGTGATCTAGAGCCCGGCGTAGAAACTGAGGAGTTTGTGGGCCTCGCTGGGCGCGTGATGTTTATGCGGCCTTCTGGAAAAATCGCTTTTGTGGTGCTGCAAGCGGGAGACGGCGAGCGCTTGCAGGCGATCTTCTCGCTAGCCAATGTGGGCAAAGATAGCTTGGATCTGCTCAAATCTGAGGTGGATCTCGGAGATTCTATCTTTGTGCACGGATATGTGGGCACCAGCAAGCGCGGCGAGCTCTCGGTGTTCGCTAAAGCTCTGAGTGATGACGGCATTGAGGTGCCTGCGTGGTTAATGGCGAGCAAGGCACTGCGCCCGCTGCCCAAAACATATACCACCGAAACTGGTGAAGAGATGAGCCTCAATGAAGAGACGCGCGTGCGCAAGCGGCATCTCGATCTCATCACCCGCCAATCAGCTCGCGATATGATTCGCATTCGAGCGGCTGTGATGCGCTCCATTCGCCGCACCTTTGAAGAACGTGAATACATTGAGATCGAAACGCCGATTTTACAAACTCTGCATGGAGGCGCCGCTGCTCGGCCATTCACCACGCATATCAACGCTTATGATGAAGATCTGTATCTGCGTATCGCCACTGAGCTCTATCTCAAGCGTGCAGTGGTGGGCGGCGTAGAGCGCGTATTTGAAATCGGGAAGAATTTCCGCAATGAAGGTGCTGATTCTTCGCACTCTCCAGAGTTCTCTGCGTTGGAAGCCTATGAGGCGTATGGCACATACGATACGATGGCGGAGCTCACTCGTGCTCTAATCCAGAATGCGGCGCGTGATGCTCTCGGCACGTTGCAGGTGACGCTTGCAGATGGGAGCGTCTATGACCTC
>JALELI010000059.1 GCA_022768785.1 Arcanobacterium sp. | reverse complement strand
CTAAGCGCCTTGGCTTCACAATTTGGCAGCACTAGTACCCCTGGCTAAGAGTAACCAGGTGAGGTGGCTCTTGGCCGGCCCGTATGGCGCGTAAATTTGCGATGAAATCTTCGATCACATCGGAGAAATAGGTGTATCCCGAGACGTGAGGGGTGAGGGTGACCTTTGGATGATGCCACCGCCAATCAGTGCTCGGGAGCGGCTCTGTTTCAAAGACGTCGAGAATTGCGTGTGATACTGAACCGTTGTCGAGAGCGGTGTGCAGTGCATCGGAATCGAGGGTGTTGCCGCGGCCTACGTTCACCACTAGAGCGCCGTTGAGGGCGTTGAGCACATCGGTGGATACGACGTTCATGCTTTCGGGGGTATCGGGCAAAATCATCACGAGAATATCGGCGTCGGCGAGGTATTTTCCGCTGGAAAGTGGCGCCACAACATCGAAAGCCGGTTTGGGTTTGCCAGAGAGGGAAAGCCCTCGCACGAGCGGCTCGGAGTGCTCATGCACAGGGGTGGTAGAGAGGAAAGGACGAAAACGCTCAGCGATTTTAGCTCCCACGTGGCCAGTGCCGATCACCGTGAGTTTGCGTCCCAGCGCTGTGGGGTTGCCGCGCCGGTGATATTCACCAGCGTTCTGGAACACGCGATATTCGGGCAAGCCTACGATTTGCCCGAGCACTGCAGCTACGCAATATTCAGCAATACGTTCTGGCATTGTGCCCACTGTATGAGTGAGGATTACACCGGAGGCCGAGAATTTTGCGTGCATCGGCAGAAATTGATTAATGCCGTCAGAAGCACTATGAAACCAGCGAATAGAGGTGTGCTCTGGGTGGCCGGTAGTTTGAAACCCCAGCCATGAATCTGCCCATTCGAAATCTTCAGTAGTGGCTGAGCCGGAGGGCCTGAAACGCACGCTCATCTCTATGCCGGCGTGCTCAAGAGCAGCGTGTAGCTGCGCAAGCATAGGTTCGAAAAACGCTTCTGTTATCAGCAGACGTGTGGGATTCATAGCAGTTCCTTTCTCTATGAGCCTTTCTATGAGGCCTTTTCTGGGGGCAGACTGCCAGATCGGCCACTTTCACTCTCACTAGCGCCGGAGCGGTGTGCCCGAGCAGCTCGGAGAAGGGCCATAGTGTGTCTGCACTCCGCAGAGCAGAGCTTCTCTCACCAATCCGCAGGTACCCTATAGGTAGCTCCGATAGTGGTGAGTAGCTCTGATAGCGATTACCACCTCTCACGCTACCATTTTGAAATTAACTAGTGTGCAGCGTGGCTGCCGCACAGCAGAGTGTTGGCAAGCTCATTCCTAAGGAAAGTAGGTGAATTGAGGGCATAGCACGTATTATTGAGCAGTGTGTGCGCAAGCGCGGGCAGGCCGACAAGGGCGAGCGATGTGTGAGCGCGATAAAAGAACAGAATCTAGAGTGGAGAAATCTCAGTGAAGAATTCCGCACAGTTTACAAGCGAGACGCACGCGATTCTCTCGATCGCCGTCTCTGCTGAAGAATTTTCCCCCGCCTACGTAAAAGCGGCAAAAAAGCTTGCAAAACAGGTGAATATCCCCGGTTTCCGCCCCGGTAAAGCCCCGCGGCGAGTGCTTGAAGCGCAGATCGGCAAAGGCTACATCATAGAGCAGGCGATCAATGATTCGCTCGATGAGTACTATCAAAAGGCAGCTGAAGAGCTCGGAGTGAGCCCGATGAGTCGACCAGAGGTGGAGATTTCTCAGGTGCCGGAAATGAAAGGCAAAGACGACACTACTGAGTTGCAGTTCACTATCGAAGCTGATGTGCGCCCAGAAATTTCGCTGCCGGATCCGGCTACAGTCACTATTGAGGTGGCTAGCGCTGAGGTCACTGATGACGACGTGGAGGCAGAACTCACTAAGCTGCGAGAGCGTTTTGCCACCCTCACTGATGTGGATCGCGCTGCCCAAGAGGGCGACTATGTGAACATCGATCTGGTGGCCACTATCGGCGATGAAAACGTGGACGATCTGAGCGGCGTCTCTTATAAGATCGGCGGCGGCACGATGCTGGAAGGCCAAGATGAGGCGCTAACTGGAGCGAAAGCTGGCGCTGAGGTGG
Source organism: Arcanobacterium sp. (assembly GCA_022768785.1). Classification (GTDB taxonomy): domain Bacteria; phylum Actinomycetota; class Actinomycetes; order Actinomycetales; family Actinomycetaceae; genus Arcanobacterium_A. Next base: position 13,709 of record JALELI010000059.1, on the reverse strand, counting down.
AATTCACCACCAAACTTCAAGGTGGCGAGCACGAAGGTGAAGAGGCAGCGGTGAAGGTCATGGTGCATTCCGTGAAAGAGAGCACTCTTCCGGTAGCTGATGATGAATTTGCTCAGCTAGCTTCAGAATTCGACACCATTGCGGAGTTGCGTGAAGATCTCAAGAAGAACGTGGAGCAGCGTAAGCAGCAGGAGCAGCTGATGGGCGCTGAGCAGAAGCTCATCGATGCTCTGATGGAAGCGGCGAATGTGCCGCTGCCACAAGCTGTGATCGAAGAAGAAATGGCCACCCACTTGAGCAATGAAGGGCTGGAGCCAGGAGATAAGCACGCTGAAGAGATCCGCCCCGATGTGGAAAAGGGCTTGAAGATGCAGCTGCTGCTCGATGAGTATGCGCTCGCATACGGCGTGAAGACTGATCAAAACGAGCTCTTGCAATTCCTGTTCCAGCAGGCGCAGATGTATGGAATGGATCCGAGCCAGTTTATCCAGGCGGCTTCGCAAGCTGGCCAGATTGGAGCTTTTACTGCTGAGCTCGCTCGCAATAAAGGTGTGATTGCCGCTATGCGGGTTGCCAATGTGGTGGATCCCGACGGCAATAAAGTAGATGTGGCTGCCGTGCTGGGCGCTGCTCCAGAAGATGAGCTCACGCCGGAATACGGCAAGGCTCCAACGCGCGTGATTGAGCCCAAGGCCGATAGCGCTCACGCTGCCGAAAAGCCAGCTGCTCAGAAAGCTGATAAGGCTGAGAAACCGGCTACTGCGCAGAAAGAAACGGCGAAGCAGAAGGCGCACAACGCCGAGGAGACGAGTGCCTCCGAAGCTCCTAGTGCTCCCGCAAAGAGCGCAAAGAAAGCCGAATGGGTGGCGTACCGAGTGGCTACTGGCGAATTAGATGAGGCTGCCGCCAAGGCGCTCACGAAAGATGAGCTCATTAATTTCGCAAGTTGATATGTGAAGTGGTGAGCTGAGTAGCTGGCTCGCGGGTGTTTCTCTGAACGTGAGAACATTATTCAGCGAATAGCTAGCTCAGCTGAGAGATGAAGTTCCCGAGTTGCAACCGCAGCTCGGGAACTTTGCTTCTGCTCTAGCTATACTGGTGCTATGGCTACAACTGCATTTCAAGGAGCCCCAGTGCATACTGTGGGCGAAATTCCTGCTGTGGGAGCGAAAGCTCCCGATTTTGTACTCACTGGCTCTGATCTGAGCGATGTGAAATTGAGTGATTACGCCGGCAAACGGGTGGTTCTCAATATCTTCCCTTCATTAGATACCTCTGTGTGTGCTATGAGTGTACGTACTTTCAACCAGCGTGCTGCGAGTTTAGACAACACGGTGGTGCTGAGCATTTCCGCGGATCTTCCATTTGCTGCAGGGCGTTTCTGTGTGGCAGAGGGAATTAACGATGTGGTGCCAGGGTCCACATTCCGTTCTAACTTCGGCGAGCTGTATGGAGTACGGCTGGTAGACGGCCCATTGGCAGGCTTGATGGCACGCACTGTGATCGTGGTAGACACAGACGGCACGGTGCTCTATTCGCGGCTGAATCCAGAGATCACGGAAGAAGTGGATTTCGATGCTGCGCTTGCATCTTTGAAATAGCGGAGCTGAGTGCTCTTCTTTCGGGGCTGGTCAGCATTGCTGGCCAGCCCCGTTGGGTAAATGCTCGATGTGGTGTGTGAGATATCGCGCTGTGGCGCCAGGGGAGAAATTTGCTGCAGATTACTAGCGGTTGCAGCTGAGTGCGCCGTAAGCGAAAGCGCAGGGTGCGGCGGCATATTTTCGCTGGCCTAACCGCTAGGCTGAGTACGTATAGATCTTGAGCTGTGGTAGCAATCTCTGTAATGCTGTGGTGGCATTCAGGCACCGCACTGCGGCTCGATAGTGCACATGATGTATGAAAGGAGTGCGTGTGCCACACGTACCAAATCTCGCTGGCGAAGGGGCGCATAGCCCGAGCCTTGGCGATTCGATTTATAACAGGCTGCTGAAAGAGCGAATTATTTGGCTTGGTGATCAAGTGACGGACGAGACGGCCAATATGGTGTGTGCTCAGCTGCTGCTGCTCTCTGCGGAGGATCCTGATAAAGATATTTATCTCTATATCAACTCTCCTGGGGGCTCAGTGACGGCCGGCATGGCGATCTTTGACACGATGGAATATGTGAAGCCCGATGTGGCCACTGTGGGCATGGGCTTGGCGGCGTCGATGGGGCAGTTCTTGCTCAGCGCAGGGGCTAAGGGTAAACGCTATATCACGCCACACACTCGAGTGTTGATGCACCAACCGCTCGGCGGAGCTGGCGGCACAGCCACAGATATCCGCATTAACGCTGATCTCATTTTGAAGATGAAGCAAGAGCTCTCGGAGTTAAATGCTGCGCATACTGGCCACACCGTTGAAGAGATCATCAAAGATTCTGACCGTGATCACTGGTTTAACGCGAAAGAAGCTGTGGAATACGGCTTTGCGGATCACATCATCACGAACGCTTCTTCGGTGATTGGTGGCGGCGGAGTTGATGACGGCGCTGAGCACAGCGCAGGGAACGGCGAGAACTGAGAGGAGAGTGCCCATAATGATGAATCACAACGGCCTGATGGTGCCTGGTGGCACGGCTCCGGCAATGCCGCAGGCGCGCTATATTCTACCAAATTTCGAAGAGCGCACGCCCTATGGGTATAAACGCCAGGATCCCTATGCAAAGCTTTTTGAAGATCGCATCGTATTTCTCGGGGTGCAGGTGGACGACGCTTCTGCAGATGATGTGATGGCGCAGTTACTCGTGCTGGAATCAATCGATCCAGAGGCTCCGATCACGATGTATATTAACTCCCCCGGGGGATCGTTCACAGCGCTCACTGCTATCTACGACACCATGATGTATATCAAGCCGCAGATCCAAACTGTGTGCTTGGGGCAAGCTGCTTCTGCGGCTGCTGTGCTGCTCGCTGCTGGCGCTCCTGGGCGCCGGTTAGCGCTGCCGAATGCGCGGATTTTGATCCATGAGCCGGCTATGGAAGGTATGCAAGGCCAAGCCTCTGATATCGCAATTGTGGCTGATGAGATTGAGCGTATGAGCCAGTGGCTGATCGACACACTTGCCAAGCACTCGGGCCAAGATCCGCAGCAGGTGGCTAAAGATATCTCACGCGATAAGATTCTCACCGCTGAGCAAGCTAAAGAATACGGCCTGGTGGATCAGGTGCTGGTGTCGCGTAAAGCTTCTGCTCCGGCCAGCGAAAAATAAAGTTTTGGCGAGTTAGCCAGAAGACCAACGGGGAGTAGCCGCTGCACACGCAGGCCGGCTGCTCCCCGACTTTTACCATGTATCTCAGCGCGCCCAGTGGAGTTTATGGCTCTGATGGTGTGGAATAGTGGCGGAATTGTTTTGAGGAAGGTGGCCGTGATGCCCACTGCCGATGCTGCAGATATCTTAAAATGCTCATTTTGCCAGAAGAGCCAACGCCAGGTGCGCAAGCTCATCACCGGATCGGGTGTGTATATCTGCAATGAGTGTATCGATTTGTGCAACGAGATTATTGCGGAGGAGCTCGGCCACGAAGCTGAGCAGAAAGCGGAAAAAACTAAGCTCCCTAAGCCACAAGAGATCTATGATTTTCTCGATGAATATGTGGTGGGGCAAGAGGGAGCTAAACGTACTCTTGCCGTGGCAGTGTACAACCATTACAAGCGAATCAGGGCAGCCGAAAAGATCCGTGCCACTCAGAGTGCACAGCAGCTGAAGAACGGGCGTGCTGCCACCAGCGGGGAAAAACCCAGATCGGATAGCGATGAGCCAGTGGAGATTGGCAAATCGAATATTTTGCTGATGGGCCCCACCGGAACTGGCAAAACATATCTCGCCCAGAGCCTGGCTCGTATGCTGAATGTGCCTTTTGCCATCGCTGATGCCACTGCGCTCACTGAGGCGGGGTATGTGGGCGAAGATGTGGAAAATATCTTACTCAAATTGCTGCAAGCTGCTGACGGCGATGTGGCGAGGGCAGAGCATGGGATTATTTATATCGACGAAATTGATAAGATTTCGCGTAAATCTGAAAATCCTTCAATCACTCGTGATGTTTCGGGAGAAGGAGTGCAGCAGGCATTGCTCAAGATTATTGAGGGCACAACTGCTGCTATCCCGCCTCAAGGGGGGCGGAAGAACCCTGGCCAACACGATCTGATTCAGATCAACACAGCCGATGTGCTCTTTATCGTGGCAGGCGCATTTGCGGGTATGGAAGAGATTGTAGCCAATCGTGCGGGCCGGCGCGGAATCGGATTCGGGGCTACTTTGCACAGCGCCGATCATGAGAGTGATCTCTTCCATGAAGTTACTCCTGACGATCTGCACAAATTTGGGCTGATACCGGAACTTGTGGGAAGGTTGCCGATCATCGCTACGGTAGATGGGCTCACTCAGAGTGATCTAGTGAATATCCTCGTGAAGCCCAAGAATGCCCTTATTAAGCAATACCAGAAGATGTTTGAGCTAGATGGGGTGCAGTTAGAATTCACAGACGATGCGTTAGAAGCAATTGCTGCGCAGGCGATGGAGCGCGGCACTGGTGCCCGTGGATTGCGCTCTATCTTGGAGAATTTACTGCGTGAATTGATGTTTGAGATTCCCTCCCGCACTGATGTGCGCTCGGTGATGATTGATGCTGCCGCTGTGGCAGGTACGGCAGAGCCCAAGCTCATGCTGGAAGAGCCAGCTAAAACTGCGTAACGTGATCTCTGCTGCTGATATGTGAGCTCACAAGGTAGGCTTGCGCAGGTAGGCTGTGCAGTGCGAAGCATAAAGGGGCCTGGTGCCTCTATCATCGCGCGTGAGCCAATGGCGCAGAGAACGTCTGGAACGTATACGCTGTGGAGAAAGGAGCCGCTGCTATGAAAATGGTTGATGAAGCACATGCAGAGCTTCTCAAATACCGGCAGGCTATCGATAAATGCGATGCGGAGTTAGTGCACATTGTGGCGCAGCGTTTTGCGATCACCGAGCGTGTGGGGCAGTTGAAAGCCCGAGTGGGGCTGCCAGTTACTGATACGGAGCGTGAGGCTCAGCAGGTGCAGCGAATTGAAGAGCTCTCTCAGGAACAGGGCCTAGATCCGGAGATTATGCTCGCAATATGGCGAGTTATGGCAGATCGAGTGGTGCAGCGCCATCGAGAGATACGAGAGCGGTGATTATGTGTGTGGGGCCAGGAAGATTGAATCTTCCTGGCCCCACACAATCGCAGTGCCGTTATCCGTAGATCTTTTCAATCACCGGCTCAAAATCTTCAAGCACTTTGGCTCGTTTCACTTTGAGCGACGGAGTGAGATACCCATTGCCGATAGTGAAATCAGTGGTGAGGATTTCAAATTTACGGATCGATTCAGCGCGAGACACGTGTTCGTTGGTGCGCTTCACGGCACGATCAATTGCAGCGATCACTTGGGGATCGGCAGCGGCTTCTGCCACCCCCATAGGCGGTAGATCGTGATTCTCAAGCCAGCGGGGAAGCGCTTCGGCATCGAGCGTGATAATAGCCGCTACAAAAGGCTTCTTATCGCCAACCACCACTACCTGTGAGATGAGCGGGTGGCCCCGCAACAGATCTTCCAGCTGCGCAGGAGCCACGTTCTTGCCGCCCGCCGTCACGATCAATTCCTTTTTACGGCCAGTGATCCAGATGAAATCATCGTCGTCAATCCGGCCCATATCGCCGGTGCGGAACCACCCGTCAGCAGTAAACACCTCAGCGGTGGCTTTCTTGTTGCCATGGTAACCGCGAAACACGTGGTCTCCACGCACGAGCAGTTCGCCGTCATCAGCTACTTTGAGATAGCATCCAGGATAGGCCACCCCCACTGAGCCAATTCGCATAGAATCGGGAGTGTTTACGCATGTGGGGGCACTCGTTTCGGTGAGGCCATAGCCTTCATACACTGCAATCCCGATACCGCGGAAAAAGCTGCCGAGCCGTTCGCCTAACGGCGCACCTCCCGAAATCGCACACCGAAGCTTTCCTCCGGTGATCTCCTTGATCTTTGAATACACAAGCCGCTCGCCTAGAGCGTGCTGGGCGATGAGTTTCTTGCTCGGCCCTTCGGGGGTGTCCAGCGCTCGCGAATAGTTAATTGCCACTTTTGCAAAAGTACGGAATGTGCGCAGAGCAAGCCCTTTCCCAGCCTTGGCATCAGCGGCGTTGTAGATCTTCTCAAATACGCGCGGCACCGCCAAAATAAATGTGGGTTTGAAACTCTGCATATCAGCCACGAGATTCTTGGCGTCAGGGGAGTGCCCGATCGGTTTTCCGGCGTAGAGCATCACGAGGTTGAAGAACCGCGCAAACACGTGGGCCATCGGCAAGAACAGCAGAGTGCGGGCTCCTTTTCCAGCGATGATCTTCATCAGTTCATCATCTGTGGGGCCGTTCATCACCACATGTAAAATGTTGCGGTGAGTGAGTTCCACGCCTTTGGGCTGGCCGGTGGTGCCGGAGGTGTAGATGATAGTCCACACCGTATCGGCGTTCATCGCGTCAATTCGTTTGTCGATTTCGGCGTCGAGTGAAGCGTTTCCCCCAGCTGTGATCTTTTCTTGAGCGTCGTCAGTGATCACCCAGATCTGCTCAAATTTATTGCGTTTTTTTAACACGGGTTCTAGCACTGAGGCAATTTGGGCGTTTTCTGCCACCACGGCGCGGAGCCCAGCATCTTGAATAATCCACTCTGCCTGGCTCGTAGAATCAGTTTCGTAGATCGGCACTGAGAGCCCGCCTGCGAATTGAATCGCAAAATCGAAGAGCGCCCACTGGTAGCTGGTGTGAGCCATGATGCCCACTGCATCGCCAGGTTGGAGCCCCCACGCAATGAGGCCACGCGCCACTGCGCGCACTTCACTCATCAGCTGTGCCCAAGACACATCTGCCCAGGCGCCTGAAAAATCGAGCTTTCGCTGCATAGCGGTGCGTCGTGGCGTCTGCTCTCCAAGCCGGCGCAGTAGCGCAGGCACTGAGAGATCGTCGGGCACAATTACTTTGCCAGGGCGGAAAGCCACCCCATCTTCATTGAGAAATTCACTCATAGTTCCTCACTTTCTGCGGGGCTGTGCAGGCTTGAGCTCAAAATCGGTGACGGCAGGAGCAGTTACATCGCCCGCAACTACTGTGAATTCACCGATCACGTGTGATGTGGCAGCGAGATCTCTGGCCACCGCTTGAGTGGCGGCCAGATCTGCGGCAGGAACCGTGAGAGTGGCGTGCACATATTCGCTGCGCTGCGCTACTTTCTGCTCAGTTTTCACCTTTCGCAGAGCCACGAGAGCTACAGATGCCGCATGAAGCAGTGCAGGGTCTGCACCAGTTTCAAGATCGGCAGCTGCTGGCCACTGGGCACGGTGCACGGAGCCCGTGCGATACCAGCTCCACACTTCCTCTGTGGCATAGGGCAATACCGGCGCCAGGAGACGTATGAATGTGTCGATCGCGATATCAAGTGCGGCACGAGCTGAAGCCACTTTAGCCTCACCACCTGCCTGAGCGGATATCTCGCTATCGCGGTCGTAGGCACGTTCTTTCACTAGCTCCAAATAGTCGTCACAGAAAGTCCAGAAAAGAGTTTCTGTGAGTTCCAAGGCGCGGGTGTGATCGTAGCTATCGAGCGCCTCAGTGGCTTGTTGCACAACGGTGGCGAGCGCAGCGAGCATTGAGCGATCGAGAGGCTCGGTGACGGCGGTGACGTCTAGATTCATAGGGGCACCCACTCCGGCGGTCTGCATCGCAAACTTTGAAGCGTTGAGTACTTTCATAGCCAGTCGGCGTCCGATCTTCATCTGCTGTTCATCGAAAGCGGCATCAGTGCCGAGGCGAGCCGAGGCCGCCCAGTAGCGCACAGCATCGGATCCGTGCTTTTCTAGCAGCCCCATTGGGGTGACCACATTGCCCTTAGATTTGCTCATCTTCTTGTGGTCTGGATCGAGGATCCACCCTGAAATAGCTGCATGTTTCCAAGGGATAGCACCGAATTCGAGATGGGCACGCACCATCGTGGAGAACAGCCAAGTGCGGATAATATCCTGGCCTTGCGGGCGCACGTCCATCGGGTAGACGGCGTGAAACAGCGCGTCATCAGTAAGCCAGCCACCTGCGATCTGCGGAGTGAGGCTGGAAGTGGCCCAGGTGTCGAGAATATCTACTTCGCCCTGGAATCCTCCGGGCATTCCGCGCTGATCTTCGCTATAGCCAGGAGGGCAATCCGTGGTGGGGTCTACCGGGAGCTGATCAAGGTTCGGGGTGAGCACGGCCTCATAATCAACATCGCCCGATGCGCTGATCTTGTACCATACGGGCAATGGCACGCCGAAGAACCGTTGGCGCGATACAAGCCAATCGGTATTGAGCCCGCTCACCCAGTTTTCGTAGCGTACGCGCATAAAATCAGGGTGGAAATCGAGCTCTTGGCCGCGGTGAATGAGGTTCTCGCGCAGCTCTTTGCCGTTAGCTTCAATATGTGCGCTGCCGCCATTGCGGATATACCACTGCCGGCTCATCACAATTTCGAGCGGCTTATCGCCCTTTTCAAAGAAGTTGGTGTTGCGCTGAGTGGGCTCCTCATCACCGATCATCTCGCCGGAGGCTTTCAACGCTTCCACAAGTGCCTTGCGGGCGGAGAATGTGGTTTTCCCTGCCATCTGCTCATACATGGCGCGGCCAGCAGCGCTCTCGATCCACTCTGGCACCTCTGCGAGCAGTCGGCCATCTTTGCGTAGCACATTGCGCAGGGGGAGCTGTAGATCGCGCCACCACTGCACGTCTGTTACATCACCGAAAGTACAGCACATGGCAATGCCTGCGCCTTTATCTATCTCGGCTAGTGGGTGGGCCAGCACGGGCACTTCCACACCAAAGATTGGGCTGGTGACGGTGGTGCCGAAGAGGTGCTGATAGCGCTCGTCATCTGGGTGGGCGATCAACGCCACACAAGCGGGCAGTAGCTCGGGGCGGGTGGTGTCAATTTCCACATCTCCAGTGCCGTCTGTTCTGTGGAAGTTGAGCTTGTGATAGAAGCCGGGGTATGGGCGGGATTCGAGCTCAGCTTGGGCCACAGCGGTCTGGAATGTGACGTCCCACAGGCCGGGGGCTTGGCTCTGATATGCCTCACCACGTTCGAGGTTCTTGAGGAACGCCGCTTGAGCCACTTTCTGGGCTTTTGCGCCGATCGTCTGGTAGTTCTGTTTCCAATCCACCGAGAGGCCGAGGTAGCGCCAGAGGTGTTCGAACTGCTGCTCATCTTCTTTCGTGAGCTTCCAGCACAGTTCGATAAAATTGCGCCGAGAAATCGGCTGCTGATCGGCATACTTGATACTCTTGCCGTCGCCGCCGTTGTGTGGAGGCACAAAATCAGGATCGTAAGGGAGTGAAGGATCGCAGCGCACGCCGTAATAATTTTGCACGCGGCGCTCGGTGGGGAGGCCATTGTCGTCCCACCCCATCGGATAAAATACGTTCTTGCCGCGCATACGCTGATAGCGGGCAATCACATCGGTATGAGTGTAGCTAAACACGTGCCCCACGTGGAGTGAGCCCGAGACGGTGGGGGGTGGGGTGTCGATTGAATAGACGGCATCGCGCGAGGTGTCAGTGTCGAAATGATAGAGATCTGATTCGCGCCACTGGGCTCCCCAGCGCTCTTCTAGCCCCTCGAGAGCTGCCTTTTCCGGAACCTTGGTGTGATCAAGCAATGCGGAATTATTAAATATAGCCATGCGGCTATTCTCCCACACTCAGCTTATTTAGCGATTATTGCCCACTGTGAGATGTGGCGCGCTCACCGTGCTAGAGGTGGTGAGAATTTAGCTTTTCTTGCACGTATACAGCTTGGAATCACTTCACCATTTCTTGATCGCGTGCAATGCACGCCTGCACTGCTGCGATAGTGGCGTTGGTGAAACCAGAATTTTCGGCGGCGATAAGGCCTGCAACCGTGGTGCCTCCGGGAGAGGTGACGGTGTCGATCAGGGCCTGCGGCCGCACGTCTTGATCAAGCCCATCGAGCACGAGCTGAGCTGCTCCTAGCACTGCTTGTGCTGCGCAGCGTAGTGAATCTGCCTTACTCATGCCATTGGCAAGCGCCCCACGGGAGAGTGCATCAATATATTGGAACGTCCATGCGGGGGAGGATCCGGCGATGGCCGTGAAAGCTGAGAACTGCTGTTCGGGGAGTTCAATAACGCCGCCCGCAGCCTTAAAAAGATCGCACACGGCATCGAATTGTGCGCCAGATACAGAGCTGACGCGAGCCATCGCCGTCATACCCATGCCAATTGAGCTGGCCACATTTGGCATGGCGCGAACGATCGGCTGTGCGGAGTTGAGGTGAGATTGGAGCGCGGCCAAGTTTGTGCCGGCTGCCACGGAAACGATCACTGTGCCGGCGTTGGCAGCAGCTGCAGAGATTTCATCGAGAACGGCTCCGATTTGATGCGGTTTGACGGCGATCACCACGATTCCTGCACCAACAGCACGCACCAGCTCGGTGTTGGAACTCACGAAGTGCACGCCCAGCTCGCGTGCAAGCGCTTTTCCAGCCTCGGCATTTTTTCGTGAGAACAGTATGGTATCTGCAGCGGTGGTGCCAGCGCTGAGCACTCCGCGCAGCAGGGCACCGCCCATTGATCCTGCGCCAATGAAACCAATCATAAGCCTATCTTTTCACATAGCAGAGCCTCTGGTCACATAGCAGAGCTTCTGGCCTCATCGCGTTCTGCTAGGCGGCGATATATCACAGAGAGCAAAGCGCCGGAGAGATTGTGCCAAATCGAGAAGATGGCACCGGGAAGCGCTGCGACTGGGGAAAAATAGTGCGCTGCCAATGTGGCGGCCAAGCCAGAATTTTGCATACCCACCTCCACCGACACAGTGCGAGCCACTTTGTTTGTGGTGCGCAAGAGCTTTGAGAACCCAAACCCAACGGCGTATCCGAGCACGTTGTGAGCTATCACAGCGATGAGCACTAGGGCGCCGGCTTCCACAATCTTTTCGTGCGAGGGGGCCACCACAGCTGCCACCACTCCAGAGATGCCGATAGTAGAGATCCACGGCAATACCGGCAGAATTTTTTGTACTACTTTTGGAATGATCAAACGAATCACGAGCCCGGCAATAACGGGCACTAACACCATTTGTACGATAGATATTGCCATGGCTCCGGCGCTCACAGGCATGTATTTTCCGGCGAGCCATGCGGTGAGCAGTGGGGTGAGGATCGGCGCGAGGAGCGTAGAGATGGAAGTCATTGTGACGGATAGTGCCACATCGGCTTTTGCGAGGTAGGAAATTACGTTGGAGCTAGTGCCGCCAGGAGCGCACCCCACCAAAATCACTCCAGCAGCGAGCTCTGGTGGGAGGTGAAGTACCCACGTGATGAGCACAGCTAGGCTCGGCATGATGAGGTATTGGGCTGCCACTCCGATCAAGATCGGCAGTGGGCGAGTGAATACGAGTTTAAAATCTGGCACCGTGAGAGTGAGCCCCATGCCAAACATGATGACGCCTAGCAGATACGTGGTGTATCCCGTGAGCACTCCGGCTGTTTCTGGAGAGAAGAACCCCCACAGGGCAGCGGCGATAATGAGAATAGGAAAAACTGTGACGGCGCGCAATGCGCTGCGATCTTCTGCGGAGCGTACGGGGCGTGCTGGCTCTTGAGAGAGTAAATCTTCGGTATGCGTCATGATTCCTATTTAGCGTTCCAGCGCGCCAGCGAGTGGAGTGTTTCATATTGTGAACTTCAATATCAGATGTTGGACGGCGTGGCATGAGAAGGTTCTGAAGGTTCTGCAGACGGAACGCCTTCGGCTACTTTGACCATGCCGTATTGGCACAGCCTTTTAGGGGGAGGGCTGTTGCTTGTGGAGTATCTGCTGGCGGCAGCAGTATTTGCGAATGCGGGTATTCCCATAGTGTGACGCCGCCGGGCGTTGTTGAGCGCTGGGGCATCGTCGTGCAACAAAAGGTTATCTTTAGGGAGAGGGAGCTACACCTGTGGGTATTTGACATTTTTTTGCCCGGAGTACGTTATTATTTGTGTTGCACATCACTCATTGATAATGCATGTGTGGTTCATGCTTTTATGAAAGGTCACAGAAATGAAATTTTTCAAAAAGTCGGTTGTTTTTTGCAAGTGTTCCTCTATTGATTGGTGGTCACAGGCCTTAGCGAAAATTGCTTTAGGTAAAGCCTCTTATGTGAAACAAACTATTTATTGCAACTATGGGGGAGGATATCCAGCAGCATACAATATCCTAACCTTGCATTGATCGGCGTTAATCGTTAATACAGTGCAGGAAGAAGAGGGATGAACGTGAATAGATCGCAGCGAAATACAGTGATAAAAATCCTTGCGGTTGTGGGATCTCTTCTGTGTGCTTTTGCCGCCTGGGCTTATTGTGTGCTCATTGCCCCGCAGGCTGATGTGCGCACCTTTCATAAAGTGGCGGTGGTGTTACCCACTCTGGTGCTTATATCCATCTCAGTGTTTGCAACAACAACGCCCGAGCGGGAGCAAGATTGCTGCACCAGTGGAGAGAAACCCCGAGGCTTAGCTTATTTCTTGTGCCGTGCTGTGGAGCTACTGTGCCTTTTTGCGGCTATGCTCTTGCTCCTTTCACTCAATGATCGCACGATACTGTCTGCAGACGGAACGCCTTTAACTACTTTGACCATGCCGTATTGGCACAGCCTTTTAGGGGGAGGGCTGTTGCTTGTGGAGTATCTGCTGGCGGCAGCAACATTTGTGATTTCCTATTTACGTAACTGGCTGTGGCCTAAGACGCCGAGCAAAACGCTGGCACAACGGTGGGAAACGCTGGCACAACGGTGGAAACTCCGGCGATAAAGCACTGCGCTATTTTGCACTCTTTTGCTCTGCCAGTTTCGTGCTCTCCCGCTCTGCTAGGCGGCGGAAAATAAGCGCGAGAACGGCTCCAGACAGGTTGTGCCAAATCGAAAAAATTCCGCCAGGTAGAGCAGCTGCAGTACCTGGAAAATACTGATTAGCCAGTGTGGCAGCCATACCCGAATTTTGCATACCCACTTCGATGGAAACGGTGCGGGCCACGCGGCCAGAGCTGCGCAAGAGCTTTGCAAAGCCAAATCCTATTGCGAATCCGAGAAGATTGTGCACAGCCACTGCCGCAAATACGAGCACTCCCGCCGTGCGCACTGCTTCATGGGAGGGAGCCACCACTCCCGCCACCACAATGGCAATCACGATTGTGGAAAGCCATGGGAGTGCGGGCAGTAGTCGATCCACGAGCTTGGGGAATATAAGCCGCACCACGAGCCCGCCGATCACGGGGGCCAGCACCATTTGAGCGATGGATATTGCCATGGCTCCGGCGCTCACGGGCATGTATTTTCCGGCGAGCCATGCAGTGAGCAGAGGGGTGAAGATCGGGGCGATGATTGTAGAAACCGACGTCATTGTAACTGAGAGTGCCACATCTGCTTTTGCTAGATATGCCACCACATTAGAAGCAGTGCCGCCAGGGGCGCAGCCCACGAGAATAACGCCCACTGCAGCATCTGGAGGAAGCTGCAAAAGCCATACCACGAATACTGCCAAGCTCGGCATGATGAGATATTGGGCTGCCACTCCGATCAAGATTGGCAGCGGCCGCGTAAACACCACCCGAAAATCTGGCACAGTGAGGGTGA
>JALELI010000052.1 GCA_022768785.1 Arcanobacterium sp. | reverse complement strand
GTAATCTGGCATATGGTGGCCTGTGGCATCGAACCATTCCAGATCTGCGAGGGCATCGCTGCCGATTACGGTGCCGGTGAAGAAACGGGTGGGGCGCAGCACAGGGTGAGCTGCGCGCAGTTTAGCCAGATAAGCTGCGGTATCGGTGAAATTCTGCACGGCTTCCGAGCTCTCCCACTGCAGATAGTTCATCGCGTTATCTTGGCAGTAGGCGTTGTTGTTGCCCGATTGGCTTTTGAGCAGCTCATCTCCCGCTCGCAGCATTGGAGTGCCGGCGGAGAACATCAGTGTGCCGAGCAAGTTGCGCGCCGAATGGCGCCGCCGGGCTAAGATCGATTCTCCGTGATCGGGGAGTTCGCTCAAACTTGCAAATCCCTCTATTCCATGATTCCAGGAGTGGTTGTTATTAGAGCCATCGCTATTGCCTTCGAGATTTGCTTCGTTGTGCTTACTGTTAAAGCTCACAAGATCCCACAACGAGAAGCCATCGTGAGTGGTGATCACATTAATTGATGAAAATACTCCGCGCCCATCGGCAGTGCGTCCATGCGCAAAGAGATCGGCAGAGCCAGCGAGACGGGTGGCTAGATTGCGTAGATCGGCACCGCGCCCGCCGGCTTCGATCGTTGCCGGCTCAGTGAGCCAAAATGATCGCACTGCATCGCGGAAGTGATCGTTCCAATCGGCCGTGCCAGCACAGAAGTTTCCGGTTTGCCAGCCGTTAGGGCCCAGATCCCACGGCTCGTTAATCAGTTTCACGGTGCGAAGCACCGGATCGTTGAGCGCAGCAGTGAAGAGTGGGTGGTGCGGATTAAAAGAATCTCCTTCGCGCCCAAGAGTGACGGCCAGATCGAAGCGGAAGCCGTCTACTCCCACGCGCTGCATCCAATAGCGCAGTGAATCCAGCGTGAGCGCAATCGGTGCGGAGCGCCGGAAATCCAAAGCGTTGCCGCAGCCAGTGGTGTCTTTCAAGTAGCCAGGGTTAAACGAATCGTAGCGATAGTAGCCCAAGTGATCGAGCCCGCGGAAGCTTGTAGCAGGGCCAGTCACTCCCGCTTCATTCGTGTGGTTATACACCACATCGAGCACCACTTCGATGCCCGCTTGGTGCAGAATAGACACCATTCCACGCACCTCATCGAGCACAGCTTCTGGCCCACCAGCCTGTGCAGCAGCTGTGGCGTAGCTGGGCTCGGGCGTAAAGAAATTGAGGGTGTTGTATCCCCAGTAATTTGTGAGCCCTTTCAGAGTGAGGAATGGCTCAGACATCTTTGCATAGATCGGCAGCAGCTCCAAAGTGGTAACTCCGAGCTTTTTGAGGTGGTGTATCATCGCCGGGTGCGCCACTCCGGCGTAAGTGCCACGCAGTTCGGCAGGGATATCTTCACGTTCTTTGGTGAGGCCCACCACGTGAGCTTCATAAATCACCGTTTCTTCCCATGGCACGCGCACGTGTTCTGCCTGCGGTGGGAGCGCCGTCACCTGCCCTAAAGCTGCGAATGGTGCAGAATCTTGATTGTCGCGCACCATGCCGGGCAACGAGTTGAGATTGCTGTCTACGGCGTGAGCGTAGAGCGATGAATGCAAAATCGGCATGCGGGCAATCGCAGTGGCGTAGGGATCGAGCATCACCTTTGCAGGGTTGTAAAACAGCCCGTGCTCAGGATCCCACGCTCCATCTGCGCGGAAGCCATAGATTTGGCCAGCTTTAATTCCACTCACATGCCCCTGCCACACGCCGTAAAGGTCTTGATGTAGATCAAATCGGCGCTCCACAAAACTGCGCGGAACTCCAGGAGTGTCGCTCACGGCGTCAAAAAAACAGATCTGCACAGCTGTGGCCTGGCTTGCCATCACGGCTACATCTACGCCGTCGCCTACAAGATGCACCCCCAGTTCGGTGGGAGAGCTGTGCGAATTAGTGGAGCGTTCGGCTACGAGCGGTTCAAAACCTCTGGTGGGAGGGAGTAGTTGAAAAGTCACCTTTCTATTTTGTCAGCTTTTTCCAGCGTTTCAAGCTGGGTAAATGTGAGGTTGTGAGTTTTAGAAGATGGCTAGAGATAGCTGCGGTGAAAATACGGCCGATGAAATCGGGCTCACACTTACAGGTGCGCTCAGCGCTGGAAAGCTAGCGAGATTGCTCTTTACACTGTGCCTATGAAGATTCTTGCAGCAATGAGTGGGGGAGTGGATTCCTCAGTGGCCACCGCACGAGCCGTGGAGGCTGGGCATGATGTGACGGGTGTATACCTGGCTTTGCACGCTAACCTGGCTGCAACAGATGTGCCCACAGGGCCGCTTCGCGGGTGTGGGAATCCGCAAGATCGCCGTGACGCCGAGCGGGTGGCGCAGCAACTGGGTGTGGATTTCCACGTGTGGGATTACGCCGAAGAGTTCTCTCGCATTGTGATTCAAGAGTTCCTGGATCGCTACGCCGCAGGGCAAACCCCTAACCCCTGTGTGTTTTGCAATGAGCACGTGAAGTTCGCAGTGCTGCAAAATTATGCACTCGAGCATGGTTTCGACGCCGTAGCCACGGGGCACTATGCCCAGCTCTTGCCGCATGTAGGGGCGGGAAGCGAGCCGGTGGAGCTGCATCGCGCTGCCTATCGCTCTAAAGATCAAAGTTATGTGCTCAGCGCGATTGGCAACGAGATGCTCTCGCATGCGCTCTTCCCGCTCGGGGGGATTCCCTCTAAAGACGCGGTGCGCGAAGAAGCAGCTCGGCGGGGGCTGCCAGTGAGTGCTAAGGCGGAATCGTTTGATATTTGCTTTATTCCAGACGGTGATACCCTCGGCTTCTTACGAGCGCGTCTCGGTGCCCAACCCGGTGAGATCCGCGATGAGGAGGGGCGTGTGCTCGGCGAGCATACAGGAGCAATCGGATATACGATTGGTCAGCGCAAAGGTTTAGGGCTCACAGTGCCGGCAGCGGACGGCCGGCCACGCTATGTGCTCGATGTGAACGTGAAGAGCAACGTGATCACGGTGGGGCCGAAAGAGGCGCTAGCGCTGCGCCATATCGAAGGGGAGCAGCCTGTGTGGTTAGCTGAAGAGATTGATGCCAGCGCGGGAGTGGAAGCAGTGGTGCAGGTGCGGGCCCACGGGCGGGAAGTGCCGGCCACCGTGCGGATTGACGGCGACGGCGTGCGTGCCGAGCAGCGCATGATCGTGGATTTGCACGAGGAGGTGCGCGGTTTGCCGCGGGGGCAGTCTGTGGTGGTGTATTTGGGTTCGCGTGTGATTGGGCAGTCTGTGGTGGCGCGCACCTGGCGGTGAAGCGGAAACTTTGCGGCGTAGAAAAGGAATAGTACGAGGAAAGCGCCTGCCACACCGTGCATCTGCGGGTGGTTTCTGCACGGCGGGCCCATGTCTCTCACAGTGAGCCGTGGCCAGAGCTGGGAAATTTTTTGAAATTTCCCAGGAGGCACCCCATACACTTAAGCCGTGGGAGGGAGTGATTGTGGGCACCGGCGATTTATTAGAGGCGCTCGATCCTGAGCAGCGTGCAGTGGCAGAAGCCACTCGGGGATTCGTGTGCGTGCGTGCCGGAGCCGGCACCGGAAAAACGCGGGCCATCACTTATCGGATTGCGCAGGCTGTGCGTACTGGAGCTGTGCAGCCGCAGAATATTTTGGCGGTGACGTTCACGGCGCGGGCTGCGGGAGAAATGCGCTCGCGGTTGCGTAATTTAGGGGTGCACCGGGTGCAGGCGCGCACGTTCCACTCGGCGGCGCTATCGCAGTTGCGCTATTTTTGGCCCAATGCTATCGGTGGGCACGTGCCCGAGATCAAAGAATCGAAAGCCGCGTTGGTAGCAGCAGCAGCGGCACAGCTCGGAATGCCCACAGACGTGCCATCGGTGCGTGATTTCGCCGCAGAAATTGAATGGGCAAAAGTTTCACTGATTACTCCTGAAAATTATGCGGCGCAGGCGCAGCAAAATGGCCGAGTGGAAGTGGCTGATCAGAACCCTGCAGATATTGCCCATCTCCTCAGCGCTTATGAAGAGGTGAAAGCTGAGCGGGGAGTGATTGATTTTGAAGACGTGATACTCATTCTCATCGGAATAATGCTGGATCGGCCAGATATAGCTCGTAATATTCGGGAGCAGTACTCCTATTTTGTGGTAGATGAGTATCAAGATGTGTCTCCGATGCAGCACCGATTACTGCAACTGTGGCTCGGGGATCGCCGGGATCTCTGTGTGGTGGGCGATAGTGCCCAAACGATCTACTCCTTCACTGGTGCACGCGCAGATTATTTGGAAACTTTTTCGAAAGAGCATTCGCGTGCTCAGGAGATTGAGCTCAACCGTAACTATCGTTCCACCCCTGAAATAGTTTCATTGGCTAATGCTGTGGTGGCCACTGGTACGGGGGTGCGCCCGCTACATCTGCGGGCAATGGCAGATTCGGGAGCGCCAGTGAGTTTTACGAGCTATGAGCATGGCTCACAAGAGGCGGAGAAGGTGGCTGCCACTATTAAACGGCTCTCAGAAGGAGGAATACAGCTCAGCGATATTGCTATTTTGTATCGTACAAATGCGCAGTCTGCAGAATTTGAGCAGGCGTTGGCAGATGCTGGAATAGCGTTTGTGCTCCAAGGGCAAGAGAGCTTTTTCCAGCGCCGTGAAGTGCGCGAAGCTATGGTGGTGCTACGAGCTCAGGCACGTGAAGAAGCGAGTGGAGGGAGAAGTGCTACTAGCGCACTCTCAAGCTCACGTGCAAATGACGGAATGCTTGCAGCGGAGCGCAGCACAAATGGGGATTCTGCTCCGTTACCAGAGTTGGTGGAGGGGGCACTGCGCAATCTCGGGTGGCGGCCGCAAGGGCCAACAGCGCAGGGAGCAAGCCGTGAGCGGTGGGAATCTCTCGATGCTCTGCGCGGGCTTGCAGAGGAACTCTGGGAGAAACGCCGTGCGCGAATTGGGCAATTTGTGGCGGAGCTAGAAGAGCGGGCAGAGCTGCACAATGTGCCGCTCACAAATGCCGTCACGCTGTCTTCACTGCATGGAGCTAAAGGCTTGGAGTGGAATGTTGTGTTTCTAACCGGGTTAGCAGAGGGGCTCGTGCCGATTTCTTACGCGCGAACTCCAGAGGCAATTGAAGAGGAAAAGCGGCTCCTCTATGTGGGGATCACTCGGGCTCGAAAGCAGCTATTTTTAAGTTATGCGCGCTCTTACGGAGCTCGCTCTGCCAACAAGCTCTCACGCTTTTTAGAGCCACTGTGGCCGCAGGAAGCTTCGCGCTCCACCCAGGTGCGGCGCCGAAAAGCTGCAGATCTCCAGCAGTTTCAAGAGGAAGCCCCAGAGGTGTTTGCACTCTTTGAGAAGCTCAAAGAGTGGCGTGCACAGGAGGCTCATTCGCTCGGAAAGCCAGCATATGTGATTTTCCACGATGCAACGTTGCGTATGATCGCTCGAGTGCACCCTGAGAATTTGGCGCAGCTGGGGAGTATCCGTGGGGTGGGCAAAACGAAGCTCACCACTTATGGTGAGGCGGTGCTCGAGGTGGTGCGTTCAAACTGAGCGGCTGCGCCGTCTGCGGCACAGCCGCACTGTGAGTGGAATGGAACTGAGAGTATCTCTGGGGGCTCAGGGCTGGGCGGAATGCGGTAGAGGCCGCCGCGCAGAAGAGAAGCGTGGCCATCAATTTCGGTGAGGATCTCGCGGGCGCTCAGCGCAGCTATGAGGGAGAGGGTGCTGCTCTCGGGAATCACTGGCTGCGCAGAAAAAGCTTGCGGGGCGAGCACTGCCCAGGCAGGATCGGCATCAACGCGATGCAAATTTACGCAGGTGGCGCACGGCGTTTCATGGGCAACAGTCAGCGGGCCAAGATATGCATCAACCTCTTCCACCCACGCGTGAAACACTCGAATCCCGCTAGCGGTGTAGCGAGAAGCCGCATAAGGATCTATACCGTGAGAGCTAGTGAGGAGCACCAAATCTGGAGGTTGGGCGCTCGCGATGCGTACCTGAGGATTCTCTTCTCGTAGAACAGCGGTGAACGCCGTTACTTTGCGCATTCCAAGATAGCGCCGAGCCCACAATGGGTGATCATGCGGAGTGACGATTCCCGAATCAGCAGTGGAGATCACTCCAATTCCGGCCCTGGCCAAAGCTAGGGCGATCGCCTGGCTAGTGGGATCTAAACGTGGGATATGCACATGAGCATGGGCGCGATGGGTGGGAACAGCGTGGTGAATACGCCAATAAGCGGCGGCATCAGGCACTTGGGGAAGATCGGTGGTGAGCATTCCAGCGCTATCGAGCAGCGCTATGATGCGCTGCGCCCGTGAATACGGAATGTGCAGCTGCTGTGCGCGCTGCCGAAATTCGGTTTCGGTGTGTGGGCGGGTGAGTGCATCTACAAGAGCTACCTCCTGCGGTGAAAAACTGTTGAGCTGAGCTCCCGTTCTGGGGTCTAAGCCGATTTGAGCACGATTGACGGCATTCCAAAATACGCCGAGCCCCTCATTGATAAACATATTTCTCTCCTGCGCACTCTCAGCGGCCA
>JALELI010000010.1 GCA_022768785.1 Arcanobacterium sp. | reverse complement strand
CCTATTCCGAGGCCTACCTCGACGCCGTCGCCGAAGAACTCAACGACCGGCCACGCAAAACACTAAACTGGAAGAAACCATCAGAAAAAATACTCGAACTCATCAACACCTAACCGTTGCAACCACCCCTAGAATCCGCCTACCCCAGAATAGCGCTTTCTATTAGCCTATGCGGGCGGAACACAGCGATTTGTTCGCCATAGCGATCTGTTCGCATTGTGAGCTATTTGTCTCAGAAAATGGGCGATGGCATACGCTGGTGCTATGGCAGAAACAGTGAAATTAGCCGTAATTCGCGGCGATGGAATTGGCCCCGAAGTTGTGGAAGAAGGGCTGAAAGTGCTGCGCGCAGTGACGGCGGGCAGCGGAGTATCGTTTGAGACCGTCGAGTTTGATCTCGGGGCGGCACGTTACCACCGCACTGGCGATGTGCTCACCGATACAGAGCTAGAGCAGATCAAAAACTGTGATGCCATTTTGCTGGGAGCAGTGGGAGATCCTAGTATGCCCAGTGGGGTACTGGAACGTGGCCTGCTGCTCAAATTGCGATTTGCCCTCGATCAGTATGTGAATTTGCGGCCGAGTAAGTATTATCCGGGAGTGCCGAGCCCCTTGGCTCACCCCGGCAATATTGATTTTGTGGTGGTGCGTGAGGGCACTGAAGGGCTCTACGCCGGCAACGGCGGAGCGATCCGTGTTGATACTCCGCAGGAAATTGCCACAGAAGTATCTGTGAACACCGCCTTTGGAGCTGAGCGCGTGGTGCGCTATGCCTTTGAGCTCGCGCAGAAGCGGCGGCAGCACCTCACCTTGGTGCACAAACACAATGTGTTGGTGCATGCTGGCCATCTGTGGCGCCGCACCGTGGAGCGTGTGGGCGCAGAATACCCAGATGTGGCCACAGACTATTGCCATGTAGATGCCGCTACGATTTATCTCGTGAACGATCCGCAGCGATTCGATGTGATCGTAACGGACAATCTCTTCGGGGATATCCTCACTGATGAAGCGGGAGCTGTGACGGGCGGTATCGGGCTGGCCGCGAGTGGCAATCTCAACCCAGATCGCACATTCCCCTCTATGTTTGAGCCGGTGCACGGCAGCGCCCCTGATATCGCTGACCGGCAAAAAGCCGATCCCACAGCGACGATCAGTTCGGTAGCTCTCATGCTCGATTTCCTCGGGTATACCGAGCTAGCTCAGACAGTGAGTGCCGCCGTAGATGCTGATATGGAGGCGAGAGCGGCAGCGGCTGAGGCGGGCGCCGCCCTGGTGCGGAGCACTGCGCAGATCGGTGATGATATCGCGCGCCGGGTGGCATAAGACTAGGGTGCATATAAGCTACGGTGAGGCGGCAGAGCACACCCTACAGGTGCAACTTCGTGCGGTTTTAGCACTGTTAGCGCGCTAAAAAACTCTCACTGAGAACGCGCTCACCGGCAACGATTGCGCATAGCTGCTGCACGCAGCACGTTCTCAGTGAGAGGCTGCTTAGTCAGTGAGAGGCTGCCCATCAGCGTCGTATTGGAAGCTACTGGCGCGCGCGAGAATCATAATGCCCTCAATGAATCCCCAGAGGCCGCCGAGGCCGAAAGTGAAGATGGTCACCAAGATCTGAATCACACCAATAGAGGTATAGCCCAAATAGAATCGGTGAATTCCGAGACTCCCTAGAAAGATTCCCAGCAAACCAGCCACGAGGCGAGATCTGGGGTTGCTGGCTGCTGGCTGCATATGAGGCGCGGCATAGTAGCTATTTCCAGTGGGTTGCTGAGGAGCATTAAAAGACGATTGTTGCTGAGCCCATGAGGGCGGGGTGGAAGAGCCGAAAGTGGACGGATTGTGCGGGGAAGGAGTAGTGCCAAATGGCCCCTGAGAGCCCGAAGGCGGATTAGGGGTGAAGTTGCCAGCTAAGTTTGGATTTTCGCTCATGTTGTCTCCTCGAAAGTGGCGCCGCCACAACACTCATACAATATCCTCATACTATCGCACCGTTAAGAGCTGGTGTATAGCTGTACGTGTTTACCTAGTGAACGGCATGGGAGCATTTGCGAGGAAAGAACTAGCATGAGCTTTATGGCACATGAAATAACACAACTTGAGCGCGATGCCGCTCAGCCCATTCCAGCTGCTGATATGTTGGCAGATGGATTTGAGCTGATCGCTAATGAGCACCGCAAGAGCGATGCTGAATATCAAGCGCAGATGCAAAAGCTGGGTTTCGGCGTGGATTATTCCGACTACATGGCGCATGCCACCTGGAGCGCTGAGGGCGGTTGGGGCCGTAAAGTGATCGAACCCTATGGCCCGCTCTCTCTCGATCCAGGTACTGCAGTGTTGCACTATGGCCAAGAAGTGTTTGAGGGGCTGAAGGCTTATCGGCACGACGACGGATCCATTTGGACTTTCCGCCCGCTCTATAACGCTGCTCGTCTCAACCGCTCTGGCCGCAGGCTCGCTATTCCAGAGCTCTCTGCCAGAGATTTTATGGCTTCAATTGTGGGACTTGTGCGTGCCGATTCGCGCTGGGTGCCGGAAACAGAGGGTGCGAGCCTTTATCTACGCCCCTTTACGTTTGCATCAGAGAGCTTCCTTGGGGTGCGAGCTGCCAGCCGTTATGAATATCTTGTGATAGCTTCGCCATCTGGCCCTTATTTTGTGCATGGCTTCCAGCCAATTGAAGTGTGGGTTGAGAAAGATTACCACCGAGCTGGCCCTGGGGGTATGGGCGATGCGAAAACCGGTGGCAACTATGCCAGCTCGTTGCTACCCAAAGTAGTGGCTCACGATGCTGGCTTTGATGAAGTGATGTTTCTCGACGCTAAAACTGACACCTATATCGATGAGCTCGGCGGTATGAATGTGTTTGTGGTGATGAGCGACGGCTCGGTGAAAACTCCTGCGCTCACTGGCAATATTCTCCCCGGGTGCACGCGATCGTCAATTATCCAGCTGTTGGAGAGCAATGGCACAGCGGTGAGTGAGGAAGCTATCGCTATCTCTGATGTGGTGGCTGGCATTAAGAATGGCACTGTGGCAGAGATGTTTGCATGCGGCACAGCAGCTGTGGTGACGGCGATCGGCCGGCTCGCGAGCGATGATTTTGATATCGCCGTTCCTGCAGGGCCAGTGACGAAACGAATTTATGACGATCTCACTAATATTCAGCTCGGTCGAGCTGAAGACAAGTTCGGGTGGTGCTATCGCCTCGCATAGCTATAGACGAGAAGAACCAGGAGCTTGTTCAGCACGGATCAGGCTCCTGGTTCTTTTATGCGAACAATTGCAGAGGCACCGCTGAGTGGTGAGCACTGTGGAAGTGGTGAGCCCCACAGAAGCGGTGAGCGCCGGCGAACTGATTGCATATTCAAGCACCCCTCACGCAGTATTAATGATAATTTTGCAGAAAATAAGAGACGGAAGGATCGAGCTATGAAGCGAGAAACTACAGCGGGATCTCAAGATCACAATGTGCTGGTGTATGATGTGACGCTCCGCGATGGAGCTCAGCAGGAGGGCATTAACCTTTCGGTGGCGGATAAACTGGCGATTCTTCCCTATCTCGAAGCGATGGGTGCAGACTATATTGAAGGCGGTTGGCCCGGAGCGATTCCACGCGACACCGAGTTTTTTGCAGCGTTGAAACGTGCCAATCCGCTCACTACGGCGAAGCTCACCGCTTTTGGCGCCACCCGTAAGGCAGGAGTGACTGCTGATCACGATGCCCAGCTCGCGGCCCTGCTGGATTCCGGAGCGCAGGTGCTGTGCCTCGTGGCGAAGAGCGATATTCGGCATGTAGAGAAGGCATTGCGCACCAGCGGCTCAGAAAATCTCGCGATGGTGCGCGATTCGGTGCGCTATCTACACAGCTGCGGAGCGGAGGTGATGATCGACGCCGAACACTTTTTTGACGGTTTTCGCGCCGATCCACAGTACACCACGAGTGTGGTGGCGGAAGCTTTCAAAGCCGGTGCTAGCTGGGTGGTGCTCTGTGATACGAACGGCGGATCACTGCCAGATGATGTGGAAAATACGGTGCGCGAGTTGATTGCGCGGCTTGCAGAGCTCGGCGTCTCCGATCCACAGCTCGGCATTCACTGCCATGATGACGCTGGGTGTGCAGTGGCTAATACGCTCGCGGCGGTGAAAGCCGGGTGCCGGCAGATTCAAGGCACAGTGAATGGCTACGGAGAGCGCACAGGTAATGCTAACTTGCTCACCTGCATAGCGAATCTGCAGCTCAAAACGGATTTTAACGCCGTTACTCGCAATCAGCTCGCCGGCCTTTCCGCAGCGGCTTACGCGATTGGAGAGATCGCCACAGCATTGCCATCGAAGCGTGCTCCCTATGTGGGAGTGAGCGCTTTTGCGCACAAAGCTGGCCTGCATGCGAGCGCTATCCGCGTGGATCCCGATCTCTACCAGCACATTGATCCCACTGTGGTAGGCAATGATATGCGTATGCTGGTGTCGGATATGGCAGGTAGAGCATCAGTGGAGCTCAAAGCTCGTGAATTCGGCCTCGATCTTTCTGCGGATAAAGAGTTGCTCACCCAGATCACCGACCGTGTGAAAGCGGCAGAAGCTGCCGGCTATACGTATGATGCTGCAGATGCCAGCTTTGAACTGCTGGCCCGCGAGATCATCGCCGGCCAGCCAATACAATATTTCGAGCTGGAATCGTGGAGCACTAACAACACAACGGATCGGGCAGATCCCACGCAGACGTTCGCAGAGGCCACTGTGAAAATCCATGCTGGTGGGCGTAGGCTGATTCGCCTCGGTGAAGGTGTGGGGCCGGTGGACGCTCTCGATGAAGCTTTACGCCGGGCACTGCGCAAGGTATATCCGAAGCTCGATGAGTTCGAGCTGGTGGATTTCAAAGTGCGGATTCTCGATACCACACGGGGCACGAGCGCTATCACACGTGTGATGATCACAATCCAAGATTCGCAGGGGCAGTGGACGACTGTTGGTGTGGGAGACGACGTGATTGAGGCCTCGTGGGAAGCGCTCACCCAAGGTTATGTGTACGGCTTGTTCCGCAACCATGTGGAGCCGCAAAGCTGAGGGGTGTACACGAGATATGCACGCGCCAAACTTTTGGCGTAGCTGATGTGCTCTCGGCCGGCTAGTGCGGGTCAGCGGCTAAGGCCACACTAACCGGTGCCACTCGCAGCGTTTATTTCTGGGGGCGCGGGCCGAATATGGCAGTGCCAATACGAATCTCGGTGCTACCGTGCTCGATAGCTAATTCGAGATCGTGAGTCATACCCATGGAGAGTTCGGTGGCATGTGCGAGGCCGGGAAGAGCGCGTAGCTGAGTGCCCAGCTGACGTGTGATCTCAAATGAGCGGATCACGGCTGCAGAATCATCAGGCTCGTTGGCGCCAATCGTCATCAGGCCACGAATACTCACGAGTGGGAGAGTGCGTGCAATCTCGGCTGCCATCTCGATGAGTTGATTTGGCTCACAGCCAAACTGAGTGGGAGCCCCAGAGGAATTCACCTGCAGCAAAATTGGAAACGCTTCGCCAGGGCGAGCTTCGCCCGCTTCGATGCGTGCCTGTTGGCGCCGGGCAATTTGCTGGGCCGTTTTTAGCGAATCCACGGTGTCTATCCGCTGTGCATAGCGCATAGCTTGAGAGAGCTTATTGGATTGCACATGGCCAATCACCGTGGTGGTGTGCGCGATATCCGCCACGCCAGCTGCCGCGGCTCGGCCATCTGCCTGGGCTGCGGTCAGCCCTTCTTCAGCGGTTTTGAGCTGCTGAATCATATTGTGCCCTAGCAGCCGCTCTCCGGCTTTCAGGGCAGCGAGCAAATTTTCTATCGGCTGATACTTAGCTGCAAGCATAAGTTTCACAGAGCCTGCCTCGCGGCCAGCGCGCTCCTCTGCCATCTCCATGCGCTCGTGAACTTTTGCTATATTGCCAGCAATATCCACCATCACGATCATCTCCTTCTTCTGAATGTAGCGTAATAACGGCGCGCGCTGGAAACAAATAGTTCTCGCCAGATAACTGCACAGCAAAAGGATCTGGTGCTCGCACTCGCCCTGCGCGAGTGCGAGCGTTCTGCGCGAAGCGTGATAGAGAACGCGTTTTTGGCGCCCGCTCCTGCACGAGCACCAGTGCTCTTCCCACAACGGGCTTTTCACCACTGTGCGAGAGCGTCACTCGTCGCCAAAAGTGATGATATGCAGCTGTAGTTCACTAGCGGCGTCAGAGGCATCGAGATCCACGAAAGCGCGGATTGCCCACGCTCGATCGCCCTCGCCGTCATCAATCACCTGAGTGGCCAGCCAAATTCGCCCACTGGCGTGGGCTTCGAGCAGCATGGCCGCCACCTCGGGATTTGCCCCCGCTTGAATGAGATCGGGAAGCGCGGGATCCTCCACGATGCTGAAAAACTCAGAGCCGCGCGCTGCCGTATCCACACCGAGATACTCATACTGATCCCAATAGCGCTCTGCGGCAGCGTCCCACCGCTGCAGATTCCAGCCATCGGGGCTGTAGCGGGTGGCCAATGCCTCGAGATCATCGCGTTCTAGCTCTTCTGCGATACGGAAGAGCTCATTGCGAATGGCAGTGCGCACGGCGTGTTTGTTGCGGCTAAACGCCACTTGTCCATCGGCGTCTGCCCCAAAAGGCACCTCGTGCCCGGCCACGCTTCCAGATCCAGTTGCCTCCGTCGTGATAAGTGCCATATCTGTGGGCGATACTCTTCCGTCGGCCAGTGCTTCCCACTCGTCGAGCAGCGATGAATCGATGGAACGCACGAGCGTGGCAAGCCAGGCAATAATAGCTTCCACTTCCGCGTCGCGTGCAGAGATCGGCACAATCTGGCGCAGCGCGCGATAGGTGTCGGTGAGGTAGCGCAGCAGCACTCCCTCGGAGCGTTGCAGATCATAGCGGGCGATAAACTCTGAGAACGTGCTCGCCGTTTCGATCATTTCGCGCACAATTGCTTTCGGGCTCAACTCGTGTGAGCGCACCCACGGGTTTGACTGTGCATACGTTTCAAGTGCTGGCTCTAAGAGCTCTGCCAGGGGAGTTGGCCAGCTCACCTCATCAGCCAGTGCCATGCGCTCAGCGTAATCTATACCGTCCGCTTTGAGTTTGCCGATCAATTCGCCGCGTGCCACTTTGCGCTGTGCCACCAACACTGGTGTGGGATCTTCCTGCACGGCTTCGATCACCGAGAGCACATCGAGCGCGTAGCTCTCAGAATCCGGATCAAGCAGATCGAGAGCAGAGAGCGCAAAAGGCGAGAGTGGGGCATTGAGCGCAAAATCGCTGGGAACATCTTTCGCAAAGAAAATAGGAGGGCGCGGCGATGGGTTCTCAGGCAGCGGCGCCGGCTGATTCGGATCTGTGAGAGCTGGGTGATGAATGACGGCAGAGGCCACACTGGCGAGTGTGGTGTGGGCGTCAATATCTGGAGTTGTGCCGAGTTCATGCCAATCTTGAGCGCGCCGTTGGAGCACTCCAGCGAGTTCCAGAGAGCTCGTGATCTCTAGCATGCTTTTGATCAGTGCAGGCCGGCGAGCTTCTGGTTCGTGGTTGCTGAGCAGCAGGCTCCACACAGCCTGCACTGGATCTGGGCGCTGCATGAGGTTCAGAATCATCGCATGTGTGATGGTGAGGTGAGATGTGAGGGTTTCTGGCTCTTTATCGCGGAGCTTCTCAAAGGTGGCTGCGCTCCACTGCAGCTTTCCCTCTTCGGGCTTCACTTTCTGCACGCGTTTCAACTTTGCCGGATCATCACCCGCTTTGCGCAGCCGGCGCTCGTTTTCGATCTCATAATCCGGAGCTTGCACCACCACATATCCAATGGTGTCGAATCCCGCACGGCCCGCACGGCCCGCGATCTGGTGAAACTCGCGGGCCGTGAGATGGCGCATACGTGTGCCGTCAAACTTGGCTAGGGAGCTCAGCAATACTGTGCGAATGGGTACGTTGATGCCCACGCCGAGAGTATCGGTGCCGCAGATTACCGCAAGTAGCCCCGCCTGTGCCAGGCGCTCTACGAGCCGTCGATAGCGGGGAAGCAGGCCAGCGTGATGCACCCCAATGCCTGAGCGCAATAGCTTGGAGAGAGTGCGGCCGAAACCTGGGCCGAATTTAAAGGAACCGAGCGCATATGCGATCTGTTCCTTCTGCTCGCGGCTGATCAGAGCCATGCCGAGCAACGCTTGTGCTCCGGCCACTGCTTCACGCTGTGAAAAATACACCACATAAACGGGCGCCATATGGGTGGCCACAAGATCGCTGATCACTTCGCTGATAGGATCGAGGCTCCAGCGATAGTGGAGTGGCACTGGCCGTTCGGCATTCGCCACGAGGGTGACAGGGCGGCCAGTGCGGCGCTCTAGATCTTTTGTGAAGAAACTCGTATCTCCCAAAGTGGCGGAGAGCAGCACCTGCTGCGTGTGTGGAAGCTCTAGCAAGGGCACCTGCCACGCCCAGCCACGCTGCGGATCAGAGTAGAAATGAAATTCGTCCATCACCGCCACTCCCACATCGGCTGCGGCCCCATCGCGTAGTGAGATATTGGCGAGAATTTCTGCAGTGGCACAGATAATTGGAGCGTTGGCGTTAATCGACACATCACCCGTCACCATGCCCACATTGTGCGCCCCGAAGAGTTTGATGAGTTCAAAAAATTTCTCAGATACTAAAGCCTTGAGCGGGGCCGTGTAATATCCGGTGCGCCCTCGAGCAAGCGCTGCAAAGAGTGCCTGTGCGGCAATCAGCGATTTCCCGGAACCTGTGGGGGTGGCGGCAATTACGTGCTCGCCCGCTACGATGGCGAGCAGGGCATCTTCTTGATGCGGGTACATCTGCCGCCCGGTGCTGGCCACCCACGTGCTGAATTCATCGATAATGGCTTCTTCTGGAGGTAGTGCTCCCGTTTGTGGGTTTCCGAAGTGATCCTCAAGGCGATCTAGGGCGAGGTTGAGCGGCGGCGCAGAGGCCAGCTCAGAATCCGGAGTGGCGGCTTGTGGAGGAGCCGGAGCGGCGGGCATATCAGAAGCAGATCCAAGAGTACACACACGCCTATTGTATGGCTGCTCACCACCCAGTGCGGTGTGGGCTAGGCGGAGTGCGGTGTGGGCTAGGCGAGGCGCAGCGATCACGACCACGATGTTAATGATGTGCACCGAGCACAACGGTCATCATGCGTGCGGTGCGGCGGTGCGCATCACAGCGTAATGCGCACCGTGCCCTCTGCCTGTTGATCAGCCGGAATACGCCGTATCCAAGAAGGAGAAGCGCTCGCGCGTGACAGTCCGATAAAGATCGCACGTGAGATGCTGTGGAGTGGGTGGATATGGTGAGATTCATCAGCTTCAAACACCAGATGCCCAGTGAATACATAGGCGTGTGTGAAATCCCACGTGCGCACAGCTGCGAGTGACGACGCTGCGAGATCGGCGAGCGGATTGCGGGCATCTTTGAAGCCATAGCGCATGATCACGTGGTAGACCCCGGGAAGATCTCCTGGCACCTGCAGCACTTCAGCGCGTGTGGCGGGATCAGTGTGCGGAATAGAAACAGTTTTCATACTCACAATAAGCACCCGATCATGCAACGATCGGTGCATTTGCACATTGCGCTTTAGCATAAGTGGCACAGTGGCCTGCAGCGAGTGGAAGTAGATGGCAGTACCGGGGATTCTCCGAGGCATTTTCTTCGAGAGATCTGAGAGAAAAACGGTGAGTGGCACTTCCATCTCAAGGCGTTTTTGCGTCACTTGCTCTTCGCCGTTACGCCAGATGAGCATTAACCCCACGAGCACTGTAGCGATTAACAGCGGGAGCCAACCTCCGGTGGAAATTTTTATGACGTTAGCTGCCCACAGCGGAAGCTCAATCACAGCTAACAGCAGACCGAGTGCTACTGTGGCGATCCATTTCCATTTCCAGCGGAAATGAGTGACTACGAGCAATAGGGTGGTGGTGAGAATGAAATCAGTGGAAACAGCAAGCCCGTAGGCTCCAGAGAGCTTTTCAGACGACCCGAAAAGGAGCACCACGATCGCCACAGCTGCATAGAGGAGCCAGGTAATCCCAGGAAGATACACCTGGCCTTTTTCGCTCTCTGAGGTGTATTGCACTCGTACGTGCGGGAGAAAACGCAGACGTGAGCATTGCATGGCCACTGAGTAGGCCCCGGAAATTACCGCCTGAGATGCAATGAGGGTGGCTGCAGTAGCACCGATCAGCAGCGGAATGCGCGCCCACTCGGGGGCGAGCAAAAAGAAAGGATTTTCGAGTGCGCTAGGGCTCCGCAGCAGCAGTGCTGCCTGGCCAAGATACATGATTATCAGCGCCGGAAGCACCACCGCAAACCACGCTCCCTGAATAGGCGGGCGGCCAAAATGGGCGATATCGGCATAGAGCGCTTCTGCGCCGGTGAGAGCGAGCACGATTGCCCCGAGGGCAATAAAAGTGGTGAGTGGGTGTGCAACCATAAACGCCGCTCCTTCGAGCGGGCTGAGGGCAATTAACACCGTGGGAGTGATCACGATCTGGGGTAAGCCCATCACAACAAAGCTCACGAACCAGAGCAGCATGATTGGCCCGAAGAGCTTTCCCACGGTGGCGGTGCCGAAATGTTGCATGGCGAAAAGTGCAGTGAGCAGCACCAGAGCAACTGGCACCACCAGTGATGCGAGGCCGGGCTGATCCACGGTGAGCCCCTCCACGGCGGAGAGCACCGAAATGGCTGGAGTGATCACGGAATCGCCAAAGAAGAGCGCAGCGCCGAAAATCCCCATGCCCCCGGCAAGCACCCAAAGTCGGTGATGGCGCTTCACGAGGGAACGAACAAGTGTGGCCAAGGCGATGATCCCGCCTTCGCCACGGTTGTCAGCGCGCAGCACGAGCAGCACGTATTTGCCAGTGACGAGCACAATAAGAGCCCAGATGATGCACGAAGTGAGACCCAGCAGTGAGGCCTCATCGAGTTGGATGTGGCCAGTGGCAAATACTGCGCGCATCACGTAGAGCGGGCTTGTACCAATATCTCCAAACACCACGCCGAGCGCAGTGAGCGACGCGAGGATTCCCCCGCGCGAATGAGCGGAGATCTTGTAAGAATTACTCACGAGGGTGCATCATACCCGCATATGCCACAGAGATATTAGGCCGTTTATTGTGATAAGTGCGACTGCACGGAAATAACTGTGCATGCGCCTGCTTGCCGAGTGCGGAATTGGGCTAGTGGCCATAAAAGTCGTGTTGTGAAGAAGCTGCTGGGCGCGAGAATAACCTAGTGAATCATGGTGGATCATATTTTGTGAGAGGTGCTGATTCTTTAGGGGAGGCATAGCTGCTGCTTTGTGCTGTGGTATGCCGATGGCTCTGCTCGGCGTTGAGCCGTATGAGCTTCTGATTCCGCCTCGCACACATAAGAAAAACGCCCGCCGAATGGCGAGCGTTTCACGATCGTACACCGCCAGGGACTCGAACCCTGAACCCATTGATTAAGAGTCAATTGCTCTGCCAGTTGAGCTAGCGGTGCGCAACGAGTGTTACTCTAATCTGGATTTGGTGAATTCTGCAAGTTTCACACTGATTCTGTGCTGTGAACTCTTTCATGCAATACACTGAAATCACAGTTGAGCTTGAAGCTAAGGAGTTATTGTGTCTGCACCAATCGTCACGCTTGCCACTAGCGCGCAATTTCCAAACTTAGATGCAGATGAGGCGAATCTTCCTGATGCGTTGCGAGATCGCGGCATGGAGCCGCGGATTGCAGTGTGGGACGATCCTGCTATCAACTGGGAAGAAGCTGGCGTGGTGGTGGTGCGGTCAGTGCGTGATTATGCGCGTGATCGCAATAAGTTTATCCGCTGGGCGCGATCAATCCCGCGGATTCTCAACTCTGCCAACACAATGGCGTGGAACACTGATAAGCATTATCTAAAGGCATTGGAAAAGCTTGATTTGCCGGTGATTCCCACCACGTGGCTGGAGCCCGAACAGCATTTGAGCAAGCACCAGATTCACTCCCGTTTCCCTTCACAGGGGGATTTTGTGGTGAAACCAGCTATCTCTTCTGGCGGGCGTGGCACGGGGCGCTACACGGCCACAGATGCTGCGAGCCGCAGCGACGCTATTGAGCATGCGATGTATGAGCTGGCACATGGGCGGGCAGTGATGGTGCAGCGATATCTCGATGTGATTGATCGAACTGGTGAAACGTCGTTGATCTATTTCAATGGAATACCCTCATACACCGTGGAAAAAGAGCCGATGTTGCACCCGCGATTTAGCTCTGTGGCAAGTGGGGACGTGGTGGAGGAGCAAGTGCTCAGCTCCGTGAAGGCAAATGAGGAAACGTGGCGGTGGGGAGAGCAGATCCGGATCGCTCTCCATAAGTATATTAAGGAAGTAGTTGGGCGTGACGAACTGCTCCTTTTCAATCGAGTAGACATTGTACGTGGTGATGAGCACTCGGATTCTGAGTTTTATGTGATGGAAGTGAGCTTGATTGATGGCTCTCTCTATCTTGGCACCAGTGATGAGCATTTAGAGTTGTTTGCAGATGCAATCCAAACCCGAGTGTTTTGGTGATTGGGAGCTCAAAAATTAGGGTTATTTAATTTCGTGACGGCGTTCACCGATTTGGGTTTATGCATGTGGCGAGTTCATTGGTATAGTTTTAGTTCGTCACGAGTGCGTGCAGATTCGCACTGCTTGTGAGCGATGGTGGATGTAGTTCAGCTGGTAGAGCACCTGGTTGTGGTCCAGGACGTCGCGGGTTCGAGTCCCGTCATCCACCCTGAAGAATAGGCGTGAGCGCTTGTGATCGGTGCTAGCTGGGCAGATCAGCTGAAAATTGTCGATTTATTACGGCGTTAGTCCCACAGGGATTCTACGGTTGGGGCAGGAAAGTAATCTGAGTTGTTCACTCTATCAGTGATACGGTCGGCGAGTGTATTGAGTGCGAAACGGGCTGCCCCGAGGAGTATTTCTTCGCCGTCTAGCTGAGAGGCAAGCACTTCAGGGGGAAAAGGGCAGTATTGTTCAATCCGCTTTTTGAGCAGCGGAATGAATAGCGGTGCATACTGGGCGAATCTTCCTCCGATCACCACTGTTTCTGGAGCTGTTGCAAGGATCATCGCATTAATACCGAGAGAGAGGGCTTCGGCATATTCGGCAACGGCCTTCAATGCCTGAGGATCTTCCTGTGCGGCAAGTGGGAAAAACTCGGTTCGGAGCAGTGGCTTAGATCCGTAGATATGTGCGGCGAAACTCTCATCTTCTAGCTCGCGCCATCTGAGCGCGGGGAGCTCGCCCACGAGCCCGGCAGCGCCGGCGTGCCCAGCGTGCACACGCCCATCAATCACATTTGCTGCACCGGTGCGTCGGCCTGCAAGCACATAGAGCACATCGCGTTTCCCCTTGGCCACTCCTCGCCATGATTCGCCTTGTGCTCCCAACGCGCAGTCTCCCGCCACCACCACTTTTGTGGATAGGAAATTTGAAAAATGTTTTTCGAGGTTGATGCCTTTCCAGCCTGGCATACCGTGCCCGCCAAAATAAGAAACGGTGCCATCTGAGATCACTCCTGGTGAAGCGATTCCGGCAATCAATATGCGGTTGGGGGATTGAGGCAGGATACGAGTGATCAGAGTTTCGGCTAGTGCAAGTCGTTCTTCAGCGGGAGCATTTTCGTGGATCTCGGTTTCAGCGCGCGCTATGGTCTCTCCTGCATGAGTGAGAACCATGGCGCTAATGTGGTGTGCTCCTAGGTCGATGGCAAGGACATTTCCGGCAGTAGAGGAGAGCCTGAAATATGAAGCTGGGCGTCCGAGTGGCTGAGGCTTGGCGGGGGAGTTTGCCGTTTCCACCCACCCTGTTTGAATGAGGTCGTCCACCACTGTTTCAGCGGCGGGGCGAGTGAGCCCAGTTGCCTTCATAATATCTGCCACAGTGTGCTCTCCAGAGAGCACACTGTGGAGTACGGCGGCCATATTAACGCGTCTTTGAACTCTGCGAACGGCTTTCATAGAAGTATCACCTCACACCCATATTGACTTAATAAAGAAAGTAGCGTAATAATGTTGCCGTAAGCAAGTGAGAGGATCAATGATGATTTCTCCATCAGTGGCAGCGCCCGCGCTCAATAGCCGGGTGAGTGGCGGTAGGGCAGTGAAAAATCGCGCGCATTCAGCGCATGATCGGCGCGAGTGCCTTGCTGCTTTCGGATTCATTGTGCCTGCGGTCTTCGGGTTTTTAGTTTTCTATCTCTATCCCATGATACGCGGCGTGCAGATCTCATTCACCGATTGGGATCTCATCACTCCCGCACATTGGGTGGGAATAGATAACTATCTGAAACTTTTGCACGACGAATATTTTGGCCAAGCAATCCTCATCACGGTGATCTATGTTGTGGTTAATATTTCCACACAAACTATAGCTGGGTTAGCAATTGCCGTGCTGATGCAGCGTATCACGCAATCAACAGTGGTTCGGGCGCTGTTGTTAGTGCCCTGGTTGGTGCCTAATGTGACGGTAGCTGTGATTACTCTTTTTGTGCTCGATCCGAATGTGGGCTTGATAAACCACGTGTTGCAATATTTAGGAGTTGGGCCAATCGCTTTTTATGGGAGCCCGGAATTAGCTATCTATACGGTGGCTCTTGTTAATTCTTGGCGAAATATGGGCTATACGGCACTGTTAATATTCGCCGGCATACAAACCGTTCCGGCGATGGTGTATGAAGCGGCAGAGATTGACGGCGCTTCAGTTTGGCGCACTTTCAGATCTATTACCCTGCCGCTGATCCGCCCAATCCTGGTGATGGTGATTGTGGTGTCGATGATCGGCTCTTTCCAGATATTCGACACGGTTGCGGTTGCCACTAAAGGTGGGCCGGTGGGGTCCACGCGGGTGATCTATTTTTACATCTACGAAAAGGCATTTCAAGAAGGGCAGATGGGCTATGCGGCAGCAATGGCGGTGGTGCTCTTACTCATCATTATGGTGATGACGTTTATACAGATGCGTGTGAGCCGAGCGGCAGATACAGATTTGGGGTGACGGCAGTGAAAGAGATCGGTAGACGATTGAAACCCGGGCGTATCGCTGGCTGGGCAGCGATTATTGTGCTGATTTTTATTACGTTGTGCCCATTTGTGTGGGCGTTGCGCACAGCTCTCATTCCTAATGCACAGATTTTTAGCGGAGATTACTCTTTGATCACATCCGACATGACCTTGATTAACTTCAAGAGAGTGCTGGGGCTGGTGAGTGTGGAAGAAGATCTAGCAGCTGGCGGCTCTGGAGCCACTATGTATTTTTGGCTCTATCTTCGCAATTCAGTGATCTTCACACTGTTGCTAGTTGCTGGGCAAGTGGCCACTTCCTCGATGGCGGCATATGCCTTTGCGCGGCTTCGATTTCCTGGGCGCAATGTGATGTTTGCGGTGCTTTTGAGCGGCATGATGATCCCGCCGATCTTTATCGTGCTTCCCAATTTTGTGCTTATCAAAGATCTCAATTTGCTCAATACCTTTGTGGGCTTGCTGGCGCCGTACTTCTTTGTTAGCCCCTTCGCTATCTTCTTCTTGAGGCAGTTCTTTCTCTCGATTCCACGCGAAGTAGAAGAAGCAGCAAAGCTTGATGGGGCAGGATACTGGAGAACTTTTGTGAAAGTTGTGGTTCCGATGAGCTCTGCTCCGATCACCACAGTGGGCATTATTCAAGCGGTTTTTGCCTGGAACGAATACTTGTGGCCGCAGCTTGTTGGCAAAGAGCATTCGGTGCGGTTACTCAATGTGGCGCTCGCGGTGTTTCAGCAGGCATCGCCGTCTACTCGCCCAGATTGGGCAGGGCTGATGGCGGCGGCCATGCTGCAGATGCTCCCGATGCTGATCGTGCTGCTGGTGTTTGGGAAAAAACTTATCGGGTCTATTGGTTTAACGTCAGCGAAATAATTAGAAATTTCTACAAGGGAGAGAAAATGAAACGATCACTAGCACTGTTATCTGCTGGGGTGCTTGTTGCCGCGGCACTTACAGCTTGTACCCCTGCTGAACTGAAAGGGGAAGGAACTGGAGCTGGAAAAGGAGCAGCTAATTCAGTGAGCTATGCTCTGTGGGACCCGAACCAGAAGCCAGCGTACGAGAAGTGTGCTGCGCAATTTAAAAAGGATTCCGGTATTGATGTGAAGATTGAGCAATCTGGCTGGGACGATTATTGGCAAAATCTCACAGTGGCTCTCAACTCTGGAACCGCGCCAGACGTGATTACGAACCATGTTGCGTATTATCCTGAGTTGGCATCGAAAAATGTGCTGCTGGATCTTAACCCGTATCTTGCGAAAGATCCTGTGGACTTCACACAATATACAGGTGAGCTCGCTTCGCTGTGGGAATACGACGGAAAACGCTTCGGAATTCCACAAGATTGGGACACGATTGCGCTTGTGTACAACGTTAATGATGTGAAAGATGCCGGAGTAGACCCCGCAACGTTGAAAGATCTCACATGGAATCCTAAAGATGGGGGATCTTTTGGCAAGCTCGTTGCGCATCTCACGGTGGATCAGAACGGAGTGCGTGGCGATGAGCCAGGATTTGATAAGAGCAAAGTGAAAACTTATGGTTGGGGTCTTGAAACAGGTGGCGGTGTAGTTGGCCAAGGGCCGTGGTCGTGGCTGGCAATGTCGAATGGCTTCAACTATCTTGATAAGAATCCGTTTGGTACAAAATACCAACTCAATGATCCAAAGCTGGCAGAGGCTCTCACATGGTGGCAGCAGCAGATCAAAGCGGGCTACGTAACCCCAGTGGAAGAGGCTGGTAATCTCGGCCTAGAGCCGATGATGGAGCAAAATAAAGCAGCTTTGATTCCTGATGGTTCATGGCGAATCAACACGTGGGCCAACTCAAAGGCTCAGAAGTTTGCTTTCGCTCCGCTCCCCAAAGGCCCTGCTGGCCGCAAGACGATTATCAATGGCCTCGCCCCCTCTATCACTAAGACGGCGAAGAACCCTGATGCTGCTTGGAAGTGGGTGCATTTTCTCACCTCTGACGCCTGCCAGTCTATCGTGGCGAAAGAAGCTATTGTGTTCCCATCGATCAAGGCTGAATCCGACGCTGCTGCAGCAGCTCACAAAGCTAAAGGAGTGGACGTATCCGCTTATCTAGACATCGCTAGTGATCCCGCCTCGCTGGCATATTATCCGATCACGTTCCACGCTAGTGAGATCAGCAAAGAAGCTGATCTTGTGATTGAACAGATTGAACGTGGCCAGGTTGCACCCGCTCAAGCATTGCCAGCACTTAACGAGAAGATCAATAAGATTCTCGCCCAAAAGTAGTGCAATCCCCATGCTTCATGCGGAATGCTGCCGCTCTTGTGGGCGAAGTGCCCGAGAGCTTTTCGCCCACAAGAGCAGCACCCACTTTGCTTTTAGTTTGTTTCTCACCGATGTGATGCACCTTCCACAATAATGAGAGAGAGTTCCCAGCATGCATCTTCAGCTTATGAATTCACATGGCCACTATTCGCTCATTTCCCCCGAGCTGGCGGAAGCGCAGCGAGGTGGTTCAGAGCTGCGTATATGGGAAGTTGAGGCTTCTCATCTCACGATTGAGCATACGCTAGGGACACAGATAGATTTTTTGCGTAACGGGTGGAGCTCGTGGGCTCCATCAACGTGGTGGAACACCGGTCGAGCTCCCTGGAGAGTGTGGAATAATCCGGCGCGCACTCTCACTGCTGAAGATTTGGCTACAGATAACAGTTCAATTCATCAGTCGTATATGATGACGTGCTTGCGGCTCCCCGGAGATTCTGACACTGTTTTACTCATTGGCAGGCTCGATCCGGCCAGCGCCATTATTGAGTTTTCGCTCGGTGCGGTGAGTGCTCACGACATTGACGGCGACAGCTCTTCAGCTCACTGGTTGCTCTGTATCGGTGCAGAACTGGAGGCCTTAAACTATTACGGAGCAGAGCTTGCCCGCCGTTTTCCACCCGCGGCGCGCCGTCCGAAAACACGGGAAAAAATTTTGAGCGGGCCTAGATGGAGCTCGTGGTATTCGTGGTTTGAAGAGATCACAGAGCAGGGTTTAGCTGCTGAAATAGAGCCTGCCGCAGATAGTGGATATCAAGTGTTTCAGATTGATGATGGGTGGGAACGCTCAATTGGAGAGTGGGAGCCCAACGGCAAGTTTGCACATGGTATGGCTCATCTTGCGCAGCGTATACGGGCTTGCGGAATGGAGGCCGGAATTTGGCTAGCGCCGTTTATCGCCAGTGCCCATGCTCCTATTGTGGCCCAACACCCGGAGTACTTTATCCACGATGAGCAAGGGAATCTTGCTCGCGCTGGTTTTAACTGGGGGGAATACTATTTTGCCTTGGATTGCACCATTCCAGAGGTGCGTGCCTATATCGCTTCTGTGATATCAGAAGTGCTGAGCTGGGGATTTACCTATTTCAAGTTGGATTTCCTCAATGCGGCGGCGATTCGTGGAAATCGGCGTGAAGCTATGCCACGCGAAGCTGCTTATCGCACAGGGCTTGCCGTAATTCGAGAGGCTGCACCAGAGGCGTATATCAACGCATCGGGCGCAGTGCTCGCTCCCTCTTTGGGCCTGGTTGATGCTCTGCGAGTGGGAGCAGATACCGCTCCTTACTGGGACAACACTGATCGAGATCGAGATCCCAGCGGCCCCTCAATGCGAGGGGCGCTCCGAAATTCGCTGGCGCGGTTATGGTTGAAAAATGCGGTGGCTATCGATCCTGATGTGGCTTATGTGCGCACTCACGGATCTTTACTATCGCCAGAGGCGAATGCGGTGACGCAAGATCTGGCACGGGTGTGCGGTACGTTTAGCTGTTCAGACCCAAATTCTTGGCTCATGCCAGAGCAGCGAGCTCAGGTGGCTGAACTCTGTGCAGAATTTAGGAAGGAGCAGCCGCCCACAGTGCGCCAGCTCTCTCGCTATCGCTTCATAGTGGGCAGGAAAGATGTGGATTTTGAGCCGTGGATCAACCCGCAGGGCAGAATTTCAGATCGTCTTTTGGTGAAATGATCGTCTACTGCGGCATAGGCGGAGTAGCAGAAATGAAACAGTGGCGGTGAAGCCCGCTGTGAGAGGGAGAGCGCAGCGGGCGGCAGAGTGAGAATGGAAGCGGTGAGAAAGGAAGCGTAGCGAACGGCGGAGCTGCGCACTTATCTCATCGGATGATTATTCATTGAGCGCGCTATGCGCTTTTTCTGCCTTGGTAACGGTGAGATCTGCCAGCACGGCCACAGCTTGTGCTCGTGCTTCTTCGGTGCTGGGCCCCTCGCCTTCGGGCCAGAGCGCAGCGCGGTAGTAGCGCAGCTCATCAATAGAATCGTAGATATCCCCAATAGCGCGGTGGTTGCCGGTTTTTTCTGGTGCTGCAAAATAGACGCGAGGGAACCAGCGCTTTGCGAGTTCTTTGATAGAAGAGACGTCTACAATCCGATAGTGCAAATGCTCTATGAGCTGTGGCATATCGCGCAGCAGGAACATTTTGTCGGTGCCCACAGAATTTCCCCCCAATGGTGCCTTCCCTGCTTCCGGCACGAATCGTTTCACGTAATCAAGCACCACCTGCTGGGCTTCTTCCATAGTGAGGCCCGTGTCCCATTCGTTGATGAGGTTGGTTTTTGTGTGCATCTCTCGCACGAAATCATTCATATTGGCGAGTGCCTCAGGAGTGGGGCGGATAACGACGTCAAGCCCAGTATCGAGGGGGTTGAGCTCTGAATCAGTGACGACGACTGCCACTTCCACCAAATCGTCACGCTCGATATCGAGCCCCGTCATCTCACAATCGATCCATACTATCGGTGCATTTTGAGCGTTATTATTCATGCGCCCCCAGCGGGACTCGAACCCACAACCTACGGATTAGAAGGCCGTTGCTCTATCCATTGAGCTATGGAGGCTAGGTGCTACAACCGCGTTGGCCAGTGAGCCAGCTGCCGTAGCAACACACTTTCTTAATTTACCCGTTGGGAGGCTCAAGAACACAATTGAAGGAGTGAAAGTGAAATGGAAAGTGCAGCTAAAACATGATGGGTGACGGCGGAAGCAGCAGTGGCGATGGCCCATCGCGCGGGCAAGTTTGCCACAATAGAGGTATGGCAAAAGATTCACAGGCATATGTGCGAGCGGGGCGCCCACGGAGAGCCACTTTACGGAAAGCGCGCGCACTGTTAGAGGCCTTAGATGAGGCTCGTATGCCAGTGGCGATGCCTGGAGTGCACGAACTTGCCCGGGCTCGTGAACGGGCACGGACTTTTTTGGCAGTGCAAGTGATCCCACAGCTAGAAGCCTTAAATGCTCCTGTTGTTGTGGTGCTTATGGGATCTTCAGGGGTGGGGAAATCGGCGCTGTTCAATGCACTTGCAGGGGATAATCTTTCGCCTGCTTCTGGAATTCGCCCCACCACGCGGGAACCAGTTATGCTGGTGAACCCCAACGACGTCGAAGCTATGGCGCAGCACCCAGTGGCAGCACATGTTCGGGTGGAGGTAACGCATCATGCTCCGCAGGGGATTGCCTTAGTGGATTCCCCGAGTTTCGATTATTCTTCTCCAGATCTCGGAAAAACTGCTAGATTTCTCCTCGATGCGGCGCAGGTAGTGGTGTATGTGACCACCGCGCACCGCTATGGTGACGGCGTTGCCTGGGATACCCTCGCTCACGTGCGGCAACGAAGCATTCCAGTGTGTGCAGTGCTCAATCGGGTGCCAGGCGGCACTAATGGTATTGCTGAGCAAGATTTTCGCAAGTTGTGGAGTGCTGCGGGGTTTGCTGCTGATTCCGTGGTGGCAGTGAGTGAGGGAGAGCTTCCTGTAGCGTTTTCACGGCAGCCTTCTGCAGCTGCACAGTCCTCTCGCAGTTCCCACCGTATGGGGAGCCATCATAGAGAGCGCCGGGGCTCTCACCACGAGCCACTCAAGCGTGTGGATCACTCTCTCACCTGGCTCATGAACTGGATTTCAGTGCAAGTAGCTCACACTCCTGAAGAGCTGCAGGCAGCCCATACTCCTGAAGAGCACAGTGGGCGCCGAAAACATCGTGGAGGAACTCAATTCCAAGCGTTCTCTCAACTGCACAGTGATGTAGAAACATTGGCGAACGGGTTGGATTCGGCGCGCAATGCCACGATTGATTTAGTGGATAAAGCGCGCGAAGGAGCAGCACAACCGCTGGAGAAACTCAGTGTAAATATCGCTATGGGGCGCTTTGGCCAGGGAGCTCCGCAGGTGTTATGGGCAGCATTGGTGGCTCCCGGAGGAGCCCTTTATAGGATGCCTGATGCTCGCGGGCGTCTGCTGCATAGGCAGTTGCAGGCCACGCGTGATGCGCAGCTCACGGAGCTGTTTACAGTGGTGCTTACTTCCGT
The DNA here is from genome assembly GCA_022768785.1 of Arcanobacterium sp. Taxonomy (GTDB): domain Bacteria; phylum Actinomycetota; class Actinomycetes; order Actinomycetales; family Actinomycetaceae; genus Arcanobacterium_A. Next base: position 9,137 of record JALELI010000010.1, on the reverse strand, counting down.
TGAGGTGGCTTTAGCGCAGGGGCTCACCACTGCACAAAGCAATATCGATCGCATGTGGAAAAATGACGCCGTGAATGTGCAGGAGTTTCTTGCGCAGGCGCGCTCAACCGTACAGGTGCAAGCGTTGGCAGCTTCAGGAGCGCAGCATTGGAAACGTGATGTGGCGCAGATTGCCAGGGGGGTGCAGGGCGTGAGTTGGCTGGGTTTTCCTGGTTTAGCGGGGCTAATCGGGGTGGCGGCATCGGGAGTGGTTGGAGCGGCTGAGCTGGCACGTGCACACGGAGCGGAGCAAGGGGTCTGGAAAGCGAGAGAAGCCTTGGCTGCTCGGGTAAAAGAGGCGATGGAAGCGCTGACGGCAGAATACGTCAATGCCCTCAGCGTGGTAACAGTGCCTGAATCCCGAATACTGCGAGAAGCGCTCAAGGAGTTTTCGATGGCTGCGCAGGGAGACTGAATGATGATAGATGTGCAACTGCGCCTCACTCAATTACAACAAGCGGTGACGGCAGGTGGAGAATATTTCACTCCTGGGGTGAGCGCGAAAGCTAAAGCAGATCTGCGGCTGGCCTATGAGCGCATGAATGTGGGCGATGGCTTTGTGGTGGCGGCACTTGTGGGCGGCACTGGGTCTGGCAAATCGAGTTTGTTTAACCACATCACCCGCTTGGAATTTGCGGCTGTGGGAGAGCAGCGCCCCACCACGCAGGAAGTGATGGCGTGCACGTGGGGCGGGGATTCTTCACAGCTGCTTCAGGTGCTTGATGTGGCTCCGCACGCTCAGTTTCATTTTGAATCAATCCTCACCTCTGGAGCTGACGATCATGACGCCATCGTGCTGCTCGACACCCCGGATTACGACTCTGCGCATATTGAGCACTCTGGCCAAGTGGCGCGCATTATTCCGTTAGTTGATGTGCTTATTTGGGTGCTTGATCCGCAAAAATATGCCGATGCGAGCATTTATCATCACCTGGTGACTCTCGGGCATGAGAGAGCACAGCTGGAGCACGAGAACGAATCGGCAGCACCTATGATTGTGGTGCTCAATAAAATTGACACTCTCCCAGTGCCTGAACGTGCGGCTGTGTTGGCAGATGTGCGCCAGAAACTCGACACTCTCGGATTTGCCCAGATGCCACTATTTGCCACTAGCGCGCTCACCGGAGAAGGTGTGGATCAGCTCGACCAAGCTCTGGCTCAAGCTTCTGCAGATCACTCAATCTGGCATCGCACGGCGCTCGCACAGCTCGATTCAGTAACGCGCCTACTTCAAACTCAGGTGGGAGATCACGAAGCTGATACAGAAGGGCCATTTTTAGAACACCTCACAGAAACTGTGGCCCAGGCAGCGGGGGTGAGCGCCGCTGCAGAAGCGATCAGCAGCGCGGCGAGCACTCGCGCTGAAAAGGGCGTCATTAGTGTGCCCACCCCGCAGGCGCCTGCTCCCACTCTCACAGTGGCAGTGCGGGATATGTGGGTGGCGCATGTGATAGCGGGTCTGCCAGAGCAATGGCAGGTGGGGGTGGAGAAATCTGTGCCAACGGCAGAACGACTGCGAAAGCATATCGCTCAGGCTCTATCCTCGGTTTCAGTGCCTGCCCCACGATCGTCACGAAGATGGGGCTGGGTGCTCACTGGAGTGGGAATTGCTGTTGCTGGGGTGCTTGGGGCAGTGCTGGGAATGCCAACATTTGAGCTCTGGGTGCGGTTGCTTGTAGGCGGTGCTGGGACTGTAGCTGGAATTGCGTTGGCAGTGCTCGGAAGCTGGTACGCACAGCGCGCTGCTCACCGCGCTTCTGAGGCAGCTGCGATTGCTTATCAGCGTGCTGTGCGCGCAGCTCTTGCCCAAGAGCTGGAAAAAAGCCTGGTGCCTGGCCCAGAGGCAATTTTGAAGCGCCACCGCGCTGCGCGCACTTTGCTTGCCGCATAGAGTGAAGCGCCAGTGAGAGCGGAATTCCAGGGATTCTCTTCCTTACCTCTCTCTGAGCTATGGAATTGAGTGGCGGTATAGAGTGGCGGTATAGCAATGCGCTTGGAATGAGTAACTCCGCAGGGTGCTAGTCTGATTGGGGCATATCGTGATAACAAATCACCTCTGCGATGATCAAAAGAGCGCTGGCTAGGATAATTCTCATCAGCGCTGTGCTTCTCAATGTGTTTGTTTGGGGAGAAGCTCCCAGGTTCATTTTGGGGAGAAGCTCCCAAGGTAGGTATAGCGTTGAAGGCGCTGCAGGGGCGTGCCCGCGGGGTGAGGATCTCATGCGCAAACTGCCCTGTGCACACAATATGTGGATTATAGGCAGCTAATAGTGCACCCACAGAGAGGGCGGCTCCCACCGCAGCAGACGAAACCGCCGGCAGTGCGCTCACAGGGCAAGGATCTCATTTGTTATCACGCCAGATATCGTGCACGTCTAGCAGCGCCCCCAGGCGACATCTCGGCGTCGGGCGCGAGAATGGGATATGCGGCTTTGAGCGGAGTGCCCCCAGGCGACATTTCGGCGTCCGCATATCACGTGGCACTGAGATCTGGCCGTAGAGACTTTGTGCACAGCTTGCGGGAACGCCGTCATTATCCACACATAAAAATACGCCGCACATAAGGCAGGCATTCCGCGCGAGAGTGAGAGCGTCATCATTCAGAGAATGAATGTGAGGTGCGTGATGGCGAATGACACTGTAATCAGTGTGCGGGGTTGGGCTGGGTGCGATCCCACAGTTTATCGAAATGAACACCCAGATTCTGGAGCAGACCTGAAAATTTCTGCAGCAGTTTTCACTTTGGGAGTTACCCCACGAGTGTTTAATAAGCACTCGCGAGCTTATGAAGATGGCACAACCACGTGGTATTCCGTGCGTTGCTTTGGGGCTCTTGCAGTGAATGTGGGAATGAGCGTGCATCGTGGAGCTCCGCTGCTTGTGCGCGGGCGGCTCGCTGCTCGATCGTTCACGGATAAGCGAGGAGTGGAAAGAACAATTCAACAGATCGTGGCAGATTCAGTGGCGATTGATTTGAATTTTATGGTGGCCACTTACTCTAAAGCATTTCCTGGTGCGCGTGAGAACAAGCTCGATATGGCTGGGAAAATCATGGCGAGTGACGCATGTGATGTGCAGGTGATGGCAGGCGCAAATAGCGCGGTAGGAGCAGATGGCGTGCCAAGCAGCTCCGATGGAGCCCAGAGCTCCGCCAGTGATGATCAACATCAGCAAAGCTCTGGCTCTGCAGCTTTCGATAAGGAGTTTGCAGAACTAATGAGCGAGGAGGAAGGGGTCGGAGTATTAGCGAAAGTAGGATAAATCCGATAGTGCTTGCGCGTCTCTTGATGCTCTGCGAGACTGCTCGCGCTAGTGCTTTAGGCTCGGGGCAGCGGAGTGGCTGCGCAGGTGCCGCTGTTGGTTTCGCGTGTGCACCACCAAGCTGGAGCAATAGCTAGTATCAGGAGCTCTCACCGAATAGCCGGCAGCTACGGGTGTCTCCTGGCGTGAGTATGCGCGGGATATGCTCGGTATCCGATATGGCCTGGCGCCGGAATAGCGCCCATAAGCGCTGAAACAATGCAATACATACAACACAATAAAATATGGCGATGTGCAAGATTTGGCTCGGAAGCTCCGAGCCAAATCTATTGCACGTGTATTCACAGAGGAGAAAGGTGCTGGAGGGTGCCTATGATGTGAGCTTGTGTGTTGTAGGGGCGCTGCCGCAGAGAGGATTTTTGCCGCTGTGAGATAACCGATAGGCTTACCGTAGTATCAAAGGGTGCAGGCGATAATGCGGCACTGGGAAAATGCGGATAGAGCGAAAGGGCTTTCGTGGCTGAGTATATTTATTCGATGGTGCGGGCTCGCAAAAAGGTGGGCGACAAAGTAATTCTCGACGACGTGACTATGGCCTTTTTCCCGGGGGCTAAGATCGGCATGGTGGGCCCAAACGGCGCCGGAAAATCCACAATTTTGAAGATTATGGCGGGCCTCGATGAGCCCAGCAATGGCGAAGCCCGGCTCACTCCTGGCTATTCGGTGGGGATTTTAATGCAGGAGCCGTCACTTGCTGAGGATAAAACGGTGGTGGAAAATGTGAAGCTGGCTGCGGCGGATATGTTTGCCAAGATTGATCGTTTTAACCAAATTGGCGTTGAAATGGGTAATCCAGACGCGGATTTTGATTCGCTCATGGAAGAGATGGGTGCGCTGCAGACGGAAATTGATGCCGCTAATGCCTGGGATCTGGATTCGCAGCTCCAGCAGGCGATGGACGCCCTGCGGTGCCCTCCAGCAGATACGCCAGTTTCGGTGCTCTCTGGAGGCGAACGGCGCCGCGTGGCACTGTGTAAACTGCTCATCGAAGCGCCAGATCTACTGCTGCTCGACGAGCCTACGAACCACCTTGATGCGGAATCAGTGGATTGGCTTGAGCAGCACCTCTCACGCTATGAAGGCGCAGTGATCGCCGTCACTCACGATCGCTATTTTCTCGATCACGTGGCACAGTGGATAGCCGAAGTGGATCGTGGGCACCTCTATCCCTATGAGGGTAACTACTCCACATATCTGCAGAAGAAAGAGGAGCGCTTGCAGGTGCAGGGCAAGAAAGACGCCAAGCTGCAAAAGCGCTTGAAAGAGGAACTGGAATGGGTGCGCAGTTCCGCTAAAGGCCGGCAGGCGAAGAGCAAAGCCCGGTTGGCTCACTATGAAGAAATGGCTGCAGAGGCAGAACGCTATCGCAAACTCGATTTTGATGAGATCCAGATTCCGCCGGGGCCACGCTTGGGCAATATCGTGCTTGAAGCCAAAAACATCGAAAAGGGTTTCGATGGGCGCACCCTCATCAAAGATCTCTCATTCACGCTACCGCGCAACGGTATTGTGGGCATTATCGGGCCTAACGGCGTTGGAAAAACCACGCTCTTCAAAACGATTGTGGGGCTTGAACCGCTTGACGCCGGTGAGTTGCGCATCGGCGAAACGGTGCAACTCTCTTATGTGGATCAGAACCGCGCTGGTATTGATCCCACTAAGAATGTGTGGGAAGTGGTGAGCGATGGCTTGGATTATATCCAAGTAGGAAAAGTGGAGATGCCATCGCGGGCCTATGTGAGCGCTTTTGGTTTTAAGGGCGCTGATCAGCAAAAACTCTCTGGCGTGCTCTCTGGTGGTGAGCGAAATCGGCTCAATCTGGCGCTCACTCTCAAGCAGGGAGGAAATCTTATCCTGCTCGATGAGCCCACTAACGATCTCGATGTGGAAACTCTTGGCTCCCTTGAAAATGCGCTGTTGCAATTTCCTGGTTGCGCTGTGGTGATTACCCACGATCGCTGGTTCTTGGATCGTGTAGCCACCCATATTCTCGCATGGGAGGGCACTGAAGAGGCGCCATACAACTGGTATTGGTTTGAAGGAAACTTCGAGAGCTACGAGAAGAATAAGCTCGATCGCCTCGGCCCGGATGCCAACCGCCTCAGCGCTGCTACCTATCGCAAGCTCAAACGTGATTAATAACGTAATTAGTAAGGCGCGTTGCCATGATAGTAGAGTGCGCTGAACGGGGAGTATGAGAGATGAACGAGACGCTCTACCATGTGTTTTCCGTGGTTGTGATTGTGGCGGCGGTGATTTTCACCATCGCTGTGCTGGTTGGGATTATCTGGATGATCGTGAAATGGCGTTCTCCAGAGGTGCAAGAGTTGGGTGCTCCAGTGCGCCAGTATCTTCTCGATGAGCAAGAGCTGGCGAATTATCGGGAAGATGACGGCGGCGCCACAGATGGTGCCCAGAGTACTCACAGCTCGCAAGGGGAAACAGTAGAGGCTGAGCTGAGAAACTGACGTCTCGCCTCTTTGCCTGCATACCTAGTGGCTATCTGCCTGGACGCCCCTGGTGTGTGCCAGCTGCACTTCGACTGTTAATCGAACGGGTGTTGGTTCGAACTTTGCCCCCTGGTGTGTGCCAGCTGCACTCTGCAGCTTACTGTGGCTAGTGGCAGCTTACTGTTGCTATTGCACGCTGCGGATTCGCACCATGCCTTCTTGTGCCATCGTTGCGATGTGCACGCCGTCTTGGAAATAGCGGGCCACAGCGAGCCCGCGGCCACCCTGAGCTGAGGGAGATGTGAGTTCGGCGAGAATCCAGTGGCTCATATCCACATCACGGTGCCACCAAATAGCATGATCGAGCGTTGCCACCGACATCTCCTTATTGAGCCAGAACATTCCGTGTGCTCGCATCACTGGTTCGAGCATAAATTGATCTGTGGCATAGGCGAGCATTGCCCGATGTAAGAGCTGCGAAGATTGCGCGGGCATCGGGGAGCGCAAGCGGAACCAAATGAGAGTGCTTGTGTTAGGCTCTTTCTGCGGTCGAATCCAGATAGGCCCGTCTACATGGCGGATATCCACTGCGTTTGTGCTGTTCATTCTGCGGGCATCGGGAATATCGAGAGCAGCGAAGAAATCCACAGAACTTTGCAAAGTGTCTGGTGCTGGCGCGGTGGGAGCTGGCGATTCATGCTCCACGCCGGGCTGCACTTCTTGGAATGATGCGCGGGCCGAAAAGATTTGTGAATCACCTTGGTATGCGATCACCCGCCGGGTGGAAAAAGAGCGAGAATCTAGCACATCTTCCACTTCTAAACGGGTGGGCACCTGCATATCTCCACGGCGCAGAAAAGCTGCGGTGATGGAGTGGATCTGTCGGTTGGCTAACTCGCCGTGGAGTGTGGCACGCGCTGCGATCACCGCTTGGGCAAACACCTGCCCACCATACACTCGATTAGCGAATTGGCGCAGATTAGACCCCTCGAACGTGTGATCGTTCAGGCGCTTCATGCGCAGTGTGCTCAGCACTGTGGCGAGCGGCTCTTCTTCCGTCACTGGAACTGGCAAAAGATTTTCCATTCGCTTCCTCCGATTTGTCCCTTGGTATTCCCTGATTGAGTACCATAGAACATAAATTCCCACTGAAGGAGAACAGTATGTCTAACTCGGAGCCTAGCGCGCCTTATCCCCAATTGCCTAGCCGAGCACAGCTTGTACACCTCGCAGATGTGTATGGGGTAGCTCACGAGTATTGGGAAATCAACGGAACGCATCACGAAGCGAGCGATCAAACGCTCATTAGTGTGCTCAAAGCAATGGGTATTGACGCTTCCTCTGAAGCTGCGGTAGATGCTGCGCTCCAAGCCTTTGAGGAACGAGACTGGAGGCGGGTACTTCCGGCGTGTTCTGTGTTTGTGAATGACGCCGATGGGGCACTGTATGTGCATGTGCCCGATGGTTGGAATGTGAAAGTTTATGTGGACTTTGAAGAAGAGCAGGCGCCGCGCTTAGAACTTTCGCAAATAGATGATTTCACACCGCCCAAAGAGATTGATGGCGCACTGGTGGGGCAAGCTGCATTTCGGGTGCCGGCGGAGTTGCCGCTTGGCTACCACACGGCATATGCCGAGGTGTGGAACAACGCGGAGAGCTTTGAGAGTGCTGCAGAACAATGCACTGATCACGCTAGTTTGATCGTGACGCCACGGAGAGTAGGAGTTCCTAGCGCAGCAGGTGAGGGAGAGCCTCCTGCCGCCGGGGAGCAAGGGAAGCAGAGCCGTTCCTGGGGCATGATGATTCAGCTCTATTCTGTGCGCTCGCGCGCTTCATGGGGGATTGGTGATCTGCAGGATCTCGCGGATCTCAGCCGTACCTTTGGCTCTGATGGGGCGGATTTTGTGCTGATCAATCCGCTGCACGCCGGGGAGCCAGTGGGGCATATGCAGCCTTCCCCCTATTTGCCGGTGAGCCGGAGGTTTTTCAACCCTATCTATATCCGCCCAGAGAGCATTCCAGAATGGGAGCGTTTAGAGCCGGCGGATAAGGAAAAAGTTGCAGCATTTGCCACCGCAGTGAAGGCTCAGTCGGAACGCAATGAACTAATTAATAGAGATTCCGTGTGGGGGGCGAAGCGTGCGGCTCTTGAAGTGATTTTTGCTGCTGGCAGAAAGCGGCGCAGGCAGCGGGATTTTGAAGAATTTTGTAGTGAGCAGGGGCAGGGGCTAAGCGATTTTGCGCTCTGGTGTGCGCTACAAGAAGCAAGTGTGCGCAGCGCGGGCAATAGCGTGGGAAATGAGGAAATGCGCGGCGATACTCCGCAGGTGCTGAAAACTGGATTCCCACCGGTGAGTTCACCCGAGATTGCGCAAGCTCGCATTGCTCTGGCACCGCGCGTGGAATTTTGGGCGTGGCTCCAGTGGATTATGGACGAACAGCTCAAACAGGCTCAGCTGGCAGCGCGTGAGGCTGGAATGAAATTAGGAATTTGCCACGATCTCGCAGTGGGAGTGCACCCGCACGGAGCAGATGTGTGGGCTCTAGGCCGGGCATTTGCCACTGGCATGGAAGTGGGAGCGCCACCGGATTTCTACAACCAGCAGGGGCAAAACTGGAGCCAGCCGCCGTGGAATCCGGTGGCTTTGGCAGAGTTGGGCTATGCTCCGGTGCGCGATATGCTGCGCACAATTCTCAAGCATGCTGGAGCACTGCGGCTCGATCACGTAATGGGATTGTTCCGGCTCTATTGGATTCCAAACGGCAATGCCGCCGGTGACGGCACATATGTGTACTTCAACTACGAGGCGATGGTGGGCATAGCTCTGTTAGAAGCCCAGCGTGCTGGAGCAGTGGTGGTGGGTGAGGATCTCGGCACAGTGGAGCCGTGGATCCGAGATGTGCTGCGGGATCGCGGCATACTCGGTACCAGTGTGTTTTGGTTTGAAAAAGAGGACGGCGGGTGGCCAAAACAACCTGAGAGCTATCGGCGCGATGTGCTAGCCACTGTGGATACTCATGATCTTCCTCCGGCTGCTGGCTATTGGAAAGAGACTCATGTGGATTTACGCTCTGAGCTGGGGCTGCTCACTGAACCAGAGGAGCAAGTGCGATCAGCTGCTGCTCAGGAGCGAGAGCAGGTGCTCATTCGGCTCCGCGAGCATGGCTTAGTGGGGGAGAATCCCAGTGAGCAAGAGGTGATTGAAGCGCTGCACGCCTATGTGTGCCGCACGCCGAGCCAACTTGTGGGGGTGAGCCTCACAGATGCTGTGGGCGAAGAGCGCACTCAAAATCAGCCAGGCACTAATGACGAATACCCCAACTGGC
>JALELI010000119.1 GCA_022768785.1 Arcanobacterium sp. | reverse complement strand
TGTGAACTTTCGGTATGGCAATAGAGGCATATGCGGTGTGCACAGGTGACTGAAGTGCAGGAGATATCCACTGATAGTTATAAGCCCTGCAGTGGAGGGCTCTTTTCTGGTGTGCTCGTTGGAGCTACGTCAGTAGTTTTCAGCGCAACATCATGCGAGAGGTGGATCTGTAACGATGAAACTAATGAATAATTCATGCTCGGAGAGTGTATATAGGGGTGCGACGGCGCGCGGCGGGCGCTCTTCGGTGAAGCGGTGGCTAGCTGCGCTTGGTGTGCTCGTACTGAGCTGTATGTTATTTAGCCCGGGGAAGGCGATGGCCGCAGAGCCTGGTGACCCTTTTAATCTTGGGAGGGTGGGATATCTGTTTCGCGGAGATACTCCCACTGGAGGCCAAATGTTTTGGGCGGGCAGTCAATATCGGTTGAATGGCGTATGGCAGTGGTGCGTGAACGAAGATCTCAATCCGCCACATCGGGATACGGATAGTTTCGTCGCTGCCGGCAGCTTGCAAGAACCGAGCGTGAAAGTGGCAGGTTATGAACTCACACGGGCTCAAATGGCGTGGTTGCTGAACACATACAACAGCTCAAACGATCCTCTCATTCTCGGTGGGCTCTCAATTTTGGTGCACGCAAATTTTGAGCAGCCAGATCGCAGGGGCTATCCCGCTGCGATGAGCGGAGTTGGCTCTGCACAGGAGCTGGCTAGCCTCTATGTGGATAACGCTGAAAAGGCCCTTCCTGAAGTGGTTGCTATGGCGAAAAAACTAGCCACCGAAGCGATTAACTCAGGGGTGAAAGGGTATGTTACCAACACTGTGGCTGGGGCTGATGAACGCGCGGGAAGTGTGACTGGTTTTGCCATCAAAAACGGCGCTGGGGCATATATTTCTGGAGTGTCTATTACGGCTACGCTCACTGGCCCTGCTGTATGGGACGAAACGGCGCAACCCACAGTTACTTTTACTACCGCTGATCAGCTTATCGTTAAAAATTGGCACGCCACGGGGAACGGTGTGGTGAGCTACACGTGGAAATATGTGGATACAAGTGGGCGCTTGATACATTTGACCAGAGCTAATTCTCAAGACACCGTGCAGTGGCAAGAGTCGTCAACACAGGTTGTGGTGCCAGGTACTTCTTGGCACGTAGTGTTCGATTTTAAACCAGCCGGTGAATCGCACGTGGGAAGCTCCCGAGTTCTTGATGGCGGTGGTGTGCCGTCAGATACGTTCACCACATATGCTGATCGGGGATATGGAAGTGGCACGTGGCTGAGTGTGCATGGCAAACCGGTGAGCGTGGTGTACCGTGCAGATTTGTATCGGGTGCCGGCTTCCATTCCTGCAAATCCGAGTGCTTCTGTGCCTCAGGGGGCTGTGAAGATTGCCAGTGTGCCAGTGACGGCCACCGCGCCAGGCCAAAAACTTCTGGTGAAAGCTCCGGCCACGCAGCCGGCTGGTTTTTATGTGTGGGTGTGGCAAGTGGCTGCTGCAGACCAACAGGCGGCGATGAAGCCATATATTAAGGCTGGTTTCACAGATGGTTTTGCTGCAGCACACGAGCAGACGTCGATTCGCTTCACAGCTCAAGTGGATTCGGCGCTCTCAGTGCGGGATACCAAAGCCGGGCAATATCTCGTAGACGACGTGTGGGTGAGGGGCCTGCCGCATAACCACCCGAATTTTAGAGGTGGGGCAGGGTTTGCGGCAGATACTGGAGTGATTACACACCGGGTGCTATTTTTCCCGTTCCCGCTCGCCGTCACCGAAGCGCATAGAAAGGAGGCTGTGCAAGTGGGCGAGGTGGTTCGTATTCCTGCAAAGAACGGGTTCTATCCAGCGGTAGGCGATCCTAGCTGGCTGTTGAAAGTAGATGAGCAGGGGAAAGCGCTGCCGGGTACGTATGCTTTCGTGAGCGAATTTGCTGGTGACGATCGGGTGCAGCCACTCGCCACGAGCGTAGAAGATGTGACTGAGCAGTTTGTGGTGCCAGTGGTGCCGAGTATTCACACCACGCTCACGTTTGAGAACCAACACAAGCTGGTGCCAAATTTTGGGATGCGCACCCTCTCAGATGTGGTGGCATATACAAATCTCATTCCGGGTAAGGAGTATGCACTCGCGGGAACGTTGATGGATAAGGCCACTGGCAAAGTAGTTCGAGATAGTGCTGGAAAGCCAATTGAGGGAACAACGGTATT
>JALELI010000101.1 GCA_022768785.1 Arcanobacterium sp. | reverse complement strand
AAAGATATGCGGAGCGGCACCTCAATCGGATTCCCGAACAAGACCAAGACATTATGGCGTGGAGTGATGAGGCTTTTCTGAAGCGCACTCATTTAATATGAGATGGGCAGAGCGTTCGTATTACTCGTTCGTATTACTTTGCTTCTTCTTGCACTGATATGGCGGCGCACTTGCTGATCCGAACCCTGCTGAGCTTACATGGAAACTTATGGGTGAGTGGCAAGCCTATGAGCATTTTTCGTACACCTCTCCTGCTCCACGGCATCGGAGTTGGTTTCTCGGATTCAGAGGCGTTGTGCGGCGGGTTGAGAGTATCGACAGGGATAGATATAGGGATTTCAAGGGGGCACTCGCAGCTACTAAAAGTTGATAAAAGAGGAACACTCTTCCCTGATAAAATAAATGTGGTTTGTTATGACACTTTGAAGAGAGCTGGAGGGTAGCCGTGCCAATACTCTCACGTATTGCCCGCTGGTGGCGAGGGCTCGTGTGGAATGAGCTCGCATTGCCGAGCAAAGGAAGCGTGAAGCGCATTATTTCGCGGCGGGCAGTGCTAGCATACCTGTGGTTAGCGGTAGTGGCTCTGGCTGCACTAGCTATGCTTATGGTGATGTCGCTGCAGGGCGGAAAAGACGCCGTTGGAGCCGTTGTCACACTACTCACCGGTTACAACTTATTGTTTGTGGCTGGGCTCACTACGGCTGTTACGCTAGCCTATTTGCTGGTGGTTTCCTGTTTGCGAGTTTTTGGCGTGCTGCGCGTAGAGCTGCAGTGGTTAGAAGCTCTTAAAGTGGCGTTAGCGGTGGTGGGGGCTGCGGGCATTGGCGGCACAATACTAGGCACGTTGTTGGTGGTGGTGGAGCCGAAAACCACCTCAGATAGCTTAGTGACGGCGGTTACCCCTTCGCTGCTGTATGAAATGCCGGCTTTCGGCGCGGCGCTTGGCTATCCGTTGGCCTGTGTGGCGGCTATTGCTGTGCTCACAGCGCGGCTTCAAAATCCGGTTGTGCGATTTATTGGGCCACCGGCCGTGATGGCGTTCATGTATACACTAGTGACGCGGCTACTGGTGCCTACGCCAATGGCTACAGTGACGGCAATCGTTGGAGCTCGTGCTACCCCGCAGGCACAGGCGATTGCGGAGACGCAGTTTGCTCAGAATCCAATAGCAGCGATAAATTCTGCTCCAGACCTCTTTATGTGGATCTTTGCGCGCAATGATCCGGCTGCGTTGGTGGTGTCCTCTTTCTATTATTCGTGGTTCCCACTTATTTTCTTTGTGCTTTATCTCGCGTGCTTGCGGTTTATTCCACAAGCGCGGCCGTATGGGGTGAAAGCCGGTAAAAACCGCAACTGAAATATGTGAAATGCTGTGGTGTGAATGGGCAGAGCCCGAGCAACTCACAGCCAGCTCATGATGTGGTGTGCGGCGTGCAGAGCGTTTTGCATCATAACGCGCTAGCAATGCGAGGCCTGCGGCAAGATTTTTACGGTGCACAAAAGAGCTACGGCTACGATATTTTACTTGATCTAGCCCCATCTACCGGCACCCGACAGCAGAGCGTTGCTATTCAAAATCCAGCTTCTGCAGAGGAATTAACTGCGCGATATGGTGGAACTGATAAATTGCGTGGTGAACGAGTTGTTGTCAATGCTACTTTGTAGCATGGCAAACGTGCTGATATTCAAGCTCTTGTAACAGTAACCGGCGGAACGGCCGATGTATCTCTCACCAGGAAAACAACACTTCTTGTTGTTGGCGTTCCTCGATCTGCGTAGATGGGCATTCGGGGTTAGCGATTCCCAAAAAACTTATAAAAGCTTAACGCCTTCGTGATGCTGGAAGCCCGATCAACGCCATTTCTGAAGCGGGATTTCTTCAACGTTTGGTAGCTGTGGCGCCCAGATAAAACCGCTTGGTGAGCAAGCAGGAGCCAGCAGTTACTGTGTGTTTCTCTGTGGGTATCCTTTGAAGAACTAGTGATGTGCCACGTCTTCGGGCTTGATTTCCCAAAAGACTGTCTGCATGGTGCGATTAGGATCCACGCGCAGGCAGCGATCCCAGCTTTTCACCTTATATCTTTCTAATTGCCGCCGCTTAGGGCTATCAGGAGTGCCTGCTTCCCATACGCCGTCTCAGTCCTCGCCTTGCCATTTGCTAGATCACTTTGCCAAGGAATTGTTGAGCACGCAGTGCCACCAGTCGTAATCACTCAACAGTACTCTGCGCCAACCCATGCGCAGCTCAAACAAAACGCCGGGCTCAATCTGCCGATAACGCCGTAAATCTGGGCGTCCAGAGCAGTATTTAGATGAATCCACTTTCCATACCACCACCTGCTGGGAACACCGCACAGCTTGCTAAAAGATTAAGAGGGCCACGTTAGCAGCATGAGTAGCACAGCGCAAATGTTTAGCTTTCTCTCCATAGTCTGTTTATGCGCGCTCCGTTAGTTTTCCCAAAATTCAGTTTTAGCTGCTGAAAAGCTGCTCAATTACTCCAAACCACTGGAAAGATCCGGATCATACTGAGCACATTTTGCGTCCTCAACTTAACGTTGCTTAACCCACATCACATTGAGATAGTGATCACAAGATCGCAAATTGGCTGTTCGGCGCGGAATAGCAATTGGCTTCACAAGGGGGTGTAGTTCGAGTGGCTCGAGAAGATATTTCGGATCATGCATGTGGTGTATCTGCAGCAGGTTTAGCGGAGTACCTTGGGATATCTACGGCGGCGGTCTCCTATGCTCTCAACGGCAAATCTGGAGTTTCGGATCACACTCGAAAGAGAGTACTCGATGCAGCCAAAAAGTTTGGGCTAGAGATTCCGGCACGAGCCGAGATGGGGGCGCGCACCAAGCCTCTGTTGGGGTTAATTCTCGCTGATTTGAGAAACCCGTTTTACCAGAAACTCGGGGTTGCCGTATCTCAAGAGGCACGCAACGCAGGTTTTGATTCGTATCTGTCGCACACAGAAGACGATCCCCACCAATTGTTGTCTACCGTGAAAGCGATGGCCGATCACCACGTGGATGGAATTATCTTAACTGCCACGCAAGATGGCGATGCCTCAATAGCGCGAGAGTTGCGCAAATATGGGATCCCATATGTTCAGGTGTCGCGCAAGATGCCTACAGTTCAGGCGCCTTTCGTGGGAATAGATAATTCAACGGCCGCATATGAGCTGGCGGTGTATGTGGCCGATAAAGGCTACACAAACGTTGCATTGGCACTTGGCCCGAGGCGTTCATCGGCGTCAAATGAGAGACTATCGGGATATCTCTTGGGGCTCTTGGAAAACGGGATCTCTGTGCCGCAAGAATGGATCATTCGCATTCCGCTAGGAGTTGAAGGTGGGCTGCAAGCCGCTCGATACTTCCGCGGGCTCAGCAGAGGGCTTCCCGAAGTGATTATTTGCGGCACTGATGCGATCGCATACGGGGTCTATTCGGATTTCTCGCTATCAGGAATCTCTATACCCCGCGATGTGGCGCTCACTGGTTTTGACGGCGTCATGGATCCCTTTGAAAAAGAATTAGAACTTACCACTATCGTTCAGCCAATCACGCAGATGGCGGGGGCTGCTGTTTCCTATTTAGGAGATTTGGTGAGAAACGTGCGTGTAGCACCGCACGAAGTTATTTGTCGATACGAAATGCGCATTGGCAATTCCTGCTAATGCCCCAATTATACGAAAGAGGTTACACAATGTCGTGTTGTCCATTAGAAGGCCGCGTTGCGGTGGTGACGGGTGCTTCTCAAGGAATTGGGCGTGGGATTGCGCTCAAATTGGCGCAGCGCGGTGCCCGCGTTGTTGCTCTCGATATTAACCGCGAATTAGCTCAGGAAACCGCTGATTTATGTGGAAACGATGCACTGGCTTTTGAAGTGAATGTGGCAGATCGAGAAGCTGTGGATGCAGTGATTGATGAAGCTCTCGAAACCACAGGGAAAATCGATATTCTCGTCAATAACGCGGGGATTAACCGTGACGGCATGCTCCACAAGATGACTGATGAAATGTGGGATTCCGTTATCGCAGTGGATCTTTCTGGAGTGTTTTATCTGTGCCGCAAAGTGGGCACGCATATGAGAGCTAATGGGTATGGCAGGATTTGCAACGTTGCCTCCGCATCGTGGATGGGAAACATCGGGCAGACCAACTATGCTGCCGCCAAAGGTGGAGTAGTTTCCCTCACCCGCTCTATCTCCAAAGAGCTGGCATTCAAAGGCATCACAGCCAATGCAATTTGCCCGGGCTTTATTGAAACGGCGATGACGAGCGCGCTGCGCGATATTCCGTCTCGTGCCGGATTTGAGAACCTCTATGAAGAGCAGGTTGCAAAGGTTCCGCTTCGGCGTGCTGGAGAGCCGGAAGACGTGGCAAACCTCGTGGCTTTCTTGGTGTCGGATGATGCTTCATACCTCACCGGAGAAGTGATCAACATTGGCGGAGGATACAAGCTATGAGCTTTCAGCAAGTTCTGCCAAACGAAGTGGCTTCGCTCATTCCGAATGGGTCCACGGTGGTTGGCAACGGCTTCACCATGATGGGGGTAGCCGATGAAATTTATTACGAGATAGAGAAATCTTTCTTGGAAAAAGGGGTTCCCAATAACCTCACATTTGTTCATGCTGCGGGGCAATCCAACCGAGTTGATGGGTTAGCTCGGCTGGCTCATGCGGGTTTGCTGAAACGTGTGGTTGGCCCGCACTGGGGGCTCAACCCGCCGATGGCAAATCTCCTTGGGGCAGATGAGGTGGAAGCCATCTGTTTACCACAAGGGCAAATCTCCACGCTCTATCGGACTATTGCGGCGCATCGGCCAGGGCAAATCTCAACCGTGGGATTAGGAACTTTTGTGGATCCGCGCCTCGATGGGGGCCGGATCAACGCCTCGGCACGGAAAGCCACAGCTCCCGATGAATACGTGTCGGTTATGAACATTGACGGCGAAGAGTATTTGTATTACAAATCTTTCCCGCTAGATGTGGCCATTATTCGAGGTACTCGTATTGACCGCGCTGGCAATATGTCGCAAGAAGACGACGTCACAAAACTCGATAACTTGGCCATTGCCCAAGCCACACATAACAGCGGGGGCATCGTTATCGCTCAGGTGAAAGAAATTGTGGAATGCGGCGATATTCCAGCGCGCCAGGTTGAAGTTCCGGGAGTGCTCGTTGACTACGTGATGGTGACGACGGATCCAGCAAAGTATCACCGGCAGACGAACGCTTCAATCGAAGTGAACTGGGATCTACTTACGGGATATGCCTCTCCGGAAGAGCTATCGGAAGCTCTGTTAGCTCATGAGCTAGAGCCAAAGCGGGTAGCTATTGGTGAGCGTGGGGCACGCCTTGTGCGAGATGGCGATGTGATTAATCTCGGCACAGGTTTGCCGGGAGATTCGATCGGCAGAGCGCTAGCCCTGAGTGGGCAAATCGCGAATGTATCACTCACTGTGGAATCAGGCACTTATGGAGGCGTGCCACTGGGAGTGGTGGATTTCGGGTGTGCTCTGCATCCTGCAGCGATTATTGAGCACCCGCAACAGTTTGATTTCTACAACGGCGGTGGTGTGGACATCACGTTTATGGGAGTCGGCCAGGTAGACGGGCACGGCAATGTGAACGTCTCCGCATTTGGAGGGAAAGCTATCGGGTGCGGTGGATTCATGGACATCGTAGACGGTGCGAAGCGGATCTGTTTCCTCATGGTGGCCGATTCCAAGCACCCCAAGTGGGTGGAGGAAGTGGATCAACTTTCTTTCTATGGGCAGGCGGCACTGAACAAGGGGCAGGAAGTCTATCTAGCCACCGAGCACTATCTAGTTCAGCTAACTGAAGACGGCTGGAAAGTTCTTGAAGTTGACGACAACGATGCTGCGCGGGAAGCAGTATCACACGTAATCACAAAGAAGTGACCGAGGAGAAAACAATGGAAAAAATTGTTGTTATTGAGGGGGCTCGCACTGCCGTAGGTAGTTATGCAGGTTCGCTATCTGGCACGCCCAATCACATTATGGGATCGCTCGCGATGAAAGAAGCACTCTCCCGTGCGGGTATCGCATCCGATGCTGTAGACGAAGTTGTGGTTGGCTGCGTTGGCCAAGTTGGAGGAGATGCATTTCTGGCTCGCCGGATTGCTCTAGCTGCAGGTGTTCGTGAAGATTCCAACGCATACACCGTTAATAGGTTGTGCGGTTCAGGCCTACAAGCGATCCAATCAGCCGCTTTCGAGCTGCATTCGGGCGATTCGAAATTCGTTGTTGCGGGCGGCTCCGAAAATATGTCTCGGCAGCCATTCATGGATTTTGAGGCACGCAACGGCTGGAAGATGGGGCACCATACCTTTGTGGACGGCACACTTTCGCTCGTCACAGATCCTTTCGGCAACTACCCGATGGGCATGACGGCCGAAAATGTGGCAGACAAATTTGGAATTTCCCGTGAGGATCAAGATGAGTTTGCCGCACAGTCTCAACAGCGTGCGGTGAAGGCGCAAGAGGAAGGGCTCTTCGCCCCAGAAATTTTCGGCGTCACAGTTAAAGAAAAGAAAACGGAGCGCGTTTTCGATGCGGATGAGCATCCGCGCCCAGGCACAACCGTTGAGAAACTTGCCAAACTTCGTCCGGCTTTCCGTGAGGGTGGCTCGGTGACGGCAGGGAACTCTTCAGGGATTAACGATGCTGCGGCAATGCTGGTACTCACCACGGAGTCGGTTGCAAAAGCCGAAGGCTTGAACCCCATTGGTGAGCTCGTGAGTTTCGCAAAAGCTGGTGTCGCTCCCGAAATTATGGGTTTCGCTCCAGCACTTGCCATTCCGCGTGCTCTCGAAAAAGCGCAGATCTCTCTCGACGATGTGGACTGGATCGAGCTCAACGAAGCTTTCGCTGCGCAGGCGCTCGCAGTTATCCGAGACCAGCATCTCGATATGGAGAAAACTAATCCACTCGGCGGTGCAATTGCGCTCGGTCACCCGGTTGGAGCTACTGGCGCGATTCTTTCTCTGCGCACGCTGTATGGATTGCGGCGCACCGGCAAAGAATTCGGGTTGGTTTCTATGTGTATTGGTGGCGGTCAAGGCGTGGCCGCTGTGTTTAGAGCGTATGCAGGGTGAGGAGAAAGGTGCACACGATGACATCTCAAACACTAGATTCTTCTCAAGTATCGAAGCTAGATCTTTTAACGAAAAAGAACTTTAAAAAGTTAATGCCGCTGCTTGTAACGGTGTACATCATTAGTTTTATTGATAGAACTAATATTGGTATGGCAAAAGAATCTCTTGCCGCAGATATCGGGCTTTCTGCAGCGGCCTATGGCCTTGGAGCAGGGCTATTCTTCTTGTGTTACGCAATTCTAGAAGTTCCCTCTAACTTGATCATGCATAAAGTGGGAGCAAGATTCTGGATCACGCGTATCATGATCACATGGGGCGTCATCTCGATGCTGATGGCAATCGTGTGGAACGACACCTCTTTCTACGTGATCAGGATCCTTTTAGGTGCTGCTGAGGCTGGTTTGTATCCAGGGATTATTCTCTATATTTCCTATTGGTTTCCACAGAAATATAGGTCGCGTGCTATCGGTATCTTCCTTTTAGGGGTTTCGATTGCAAATATTCTCGGTGCCCCCTTGGCTGGTATTCTTCTCCAGCTCCATGGTCTTGCAGGGCTACACGGATGGCAATGGATGTTTATCCTAGAGGGGCTCCCTGCTGTGCTTCTAGCATTCCTAGTGTGGAAGATGCTTCCAAACTCTCCTCAGGAAGCTAAGTGGCTCACCGAAGAAGACAAGCAGCTCATCTCGGACGTCATTAAGAGCGAAGATGTGGGAGAGAAATCAAGCCACAATGATCTACGTTCGCTCGGGCCAGTTCTCAAAGATGCGATCTTGTGGATTGTGGTTTTAGCCTATTTCACTCATCAGATTGCCGTCTATTCGTTGTCGTACTTCCTCCCCACGATGATCCATTCCTACGATGCACAGATGAGCACAGTAACGGTTGGCCTGATTACGGCAATTCCATGGGTTGCAGCTGCTCTGGGCTCATGGTTCTTGCCTAAGTATGCAGTGGGGCTTCGCCGCTCCAAGATGATGGCATCGATCGGCTTCTTGATTGTTGCCGGTGGTCTTACAATCGCTGCGGTGGCATCGAGCAATCTTTGGATTGCTGTGGTTGGGTTCTTCATCGCTGCATCGCAGTTGTTTGTGATTCAGTCGATTTTGTTCACGTTCCCACAACAGCGATTCTCCGGGGCAACCGCCGCTGCGGCAGTTGCTTTCATGAACATGTGTGGCCTCATCGGAGGTTTCCTTGGACCCACTGTTATGGGAGCATTGGAGGAATCAACTGGGAACAAGCTCGCTGGTCTGTGGTTCATTATCGGGGCTGTGATTGTTGGATCTGTATTCGTACTATTCCTGAAATATCGCAACCAATCTCAGGTAAGTGACGCCGAGCCAGTGGCATAATCCACTGGGCATCATTCATAATCAGTAGGCGCTGGGAATTGTGGGAATGGCGAATCGCTGATTTCCTCAATTCCCGGCGTCTCAGAGGAAGAGACCATGAAGATCGTTATTGCGCCGGATTCATTCAAAGAGACGATGTCTGCAAAGACGGCTGCTGCAACAGTTGCTGAGGCAGCGCGGGCAGTGTGGCCGCATGCAGAGTGCACTGAAGTGCCGATGGCAGACGGCGGCGAGGGCACTACGCAGTCGCTAGTAGACGCGCTCGGCGGAGAATTCCTCAGCATTGAAACGCTCGATGCCCTCGGGCGGCCGAGAGCCGCCCGTATCGGGTGGGTTGCTGATACGCGGATTGCAATCTTCGAAGTTGCTGAGGCAATTGGAATCGAGCATATTTCCCCGGAAGAGAGAAACCCGCGAGCCTCCAGCACTCGTGGTGTGGGTATCGTACTGCGAGAAATCCTCGCTCTCCACCCGCAGAAAGTGATTATCGGTTTGGGCGGTTCTGCCACGAATGACGGCGGTTGGGGTATGGCCTATGAGCTGGGGGTACGCCTATTCAACGAGCAGGGGGCAGAGATTCCAGTTGAGCCGCTAGCTTTAGAAAAAGCCCATCACCTAGAAGGTGACGCTATCCGCGCAGCGTGGCGCCACGTGGAAGTGATTTTAGCGTGCGATGTGAATAATCCGCTTGCTGGGGCACAGGGGGCCACGTTCACATTTGGCCCACAAAAAGGAGTGACGCCGGAAGAGCTTCCGGTTTTTGATTCCGCCTTATCACACTACGGCCACATATTAGATGAAACATATGGCGAAAAATTTTCTGAGATGCCAGGTGCCGGGGCAGCTGGCGGGCTCGGCGTCTCATTTATCGCTCTCCTTGGAGCGAAAGCACAGCCGGGAGTTGACGTCGTCATCACCTCCGTTGGCCTCGAATCGCTCGTGGCAGATGCTGATCTTGTGGTGACGGGTGAAGGGAAAATCGATCACCAGACGGCGCATGGAAAAACGCCGTGGGGAGTGGCTCAACTGGCAAAGAAATACGGAGTACCAGTGGTGGCCTTTGCCGGAATTGTGGGAGAAGGAAGCGAAGAACTTTACCCGCAGGGATTCTCCGCAATCGTCTCAACCGTGCGCGAAGTAGCTCCCCTCGAACAAATATTGAAGAAAGCACAGCCGAGCTTGCGAGCTGCGGCCACAACGGCTTTTCAGCTACTTAATACGGGTATGAGCTTAGGAGGAACTGCCAATGCTACGAGGTGAAGATTGCTGGCCCACAGAGCTGACGTCTGATATGGAGCACATCACTGTTGCAGGGCGTGAGGTGCGAACCTACATGCCCACGCCGTCATCACTATATGAAACTCTCGTGAACAGCGCCCAGAAATTTGCGTCTAAACCGGCCATCGTCACCGAAGATTCTCACTCATACACATTTGCAGAAGTGTTAGCTCTGGTTGATAATTTTGCGCGGCTGCTCTATCACGAGCACGGCATCACGGAAAACAGCCGTGTAGGCCTCTTGCTCGACAACGGGATCGATTTCATCACGTCTTTCTATGCGCTCAACAGATTGGGTGCGGTTGCTGTGCCCCTTCCAGGAAAATTCCGAAAAGCCGAGATACTTGCGCTTGTGGCGCGAGCCGATCTGGATCTCGTGATCTGCCACCCCGAGCAATCCCAGTGGTTTGGTGGATGTCGCGTGATCGTGAGCAACTCCAATTCGTGTGCATACGGGCTCCCTATTGACGAGCAGCACGGCGAGGAGCCTCCCATCGTGGCCTCACTAGCGCATCATGCGATCTTGCTTTTCACGTCTGGCACAACGTCACAGAGCAAGGGAGTGCTGCTCTCAAATTTGAATGCAGTGCACGCCGTCCGTTCCTATGCGCGCGTTCTCGGGCTTTCGAGCAGCGACTCAACGATCATCGCTGTCCCCATCTACCACGTGACGGGAATGATCGCGATTATTGGGCTCTTCCTCTATTTGGGAGGCACAATCCACGTGCAAAAGCGCATGGTGGGCCGTTCGTTCGTGAGAGAAGTTTTTATCTCGAACATCAGCTTCATTCACGCCTCTCCTACGGTGTTTACTTTAATGCTCGAAGAACGCGAACGCTTCCCCGAGTTGCCGAGCGTGCAGAAAATCGCTTGCGGTGCCGCGCATATGCCGGTTTCTCGGATACGCGCACTGCACGACTGGATGCCCGGCATGGAATTCCGAACGATTTATGGCCTCACCGAATCGTGCTCGCCGGGATTCGTTTTCCCGTCTGACGCCGCCACCTCGCCATTTATAGGAAGCTCCGGTAAACCCATTCCAGGAATGGACGTGAAAATTTGTGATGACGATGGCGCTGAGGTTGAGGTAGGGGCTGTAGGAGAAATATACCTGCGCGGGGCAAACATCACCCCTGGGTACGACAAACTTCCGGAAAAATCTCCAGGAGCAGATGGCTGGCTTGCTACCGGTGATGTTGGCACGATCAACAATGAATCGTTCGTATATATTCTCGACCGCAAGAAAGACATGATTAACCGTGGTGGCGAGAAAATCTGGTGTATCGACGTTGAGGAAGAACTTCGTGGCCTAGATTCTGTGGCAGACGCAGCCGTTGTTGGGGTGCCTGATGTGATGTACGGAGAAGTGGGGGCTGCTGCAATTGTGGCGAAGCCCGGCAGCAACATCTCATTCGACGCGATAAAGATGAGCCTGAATCAGCGCCTAGCGAGATACCAAGTGCCAGTTTATTTCTGCATTGTTCCACAGTTGCCGCTAACGGCCGGGGGAAAGATCGACAAAAATGCAGTGAAAAAACGCATTATCGAGGAATATAAAATCTACTAATTAAGAAAAATCGCGGGCAAGATCTTGTTGTGGCCTTTTGACCGGTTATCTGTAGGATCTGTTTCCTCAACAAACTGTAACGCTAGAGCTGGGTGCTAATCGTAAGTAAAAACAGAGCAATTAATGAGGCAACCTTACAGCGCTCATTAACTGGCTGGCTGCAATGCTCCTGCATAGGTCTATCGAGGCAGTGCCCGTAATTGTCTGTATCGGTTCCAAGCTAAATCTTGAGGAGACCAAAGCAAACCACCGATCTCACTAACGGGTACGTCGTCAACGTAGCTTTTTAGGAGTTGTTCTACTGTAGCAATGTTATAAGTATTTTTTGGAAGATGAGCCTCAGCGGTGATCTTCCTGTATGTTTGCGCGTGAATTGACCGCCACGAATTAGAGATATGAAAGTGATTGATGGTGCACATTTTTCAAAGGTGTAATTTCGGCATGGTTTTCTTTGCCGCTTCTTTCACTGCAAGCTCAAGTCTCTTGGCGCTTAGTAGAGTTCCTCATTCATCGTTATAACTTGTTTGCTGGGAATCAGTATGGCTATTCGCTTGAAGCCCGTTCGTTTTAGAAGATGTTAGCTGGCTCATCTGGCTCAGAGCGCCGTTGCTCGTTAGCGCAGCTGCTTTGGCCAGCGCCGACTGAAATATGCTGGGCGTGCGGGATAGCTAGGCAAGAGTTTCCGCCATCGTCTCCTGCATGTGCTGGAGTGTACTGTGATTTTCAATAGCATTAATAAGTACGGCCAGCTTATTGAAGGCTTTTATTGTGGTATTCATCTGTAGGGCAGTTTTTATTCTGCAGGAGATCTGATAGGCGATCGTCATGTTTGAGCAAGCAGCTAAAACATACTCACAAATGATTTAGCCTAAACTGCTCACAGCCTTAAAGTGGTTTCACCTGATCCCACAGGCGTGGCCGTGCTTTCTGAGAGAGGTTTTTAGAAATCTCTTTGGTTTGTGAGAGCTCATCTCATTGAGCGCCCAGCCCCTGCGGGAAAAGAGATGTTAAGCGATACACGGAATAGTGGAGGAGCACATGCCCAAGCCCCTGTGGGAAAAGAGAAGAGTGCACCTTATTCGCAGCTCATTTGCCCAGCTCACTCATTCATTTCGTTGGGGTGCGCGCCAGTGCGGCCCGCTTCCCCGAGATTCATCGCATTGAGCGTGGCAGTGGCGGCAGCATCGAGCTGGAAATCAAAGATATTTAGGTTTTCGCGCATTCGATCTGGGTGGGCGCTCTTGGGAAACACCACATCTCCGCGTTCGATGTGCCAACGCAAAATGAGCTGAGCTGGAGTGCGCCCGAGCCGCTGCGCGGCTGCTGCCAATTCTGGATCGGCTAGAATCTTTCCGCGAATAATCGGCTTCCATGCCTCAATCAAGCCACCGTGAGCTTTCGTCCACTCGCGGACGGCGTCGTTACGGAAAAGTGGGTGCGCTTCTATCTGATTGACGGCGGGCATCACTCCCACCTCGGAGAGCAGCCGCTCCAGGTGGGCTATCTCGAAGTTGGAAACTCCCACATCGAGTGCTCTCCCATCGGCTCTGAATTCTTGCATCACACGCCAAGTTTCTGGATAAGTACCGCCGTATGCTTTGGGCATTGGCCAATGGATCAGAAAGAGATCCACGTGATCTGTGCGCAATTTTGTGAGTGATTCATCGAGCGAGCGGCGTGCTGCATCGGGGGCGTGATAGCCATTATCCAATTTAGTGGTGAGAAAAATTTCGTTGCGCGCAATCCCACTCGCTGCTATAGCTGCTCCCACTGCTTCTTCGTTGTGATACATCTGGGCGGTGTCGATATGGCGATATCCAAGCTCCAGAGCTTGCTCTACAGCAGCTTGTGCTGCCTTTCCGCGCAACGGATATGTGCCAAACCCGAGCTGCGGAATACGACCGCCACCGAGCAGTGGCAAACTCGGAATCTCATGGGATTTGAATGCCATACCTTCTCCTTAATTCTTTCTTCGTGGAGGCGTCTCACAATTTTTATGGAAGCGTCTATATAAATCTTGGCAATTTAATAGCGCCCGGCTGATTAACCTGATGATTAGCGGGGCCTGCTCCCACTGGGTTAAGAGGGCCTGCTCCTACTGGGTTAAGCTATCGGGGCTAATAATCTCGTTCCTACTAAGTTAATAATAAGGCTAAAAGCTGGTTAGTAAGCGCTTGATACGCCATAGCAACATAGCTATGCGTTTGCGTTTTGCGGTGCTCATGGCTGCCACTGTGCCAAGCAACGATCTACGATTTTCTCGTATTTTTGCGGTGCGCTGCGGCGCACATTGTGCCCCACTCCGGGAATCCACTCTATCGTGATGAGCTGGTTGCCAAGCTCTGCAATCTCTTTCGCCCCGCGCTTCCCAATCACAATATCCGGGCCGTCGGAAGTGATAACCACGGTGGGAATAGCCAGAGAACGAGCAATTTCTTGCCATGGCTGCGAAACGGCCACGCTGCCATTTTCGATGAGCGCTAAATCTGTCAGGCCTTTTCCGAAAGCCCAGCCGGTGTGGTCAGGCACGCTCCAGCCGCGGGTGCCATCGGCCCCAGGGCGCTCGATCCCGGGTGCTCGCAGCCCGCGCTCCGTCACGTTCTGGGCTATGGTCTGCTCGGGATCTGCACGCCATACTCGCTGCGCATAAGAGAGATATTCCTGGGTGTGCGTATGGTATGCGGTGGTTTGCTCGCTGCTGAGCCACGCAGGATCTTCCAGGATTAGGCCGGCCACCAGTTCTGGGCGTTTGCTGGCAACGCTTGCCACGATAGAGCCGCCCATCGAATGCCCGATGAGCACCGCCGTGCCGTGAGCAGCCACAAGATAATCGAGCGTTTCCTCGAAAGCTGCTGCGCCGGCGTCGCCTGGAGATTGTAAAGTGGCTGCGGTATATCTGGGGGATAGGCCGTGGCCGAGCATATCGATGGCTACCACGTGGCGAGTGGGAGCGAGATGTGTGATGAGCTCTGCCCAGCTGGTGGCAGCATCGGTAACTCCATGCACCAACACCACGAGTGGGGCGTGTGGAGATCCAGCGCTATAGTGTGCGAGCATATTTTCCTCCTTGTGAAACGCAGCAAGTTGTGTGATAACGCTGCACAAATACGCTACGTAAGAAGCCTGCGTAAAACAGCAAAATATATACATTTTACACAGCAAAAACTTGGGTCTAATGGCCGAGGTTGGCTTGTGATGTCAATCATACGATAAGAGGCGTGGCGTGCTGCGCAATGGAGCGCCGTGCGCCACGCACATACTGCGTATGCGGTATGTGAACCAAAGTCTGGGCCGAGTGCGTGAGCGGTCTGCGGCACAATGTGGAGTGGAGAGCGAATGAGCGGGGTTACGGCGGTGTGGCCTATGGGGGGCGGTCTGCTGGGAAGAATTCCAACGGTTAGCCCAGAAACTGGTGGCGGCAAAGCTGGTGGAGGCGAAGCGAATTTAGTGCTCCCAGATTTGAGTTTGGCACACGTGCATGGCATGAGCGGTGTGGTGCTGCTGGTGGCCGGCATGGCGATCTGCGTGGTGGGCTTGCTTTTTGGCTTGTTCACTTTTCTCAAGCTGCGGAAACTGCCTGTGCACAGTTCGATGCGCGATGTTGCAGAGCTGATCTATTCCACCTGCAAGGCGTATCTCACGCGGCAGGGAAAGTTTTTGCTGATCCTATGGGCGTTTATCACTGCGGTGATTCTCGTGTATTACAAGGTGCTGGTGGGGTTCTCATGGGCCAAAGTGAGCATTGTGGTGCTCTTCTCGCTGCTCGGTATGGGAGGGTCCTATGCAGTGGCGTGGTTTGGAATCAGGGTGAATACCTTTGCAAATGCTCGCACAGCTTTCGCATCGTTGCGGGGGCTCCCATATCACGTGCATAGAATTCCGCTACAGGCCGGCATGAGTATTGGCACAGTGCTCATTTCACTTGAGCTCTTCATGATGCTAGTGATTTTGGTTTGGCTTCCTGCTGATGTGGCGGGAGCGTGCTTTATTGGGTTTGCTATCGGAGAATCGCTCGGAGCTTCGGCGCTGCGGATCGCCGGTGGGATCTTCACGAAGATCGCTGATATCGGCGCTGATCTTATGAAGATTGTGTTCAAAATTGGTGAAGATGATCCACGCAACCCAGGTGTGATTGCCGATTGCACGGGAGACAACGCCGGAGATTCTGTGGGCCCGAGTGCCGATGGATTTGAAACGTACGGCGTCACTGGAGTTGCTCTAGTCACCTTCGTGATGCTTGCCGTCTCTGATCCGGCACTTCAGGCATTGCTGCTGGTGTGGATTTTCGTGATTCGTGCTGCGATGATTGTGGGCGCAGCCGGCGCCTATGCATTGAATGGAGCGTGGGTGAAAGCTCGCTTTGGCGCAGCTCGCAGAATGAACTTTGAAACACCGCTCACCACGCTGGTATGGCTCACCTCAATTATCTGTATCGTGTTGATCTACGCCGTCTCAGCATTTATGCTCGGGCAGCTCGGGCAAGGAATGTGGTGGAAACTCGCCACGATCATCACGTGCGGCACTCTTGCGGGGGCGCTGATTCCGGAGCTGGTGAAAGTATTCACCTCAACTAATTCACGTTTCGTGCGCGAAACGGTGAAAAGTTCACGCGAGGGCGGGGCTTCGCTCAATATTCTCAGTGGGCTTGTGGCTGGGAACTTCTCGGGCTATTTCCTGGGAGTTGCCATTGTGGGGTTAATGGCAGTGGCCTATGTGATGAGTTTGCTTGGCTTGGGGCAATTTATGATTGCGCCGGCGGTGTTTGCCTTCGGTCTGGTGGCTTTTGGGTTCTTGGGCATGGGGCCGGTGACGATCGCTGTGGATTCCTATGGGCCAGTGACAGACAATGCTCAGAGCGTATATGAACTGAGCCGCATTGAGCAGATTCCTGATGTGGAGACAGAGCTCATTAAGAGCTATTCGCTCAAACCACAGTGGGACGTGGCCAAGCTGATGCTTGAGGATAATGACGGCGCTGGTAATACGTTTAAAGCAACAGCCAAGCCTGTGTTGATCGGTACAGCTGTGGTGGGAGCCACCACAATGATTTTCTCGATCATTATTTCGCTCACTAGTTCTCTCACCGATCGAGCTGCTGTGGAGAGCCTCTCGCTGCTGCATGCCCCATTCTTGCTGGGGCTCATCACGGGCGGCGCGATGATCTTCTGGTTTTCAGGAGCTTCTATCCAGGCAGTAACAACAGGGGCAAACCGCGCGGTGGCGTTTATTAAAGAGAATATCCATCTCGACACCAGCACTGAGAAAGCGAACCCAGAAGATAGCCGCCGAGTGGTGGATATCTGCACGCAGTATGCGCAACAGGGAATGCTGCTTATCTTCCTAGCGGTTTTCTTCGCCACGTTGAGCTTCGCGTTTGTAGAGCCGTATTTCTTCATTGGGTATCTGATCTCAATCGCTATTTTCGGCCTCTATCAGGCTATCTTTATGGCGAATGCCGGAGGCGCTTGGGATAACGCAAAGAAAGTAGTGGAAGTAGATCTGCACATGAAAGGCACCGAATTGCACGATGCTTCGATTGTGGGAGATACGGTGGGGGATCCTTTCAAAGACACCTCTTCAGTGGCGCTGAACCCAATTATCAAATTCACCACCCTTTTCGGATTGCTTGCGGTGGAACTCGGAGTTTCGCTCACTGCTCAAGGGCTGGGAGTGCTCGTGCATGTGCTAGCTGGTGTGTTTTTCCTCGTGTCGTTCTTCTTTGTGTGGAGTTCGTTCTACCGTATGCGGATCAGTAGCCAGATCGATAGCGCTCCCGAGCACGCAACCGAAGCAAATGTTGCAGCCGCTGAAACAGCTGCTGCAACTGAATCTGATTCTGTTTCGGCCGAAGTAATTTCCAAGCTTTGAGGGCCGAGTTATGTCTACTGAGCTATGCCAGATTCCCACTTCAAGCCACACTCAAAGCTTGATTTATAAGACCCAATCATTAGAGAGGTGGCGGGGTGTGCACTTCGGTGCCGCATCAAGTGATATCACCGCGATCAATTATTGAGGAGTGAAGAGAATGAAACTAGCAATCAAGCGCGATAAAGCCGTTATCAACGCCGATGGGCGTGTTGCTGGGCACTCCGCTGGAGATACCCTCTTACGCCGTATCCTGCGGCTCTATCCCGGAGCCACATTGATCGGGGCACAGGTGCGAAAATGTGATGGGTTTGATGTGGCCCCTCTGGAGTTCCTCGATCCGCAGGAAACTGCAGTGCTCAACATGGACGTAATTGATTCTCCACGAGTGTGGCAGAAAATGTATGCTGCCGGGGCTGAACACCCGAAAATCATGAATTTTGTATGGCGCTCGCCCAGTAGATTTGCTGCAGAGGCGGCGTTGGCATCTATCGCGCTTTCTGCGGCGCTCTTCCCTACGTTCGCTAATTCTGAGCGCACCGCCTCGGAAATTCTGGAGTTGGCTGAGCGGTGGACGGTTTCTCGCCTCTATAAAAAGATGCGGCTCGGCTATGTGAATCTGGGTTTTAGGCTCAATCACGTGCAGGAACGGCACGAGCCGGAGGTGCCGGTGGTGCTGTATCCGGCTATCTATCTCTCTGCGGTGAAGCAGCCAGAGCTTTTCCTCGATGTGTGCGAGTGGGTGCATAAACGCACCCCTATTAAAGTGGAGATGCGCTTGCACGAGAGCCACCTAGTGAGTGAAGCAGCGATGAAATTCTCGCGGAAAGATTGGGTGTGGGTGGGGCCGCTCACCGCTACGCGCGAATCGTATTGGAATGCACTCTCACACACCACAGCGTTTCTAGCCACTTGCCGTGAGGAATCATACGGCATCGAATATGTGGAGGCGCTGGGTGCAGGGGTGGTAGGAGTATTCCCTGACCTGCCGTGGGCTCGGGCGCTCGTGCCAGAAAGCTATCCATTCTTTTACCATGATGCGGAGCAGGCGCAGAAAATGCTGTGGCGCGCGGTGGTAGATACGGAGCAGTGCCGCGCAGAGCTCGATGAATGCGCTGGCGGCTCTTTGCAGCAATGGATTGGGGAGCATCATTCTGATGATGCATTTGATGAAAAGCTCACAGAAAAAGTGGCTGAATGGCTTGGCGTGCAGGCCGAGTAGGGTGCAAGGCAGAGGAACTGCAAGTGAGGGCAGCGTAGATAACTAGCTAGCAATGGATAACTAATGCGGAACAACCAGTGCGGATAGCTGGTGGTTGAGAGCTAGCAGCTGTGAAGCTGCTAGCGGCAGATTGTGCACAGGCGTTTCCGCTTCCTGTTTGCACATAAGTTAGCACTGCAAAATTCAGTGTTGGCGGGTAGGGTGATTTTTATGGTGGATTATGTGTATCTTGGCCACTCTGGCTTAAAAATTTCGAATATAATTTTAGGGAATTGGCTCACACACGGGGAGCAAATTAATAAAGACGCTGCCATCGCCTGTGTGCATGCAGCTCTCGATGCGGGGATCACCACTTTTGACACGGCTGACGTGTATGCGAATGGAAAAGCGGAAAAAGTGCTGGGTAAAGCTATCAAGGGGTTACGCCGTGAAAGCTTGGAGATTCTCACAAAAGTCTATTGGCCAGTGGGGCCTGGTGGGCACAATGATGTGGGGCTCTCGCGCAAACACATTATGGAGAGTATCGACAATTCTCTCCAGCGATTGCACACAGATTATGTAGATGTGTATCAGGCGCATCGGTTTGATGTGGAAACGCCGATTGAAGAGACGATGCAGGCGTTTGCCGATGTGGTGCACGCGGGCAAAGCCCTCTATATTGGGGTGTCTGAATGGACGGCAGAACAGCTGCATTATGCCTATGATTTCAGCAGAGAACTAGGCTTTCAGGTGATTTCAAATCAGCCGCAGTATTCGATGCTATGGCGGGTGATTGAGCCAGAGGTGATTCCCACATCGCACGAGTTGGGAATCTCGCAGATCGTATGGAGCCCGCTTGCGCAAGGAGTGCTCACCGGTAAATACCTGCCCGGCGAGGCAGCTCCTGCGGATTCGCGCGCTGCCAGCAAAGTGGGTGGCATGATGGGGGCATTTCTCACTGAGCCAATTTTGCAGGCGGTGGCACACTTGAAGCCGATTGCGTTGGAGCTGGGAATCACTCAAGCGCAGCTTGCATTGGCGTGGGTGCTACACAACCCTAATGTGGCTGCTCCGATTATTGGGGCTTCGCGCCCAGAGCAGATTGCTGAAAACGTAGAGGCTGCGGATATTGAGCTGGGAGACGACGTGTTAGCCGCGATTGATGCTGCTCTCGGAGATGTGGTGATTCGAGATCCACGGCTCACGTGGGAGCGCACTCCACACCAGCGGCCCGCATAAGTAGGCCATTCTTTCTGAGTGCTCAGCACTCGCCGTGTGGCGCAATCGACACAGATATCACAATGTGGATAGGGCAGAGAGGTCCTAGATACTCGTTCTTTACGATTGATTTATCTTGATATCGAAATAATGAGATATGGAGCGCACGAGGAATGCCGGGTACAGCGGCGCCGCGGGTGCTATTCATTGCGTATCTGGCGAGGAGGAATCATGGCCACTTTTGAGTTTCCGCGGCATGAAGCCGTTGGGCTCTACGATCCGAGCTATGAGCATGATGCCTGCGGCGTGGGATTTGTGGCTCATCTCGATGGGAAGCAGCGCCATTCCACAGTGGAGCAAGCGCTGGAAGTGCTGCGCAATCTCGATCACCGCGGAGCCACGGGCGTGGATTCGCGGGTGGGAGACGGCGCTGGGATCTTGCTGCAAATCCCCGATAAATTTATGCGCACTGCGGTGCATTTTAGCCTTCCGCAGCGCGGAGAATACGCCGTTGGTATGGGCTTTTTCCCGCAAGATTCCGCTGCTCGCACCGCTGCTAAAGCCCAGATTGAGCAGCTGGCAGAGGATTGTGAACTCGATGTGCTCGGCTGGCGCGAGGTACCGGTGTGCACGGCGTCACTCTCTCCGGTGAGCCTCGAATCAATGCCGCATTTGGAATTTCTCTTTGTGGCTGGGCGTGAATACCAAAGTGGAATTGATTTGGATCGATTCACATTTGTGCTTCGTAAGCGAGCCCAAAATGAAGCGGGAATCTATTTCGCATCGCTCTCGGCGCGCACAGTAGTGTATAAAGGTATGCTCACCACGAGCCAACTCGAAGAGGTATTTCCAGAGCTCCACGATCCCAATATGGCCTCAGCGCTGGCATTAGTGCATTCGAGATTTTCCACCAACACGTTTCCGAGTTGGGAGCTTGCTCACCCTTTCCGCATGATGGCACACAACGGAGAGATCAACACAATCAAAGGCAATCGCAACTGGATGCGGGCTCGAGAAGCATTGCTCACCACTCACCAATTCCCCGGTGCTCTCGATAAGATATTCCCAATCTGCACCCCTGGAGGCTCAGATTCAGCCAGTTTTGATGAAGTGCTGGAACTGCTGCATCTGGGTGGCCGTTCGCTGCCACACGCAGTGATGATGATGGTGCCTGAAGCGTGGCAATCGAACGAACACATGGACCCGGCCCGCCGCGCTTTCTATGAGTATCACTCGTTCATCATGGAGCCGTGGGACGGCCCAGCGGCGATCACATTCACCGATGGTAGCTTGATCGGTGCCACGATGGATCGAAACGGCCTACGCCCCGGAAGATATTGGCAAACGGCCGATGGCTTGGTGGTGTTTGCGTCGGAGGCCGGAGTGCTTCCAATCGAGCCCAAAGATGTGATCTCCAAGGGGCGGCTCACACCGGGGCGAATGTTTCTCATCGATCTTGAGCGCCACCAAGTGCTGAGCGATGACGACGTCAAAGGTCAGCTCGCCGCCGCAGCTCCGTATGCACAGTGGGTGGCGGCCAACAAAATCGAGCTCGATAAGCTCCCTGGTCGCGCCCATATCGTGCATTCGCACTCATCTGTTACGCGCCGTCAGCAATCTTTTGGATACACCCAAGAA
Organism: Arcanobacterium sp.; assembly: GCA_022768785.1. GTDB lineage: Bacteria > Actinomycetota > Actinomycetes > Actinomycetales > Actinomycetaceae > Arcanobacterium_A. The sequence goes on along the minus strand of JALELI010000101.1, from coordinate 61,388 downwards.
GAGTTGCGGCTGCTCATCGCGCCGATGGCTAATACTGGTAAAGAACCAATCGGCTCGATGGGGTCTGATACGCCGCTGCCGGCGCTATCGGAACGGCCGCATTTGCTTTTCGATAATTTCACTCAGCTTTTTGCACAGGTGACGAATCCTCCGCTCGATGCGATTCGTGAGCAGATGGTCACCTCACTCACCTGCACAATTGGGCGAGAGCGCAATCTTCTCGACCCCGCTCCAGAATCTGCGCGGCAGATCGTGATGAACGGGCCAATTGTGGATTCGGAACAGCTCGCAAAGATTGTGCGCATGGATCGTGATGGCTCTATTCCCGGATTTTCCACGCACGTGATTCGTGGGTTATACAAAGTAAACGGAGGCCGGCGCGCTCTGGAGAATAAGCTCGATGAGCTCTGCCAAGAGGTGAGCGCGGCAGTGCGTGGTGGGGCTTGCACGATTGTGCTCTCAGATCGCCATGGCAAAGCTGATCTCGCTCCGATTCCATCGCTGCTGCTCACTGCAGCTATTCATCATCATCTGGTGCGTGAAAAAACTCGCACGCAAGTGGGCCTGGTGGTAGAAGCTGGTGATGTGCGTGAAGTGCATCATGTGGCATTGCTCTTAGCGTATGGAGCTTCTGCGATTAACCCCTATCTGCTCTTTGAGAGCGCAGAGGATCTGGCGCGGCGTGAAAGCTATGTGCACGTAGCCCCCGAAATGGCTATCCGCAATGTGATTCAGGCCCTGGAAAAAGGGGTGCTCTCCATTATGAGCAAAATGGGAGTGTCTACAGTGGCTTCTTACAGCGGCGCTCAGATTTTTGAAGCAGTGGGCCTCTCGCAAGCGCTTGTGGAGCGTTATTTCACGGGTACGGCGAGCCGTATCGGCGGCGTTGGGCTCGATGAGATCGCTGCTGGCATTCACGCGCGGCATTTACAGGCTTATCCCGATGATGGCATTCCGTTGGCGCACCGCACGTTGGAAACCGGTGGTGAATACCAGTGGCGCCGCGAGGGTGAACAGCACTTGTTTGATCCGGCATCGGTGTTTCGCTTGCAGCAGGCCACTCGCACCAATTCCTATGAGCAATTTAAGAAGTATTCTGCATTAATTAACGCGAATTCTTCACGGATTATGACGCTGCGCTCTATGTTGAAATTTAAGAGTGCGGCACTCACTGGCCGCCAGCCTATTTCGCTTGCGGAAGTGGAGCCGGTAGAAAGCATTGTGCAGCGCTTCTCCACCGGAGCGATGAGCTATGGTTCTATCTCGATGGAAGCTCATGAAACGCTTGCTAAGGCCATGAATATGATTCATGCGCGCTCCAATACGGGTGAGGGTGGCGAAGATCCCGAGCGTTTGCACGATCCAGAACGCTGCAGCGCGATTAAACAAGTGGCGTCTGGGCGCTTCGGGGTGACCAGTGAATACCTCACCTATGCCACCGATCTGCAGATTAAAATGGCACAGGGAGCTAAACCTGGCGAGGGTGGGCATTTGCCGGGCCGTAAAGTGTATCCGTGGATTGCTAAAACTCGCCATTCCACCACTGGCATTGGCCTGATATCTCCACCGCCACATCACGATATTTATTCGATTGAAGATCTTAAGCAGCTAGTTCATGATTTGAAGTGCGCAAATCCGAAAGCACGAGTGCATGTGAAGCTCGTGAGTGAAGTGGGCGTGGGCACAGTAGCTGCGGGAGTGGCGAAAGCTAAAGCCGATGTGGTGCTGATTTCTGGGCATGACGGCGGCACCGGAGCAGCTCCGTTGAATTCGATCAAACACGCTGGGGCGCCTTGGGAGCTTGGCTTAGCGGAGACTCAGCAGACGTTGTTGCTCAATGGTCTGCGAGATCGCATTGTGGTGCAGTGTGATGGCCAGCTCAAAACTGGCCGTGATGTGGTGATCGCTGCGCTGCTTGGTGCTGAAGAGTTCGGTTTTGCCACCACAGCGCTGGTGACGATGGGTTGCGTGATGATGCGTGTGTGCCATAAAGACACGTGCCCGGTTGGGGTGGCCACTCAAAATCCGCAGCTGCGCCAGAAGTTTGCGGGCAAACCGGAATATGTGGTGAATTTCTTCCACTTCATTGCGCAAGAAGTGCGTGAGATTCTAGCGCAGTTAGGTTTTCGCTCTATCGCTGAAGCTGTGGGGCATGTGGATTCATTAGCCATTGATGAGGCAGTGGGCAATTGGAAAACTCGGGGAATTGATTTGGAGCCACTGCTCACGCAAACGCAGCCGGAGTTTAACACCGAGCTGCATCATGCCACGCAGCAAGATCACGGCCTGGAAGAAAGCCTGGATAATGAGCTGATTGATTTAGCGCAGCCAGCGCTGGTGAATGGCCGCAAAGTGGTGGAAACGCTCACCGTGCGCAACGTAGATCGCTCGGTGGGAGCAATGCTCGGTAACGCCGTCACTCTCGCCACCCAGGGTGCGGGCTTCGCAGATGGCACGATTGATTTCACACTTGTGGGCACGGGAGGCCAGAGTTTTGGTGCGTTTGTGCCGCGCGGCATCACCCTGAGGCTCGTGGGCGACACTAACGATTACTGCGCTAAAGGGCTCTCTGGCGGAGTGGTGATCGTTAATCCCGCTGCTGATGCTCCTTTTGTGCCTGCAGAGCAAATTATCGCTGGCAATGTGGTGGGATATGGTGCCACCAGCGGCAAAATCTATGTGCATGGCCAGGCAGGTGAACGTTTTGCGGTGCGTAATTCTGGCGCTACTGCCGTGGTGGAAGGCGTAGGGGATCATGGCCTCGAATATATGACTGGCGGGTGCGCCGTGATTCTCGGGCCCACCGGCAGAAATCTCGCTGCAGGTATGAGCGGCGGGTATGCCTACATACTGGATTTGGATCCTACCAAGCTCAATACACAGCTTGTTGATGCGGTGGTGTTAGATGACGCCGATGCTGAGGAATTGCGGGAGATTCTGAGCGACTACGAGCAAGAAACTGGATCGGAACGCGCTCGGGAGCTGCTACAGCTTGGAGCTGGCACAGAATTTACACAGCGGTTCCTCAAAGTGATGCCACGTGATTATGCGCGGATTCTCGATGCCAAGCGCCAGGCTGAGGCAGCAGGTTTGAGTGAAGTAGAAGTTACGGAACGGATAATGGAGGTGGCTCGTGGCTGATCCAACTGGATTTATCAAGGTGCCGCGTGAAGTGGCAACAAAGCGGCCTCCGGCCGAACGAGTGCATGATTGGCGTGAAGTTTACCCCGATGCTGTGGGGAAAACGCTGTTACCTATTATCACGGATCAGGCGAGCCGATGCATGGATTGCGGGATTCCGTTTTGCCATAATGGGTGCCCGCTGGGGAATCTGATTCCAGAGTGGAATGATCTGGTGTGGCGCGGTGAATGGCAGGCGGCTTTGGAGCGCCTACACGCCACAAATAATTTTCCAGAGTTTACTGGCCGGCTGTGCCCAGCACCGTGCGAAATGGCATGCGTGGTGGGGATCAGCCGCGATCCAGTGACGATTAAAAATGTGGAAGTATCTATTATTGATAAAGGCTGGGACGATCTGCGCGTGGTGCCGCAACAGCCAGAGTGGCACACCTCTAAAACTGTGGCGGTGATTGGCTCTGGGCCGGCCGGCCTCGCAGCGGCACAGCAGCTCACTCGCGCAGGGCACACAGTGGTGGTGTATGAACGCGACGATGCGATTGGCGGTTTGCTACGCTATGGGATTCCAGAATTCAAGATGGAAAAATCTGTGCTCGATCGGCGCCTCAAACAGATGGTGCTAGAGGGCACACAGTTTAAGCCAGGCACTGAAATCGGTGTGGATATTAGCGCTCGCGAGCTCAGCGAGATGTTTGAAGCAGTAGTGGTGGCCACAGGAGCTAAAGAACCTCGAGATTTGCAGGTGCCGGGGCGGGAGTTGCGCGGTATCTATCAAGCGATGGAATATCTGCCTGAAGCCAATCGTGCGGCCCGTGGTGAAGAAGTGAGCGAGCAGATTGTGGCCACAGGGAAAGATGTGGTGGTGATCGGTGGGGGAGACACCGGAGCCGACTGTATTGGAACTGCGCTGCGGCAAGGGGCGCGATCAGTTGTCTCCTTGGAGATCATGCCTGAGCCGCCGCTGGAGCGGCCCGCTAGCCAGCCGTGGCCCACGTATCCGAAGCTCTTTAAGCTCTCATCGGCTGATGAAGAGGGCGGAGAAAAGCTCTATTCAGTGAATACGCAACGGTTTATTGGTGATAATGCTGGCAATCTAGCGGGCCTGGAAATCGTGGAAGTGGAATTCTGCGATGGCGGATTCCGCCCTGTTGTGGGCACCGAACGGGAAATTCCGGCGCAGTTGTGCCTGCTGGCGATGGGCTTTTTAGGGCCGGAGCGCCACGGCGTAATCGACGAGCTCGGGCTGGAACTCGATGGGCGTGGCAATATCGTGCGTGATGAGCACTACGCCACGAATGTGCCCGGGGTGTTTGCATGTGGAGATTGCGGGCGAGGCCAGAGTTTGATTGTGTGGGCCATCTCTGAAGGGCGTTCTTGTGCGCATGGGGTGGATCAATTCTTGGCCGGCCGTTCTAAATTGCCTCGCCCTATTGGGCCGCAGGAGCGGCAGTTGGCTGTGTGAGCGCACAGGCCTGTGCTGGGCACTGCGGCGGCAGCTCACTATTGCAGAATATTGCATGCATAGTGAGCTGTACTGTGGGTGTAACTAGCTGAGGTGAGTGGGCAGCAGGAGCCATTCGCTGCATATTTTGGCTGTGCTAGCTGAGCATATTGCGGTGTGCGAGCTAGCGCATTGCCGCGTACTGCGCAGTGCGGCGGCATACTTGATCTGCGATGAGTACGCCGATGAGGCCAATTATCCAGGGTGCGGCCTGCACTGCACAGGCCGCACGCATAGTGGCCCAATCCCACGCGCCGTTGGGCGCGAGAAGATCGAGAATCTCTCCGATTGCTAGCACGCTGATAAGGGCACATAAAAAACCACCCATATTGACAGCGCCGAGAGCCACTCCTAAGTGTTGTGCGGGAGTGCCAACCCTCACGAGGTCGAATGCATACATAGACACCATGCCCACCACAGAAATCACTGCTACTAAGAGTAAGGCCCACCCTTCGTGCGGTGGCTGCGGGTGGCTCAGCAGCAAGACCCATGCGCCCATGAGGGCGGCGTGGGCCGCTACGATCACGGAGAAACGCGCATGCGGGTGGCTGGCTGAGAGTTTCCCAAGGGCTAGGCCCGAGATGGCGTTTCCGAATACGATGAGGGCAATGAGTGCTGATGCTGTGGCAGAGCTCAGATGCATTCCCTCGGTGAGCAGCGGCACGCCCCACAGCAACGTGAATACCATGGTGAGGCCTGAGGTGCTCCAATGTGTGAAAAATCCATACCATACCCAGGGGTTATGCCACATAGAGCGCAGCTTGCCCCCGATATGCCAAGGGGTGCTAGAAGAGTGCGGTGTATCGGCAGAATGCAGCTGACGTTCGTGTGGAAAATTGGCCACTCCCAGAGAGCTAATAGCAGCGGTGCCTACTCCAAGTGCTGCCATAGCTAGAAAAGTTGGCTGCCAGCCGAAAATTTGTATGGCTGCGAGAAATGGATACGCCGAAATGAGCTGCCCGAGCATTCCTGCGAGTGAAGCAATTTGTGTGAGTAGAGGCACGAAGCGCGGGGAAAACCATGATGGCAGGAGCCGCAGCACAGAGATAAAGGCAGTGGCATCTCCTGCTCCTAGGAGCGCCCGCACCGCTAGGGCCCACCCATAGCTGGGGGCAAGCGCCATTCCCGCCTGTGCGCATGCCACCATGACGGCTCCGATGGTGAGCATTCGGCGCGGGCCAAAGCGGTCTAGTGCGATTCCCATGGGGATTTGAGCTCCGCCATACACAAACAGCTGCAGGGTAGAGAAAAAAGCTAAGCCAGTGGCGTCAGTGTGAAAACGCTCTAGGGCTGTAACGCCGGTCATGCCAAGAGAAGTGCGCGCAGCTATAGCAAGTACATACACGCTGAGAGCGCATATAAAAACGGTGAGTGATTGGCGATGTGTGGGGCGGTGTTCAGAATGGGACGCAGAGGGAGTGTTCATAGCTGAACCATTATCGCATTGTGCGTGAGCTGAGGGAAAAGTGTGTGCGATATGCGGGCGGTATTGGCGTATCATCGCCGCACACAGATCTGGATTATGCCCTAGCGCGGGGGCATCACGGGCTATGGCTATGCGCGGCTCCGTAAAGTGGATTATGCCCTAGCGCGGGGCACTTTGCGAGATATATAGAGGGCACTCTGTGAGATATATAAAGAAATACGAGGGCTGGAAGAAGAAAGTGCCGAGATCACATTGCGGAAAGTGAGCCAAATTCGCGGATTGAATCGGCAAATCCAGCTTGTGAGCGCAAGGCCACCCAGGCTTCCACTCGGGAAGCAGGATCTGCGAGGTTGCGATGCAGAAGCCGCTCGATGTGGGATATACGAGTGGTAACGGTGTTGCGGTGCACCCCTAGTATTGCGGCCATTGCGCCGCGGTTACCATTTGTGGAGATGAATACGGCAAGCGCTTGTGCGAGTTCGGGGTGTTGCTCTAACGGCGCTAGAAAGGCTTCAGCCCAGGCGGATAGGCGTTCGTTGTTGAGCAACGGCAGCAGCCCTTCGCCGGAGATTTCATTCCACATCACCACAGTGCGATCCGGGTGGGCTTTTTCAGCTGCGATACGGGCCGTCATCACTGCAGTGTGTGCAGATTTTCCGGCGCTCACCGTGCCGAATCCCGCGAGTATTCCCGATTCGTTCACCACGGCACAGGCCAGCGGAACGCTCTTCGCGGGGATCACCACATCTAGGCTGCTGAAAGGTTCTGTGGTTGTGGAGTGTGTGGGCGGCAGTAGAGGAGTCTCCTGTGAAAATGCGGCAGAATGCCCTGCGGTGTGCTCAGCGTGTGGAGAATGAATTTTCTCGGGCAAAGGAGTGTGTAGACGGCGCACAAGCTCTTCGCCGAGATCCACGAGGGCGCGGTGATACCCGCGAGCATGCAAGGCGCTCACCTTTTCGGGCACTGTATATTCACCGTCTATCACGGAAAGAATTGCGCGGCAGCTAAACACATCGCCGTCGTTGAGCCGTTCGAATGCTCGGGCGTAGAGATTTCTGCGGTTTTCTCGCTGCTGATTTTCCAGCGCGCGCACGCTCTCAAGCAAAATAGCGCCGTCAGACAGCGCCGCACGCTGCCACTGGGAGAGCGATTTGGTGTAGGCCACAAGCACTTCTCCAGCCCCCACACTCATTCCAATAGCAGTGAATTCTGGTTCGATTATTGCCCAAGATCGCTCTCCGCGTGGGTGTTGCTTTTTGAGCTGTGCGATCACGAAATCTGGAACTGGGCGGGCGCTAGTGATTCCGGCAGCGTGGATTCGGGCATCGCCCACGTACAGCATCACTGCTCCATCAATGATTCGGGCGAGCGCGCCGAGTAGTGCTGTGGTGGGCTCAAGCCGGCTGGTGGCGGCGATCAAAGACCGCTGGGCGCGTTGGAGATGTTGGGTTGCGGCGTTGGATTCGTCTTCCAACATGCGAGCTAGCACTTGAGAGATATGTACGAAACGTTCGTCTTCGGGCACTTCAATGAGGTTCATATCGCTCTCTCGGGCAGCGGCGATGAGCTCGCTCGGCACTTCCGTGCGCCACTCACCCACGGCGAAAGCGAGTGCGGCCACTCCGGCTTTTTTGAGTCTGGAAACGTAATTTTTCCACGCAGCAGGGGTGCGAGGATTGCCGGCACTGGTGGTCATTAACAGCTCTCCGCCTTCGAGAAACGGGGTGGGATTTTCGAGATCGGAGACGGCTCCCCATCGCACTGAAAGGTCTGCATGTGGATTCCACAGGGGCACGAGATGAAGCTCTGGATTGTGTAAAACATTCGCTAAAGTGGCCATACTCAATTCTTGCACAATTTAACTATGTAAATTGTGCAAAGTTGCTATTTGAATTTAGGACTAAAGGCGTACAGTGATGGCTGTCACTGAGCGGTGATGAATGAGATCACTAGAGAGGACAACGATGTCGCATACACAAGCACCTGCTTTTGAACAGGTTCGCAGAATCGTCACGGAGCTTCCCGGCCCGAAATCCGCTGCGCTCGCGGAACGGAAAAAGCGAGCGGTGAGTGCTGGTGTGGCCACCCAAAATCCGATCTATGCCCAGTATGCCGGTGGTGGTGTGCTCGTGGATATTGATGGAAACAGTTTCATTGATCTCGGTTCTGGGATCGCTGTCACCACTGTGGGCGCGTCAAATGCGCGGGTGGTGGAAGCTGTGCAGAATCAAGTGCAAAACTTCACGCACACGTGTTTTATGACGACGCCATACGAAGGCTATGTGGAAGTGTGCGAGTTACTCAATCGCATCACTCCGGGCAGCTTTGAGAAGCGGTCAGCACTGTTTAACTCCGGTGCAGAATCTGTGGAAAATGCCGTAAAGGCCGCTCGTGCATACACAAGGCGCCCGGCTGTGGTGGCGTTCAAGGGGGCTTATCATGGCCGCACCAACTTCACCCTCGCAATGACTGAGAAATCTCACCCGTATAAAGCGCAGTATGGCCCCTTCGCTTCCGATGTCTACCGAGTGAGCCAGTCCAATCCGCATCACGATGGGCTCAGCGGTGAAGAGGCATTCGAGCGCACAGTTTCTGAAATAGAAGTTCAGGTTGGCTCGGAAAATGTGGCTGCGCTGGTGATTGAGCCTATTCAGGGCGAGGGCGGTTTTATCGTGCCAGCAGAGGGATATTTACCGCGGCTTGTGCAGTGGTGCCATGAAAAAGGCATCGTTTTCGTGGCTGATGAAGTGCAAGCTGGCTATGGCCGCACCGGCAAGATGTTTGCGTGCGAATGGGAAGGCATCGAGCCCGATATCATCTGCACTGCAAAAGGGATCGCTGGCGGGCTCCCGCTCTCGGCGATCACTGGCCGCGCGGAGATTCTTGACGCTAGCGTGCCTGGTGGTTTGGGCGGCACCTACGGGGGGAATCCACTCTCCTGTGTAGCTGCGTTGGCTGTGGGCAAAGCTTTTGAAGAGGATAACTTGCTCGAGAAATCCAATGAGCTCGGCAAGCATATTCACGATCGGTTTGTGGCGCTGCAGGCCAGTGATCCGCGTATTGGAGATGTGCGTGGGCGTGGGGCGATGCAGGCGATTGAGCTTGTTGATGCCCAGGGGAAGCCAGATGCGGCGTTCACTAAAGCACTGCAGAAGAAAGCCTACGAACAGGGCGTGATTCTTTTAACGTGTGGCACGTTTGGAAATGTGATCCGTTTCCTGCCGCCACTGTCAATGCCGGTGGCTCTCCTCGATGAGGCTCTCGGCGTGATCGAAACAATAATGAAGGAGGCATAGTATATGGGCGAAGCCAGTAATCCCTTTGAAGATGCAAAGAAGCAACTTCGGGATACTCAGAAAATTCTCGGATTTTCCGAGGAAGATTATGAACTGCTGGCCACACCGCGGCGGGAAGTGGCCGTTGCGATTCCGGTGAAGCGCGACAACGGTACTGTTGAAGTGCTGAGAGGCTATCGTGTGCAGCACAACTGGAGCCGCGGGCCAGGAAAAGGCGGTATTCGCTATGCGAAGAGTGTGAATCTCGATGAGGTTCGCGCTCTCGCCATGCTGATGACCTGGAAGTGCGCGCTGCTCAACCTGCCATACGGCGGGGCTAAAGGCGGTATCGCCTTTGATCCAGCAGAGTATTCAAAAGGCGAAATTGAGCGCATCACACGTCGCTATGTATCAGAAATTCTGCCAGTGATTGGCCCAGAAGTGGATATTCCAGCTCCTGATATGGGCACTGACGGGCAGACGATGGCATGGTTCATGGATACCTATTCGCAAGCTGTGGGATACACAGCTCCAGGAGTGGTAACCGGCAAGCCTGTCTCTCTCGGAGGCTCGCTTGGCCGCGCTGAATCCACATCACTTGGGGTGTTCTTGATGACCCGGGCCGCGCTTAACCGCGCCGGAGTTGACGACATCACAAAAGCGACTGTAGCAGTGCAGGGCTTCGGCAAAGTGGGGCGCGATGCCGCGCTCTTTATGTATGAGGCAGGCATGAAAGTGGTGGCCATCTCAGATGTGTTTGGTGCTATTTACAACGCTGAGGGCATTAATGTGAAAGCTCTCGGTGAGCACGTGGACGCCACCGGAAAAGTGGTGGATTTCCCAGGTGCTGAGCCACTAGACGCCGCTAAACTACTCCTGCTTGATGTAGATGCTGTGGTACCAGCTGCGGTGGAAAGCGTGCTTACGGGTGCGAATGCTGGCGATGTGAAAGCCAAAGTGGTGGTAGAAGGAGCCAACGGACCCACCACACCAGAGGGTGATGCCCTGCTGAAAGCCAAAGGCGTGATGGTGGTGCCCGATATCCTTGCGAATTCTGGCGGGGTGCTCGTGTCTTATTACGAATGGGTGCAGAGCCGCGACAACTTCTTCTGGGATCTCGATCGAGTGCGCACGGCCCAGGAGAAATCGATGATGGCGGTGTGGGGCGATGTTGCTGCTTTCGCAGATAAGCACGGCGTCTCGCTTCGTGAAGCGGCATGGGCAATGGCTGTGGAGCGAGTGCTCGATGCTCACAAGATGCGTGGGCTCTATCCGTGATGAGTGGCCGTTATGAATAGTTAATTGAGCGCCCGCAGGTTTGTGGTGCCCCACCGCGTGGGCATCGCCGTGCGGGCGCTCAATCGGCTAAGAAAAACTTCGGAGTGAAGATAATTTTCAGTACAGCTAGGCTGAGAGGCCTTATACAGCACATTGTTGGCAACGGAATACTTAATGGTAGAAAGGTGAGGGTATGACGACGATTGAAATCCCAGCTATAGCGCGTGAATTGCTGGAGCATATCGATCCAGCACGCGGGGTATGGATTAACGGTGAAGGGCGTGCAGCGAGTACTGGTGAAACATTTGCGGTGTATGATCCAGCCACTGAGCTAGAGATCACTCAGATAGCAAGCGGTTCGGTAGCTGATGCGCGAGCAGCTGTTGATGCGGCGGCGGCGGCGTTCGAGAGCTGGAGAGACACCGCTCCGCGGGTGCGCGGCGAGATTTTACGCGCTGCATGGGCCTTAATGATGGAGCGTAAAGATGCGCTTGCAGCATTAATGAGCTGGGAAAACGGCAAGTCTCTCGCCGATTCTCTCTCCGAGGTAAGCTATGCAGCAGAATTCTTCCGGTGGTTTTCGGAAGAAACCGTGCGCTCTGAGGGCGATTATACGGTTGCTCCCACAGGAGGCACGCGCACGATCGTCACTCATCACCCAGTGGGTGTGGCTGCACTCGTGACGCCGTGGAACTTCCCTGAGGCTATGGCCACTCGTAAGATCGGGCCAGCCCTGGCGGCTGGGTGTACTGTGGTGCTCAAACCTGCGTCGGAAACTCCACTGAGTGCTCTCGCTGTGGTGCAGCTCCTCACCGAAGCCGGGGTACCTGCAGGAGTGGTGAATCTGCTGCCATCGCGGCATTCTGCGGATATCTCGTCCACATGGCTCGCCGATGAGCGAGTACGCATGATGAGTTTCACTGGTTCCACGGGAGTGGGGGTCTCGCTCCTGGAAGAAGCGGCGAAACGAGTGGTGAATACGGGTATGGAACTCGGCGGAAATGCTCCTTTCATTGTGGGGCCAACTGCTGATGTAGACGCTGCTGTGGAAGGTGCGATGACCGCCAAATTCCGCAACGCAGGCCAGGCATGCACCGCTGCTAACCGTTTCTACATTCATGAATCACTCGTGGATCAATTCATGGAAAAATTCAGCAAGCGAGTGCAGGAATTGAAAGTGGGCTCGGCGTTCACTGAGGGAGTGGAGATCGGGCCGATGGTGAATGCCAAGGCACGCACCAAGATTAATAGTTTGGTTGAAGAAGCTGTGGCAGCTGGTGCTGAAGTGGTGGCTTCAGCTGCACTTCCTGATGGAGATGAGGGATTCTTCGTGGCGCCGCAGATTGTGCGAGTGCCGAACAACGATTCGCCCCTTTTCGCTAACGAGATATTTGGCCCGGTGGCTCCGGTGCTCTCATGGAAAGATGACGCCGAGTTGCTCACATACGTGAACCATTCAGAAGCGGGCCTTGCTGGTTATATCTTTGGTGATTTGCAGTGGTGCCTAAAACTGGGAGAAAGAATCGAAACTGGAATGCTCGGCGTCAATCGGGGCTTGGTATCTGATCCGGCCGCACCATTTGGCGGCTACAAGCAATCTGGAATTGGGCGTGAAGGCGCTCGTGAGGGGATTCGAGAATTCCAAGAGACGCAGTATTTCTCTGTGGCGTGGTGATTCTGAGCTAAGTGGGAGCAGCAATGATTCGGCTATCGATGGCGTTGTGCGGCGCCTGAGGAAGCCCGATTGGCTGCTCCCTCCCCAGGAATAATCCCGGTAAACCCGAATGAATAAAAGAAATAGTGGAACGTTAAGAGCACACAAGCACGGCGTTCCGCTCAAACAAAGGAGTTAGTATGGCTTATCGAGTGCAAAATCCAGCCACTGGCGAACTGGAAAAAACGTTTGATTATGCAACAGATGCACAAATTGATGCGGCGATTGCTGCGGCGGCTGCAGCCTACAAAGAGTGGAGTGCTCGGCCCATGGCCGAACGTGGAGCGCTCTTAAAGAAAGCTGGTGATCTTTTCAGCGAACGCAAAGAAGAACTCGCTGCGATTGTAGGGCGTGAGATGGGCAAACCGCATCAAGAGGCGGTAGATGAAGCTGATTTTGCGAAAGACATGCTCTACTACTATGCGGAGCATGGCGAGGAGCTCGCCAAAGATCAAGAAATTCCCACTCTGAGCAACGGCACGGCAATCATTCGTCGGCTCCCTATTGGGGTGCTACTCGGTGTGGAGCCTTGGAATTTTCCGTTCTATCAGATCGTGCGTTTCGGTGCGCCAAACCTCATGCTCGGCAACACAATTTTGCTGAAAGACGCCGATGTGTGTGGAGAATCGGCGCTAGCGATTCAGCAAATTTTTGATGACGCCGGTTTCCCGAAAGGCGTGTATACCAACATATTCGCCACACATGATCAAGTGGCCACGATCATAGCGGATCCCCGGGTGCAAGGTGTGGCGCTCACAGGCTCAGAAGGCGCAGGGCGCGTGATCGGCTCTCTGGCAGGTAAATACCTCAAGAAGAGTGTGCTGGAGCTAGGAGGTACAGATCCCTATATTGTGCTGGATTCGGCGGATGTGAAAGCCAGTGCAAAGCAGGCCTGGGATTTCCGCATGGCTAATACCGGCCAGGTGTGCAACTCCAACAAGCGCTTGATCGTAATGGACAACATCTATGATGAGTTTGTGGCGGCGCTCGTGGAGCTTGCAAATGATATGCGGCCGGGCACTCCGCTAGAAGCTGATGCCGACAATGTGTATGCTCCGCTCTCTTCGGAAAGTGCGGCAGAGCATCTGATGGAACAGCTCGCTAAAGTGCCAGCAGACGGCGGAAAGATTTTGGCCGGAGGAAAGCGAATCGGCCCAGGCTATTATGTGTCTCCCGCTGTGGTGGTAGATATCGCCCGGGGTTCGGATTCTTATTACGACGAATTCTTTGGGCCGGTTGCGGAGGTTTATCGGGTTCACTCTGATGCCGAAGCGGTGGAAGTGGCGAACGATACTCGCTTTGGCTTGGGTAGCGCAGTGTTTTCCACAGATCCAGAGCGTGCCAAAGCTGTGGCTCGCCAGATTGAAGCCGGAATGGCCAATGTGAATACTCCATCAGGGGAGGGAGCTGAGCTGCCATTTGGTGGGGTGAAATACTCTGGCTATGGTCGGGAGCTCGGCCCGCTTGGCATGGATGAATTTGTGAATAAGCAGCTCTACTATGTGGAGAATGCCGAATAAACCTTTTACGGGTTCAGTGGCGGGTTTCTTCTGAAACCCGCCACTTTTTTCACAGGTTTGCTCGCTATATGTGCTAGTGAACTCAACCGCGATGTGCAACGGGGGGGTGCTAGGGGAGCTTGCGCGCGCCACCATTGGAGTGGCAATTATGATGTGCAACGGGGGTGCTAAGGGAGTACATTAGGCTCCCTAACACCCCCGTATTAATGCTGCGAGTGAGGGCTACACTGCCACAAACTCTTCATCGTGGTCTCGGGGAGCCACTGAACGAGTGAGATCCAATTGGCTCTTGAAGAATGCTGGTTGCACAAACCGATAGACTAGCATCAAGACGAGGCCGAGTACGATCAGTGCGATCGTGAGTACAAACACCAAACCTACCCCAAAGATTTCCGAGCCCGATCCAAATGATGGATCGCGTGAATCCCACACAGTGATAGTGAACAGCACAAAGAGGCTCAGTGCCCCAAGCAGTGGGAAGAGGAATACCATGAAGAAATCGCGTACGCTCTTAAACCACCGCTTGCGGAAATACACCACACATGCGAGTGATGTGAGCCCATAATAGAAGCAGATCATTGCTCCTAGAGTGGTGACTGTATCCCACAGCACGTTCTCTGAGAGCACGCGCATGATGGCGTAGAAGCTTCCTGCTACCAGGCCGGCTACCACTGTGGCAAAGCTCGGGGTGAAGAAACGCGAGTGAATCCATGCGAACTTCTTAGGCAAACCGCCGTAATATCCCATTGCGAGCAGTGTGCGGGCGGGCCCCACGAATGTGGATTGCAAAGAAGCCATAGAGGAGACGAGCACTGCGAGTGAAATCAAAATTGCTAGCGGGCCCAGCACGGGGCCGGCGAGTTCCACAAACACATTTTCAGCAATATCTGGGTTTGCGAGGCCAAGGCCAGTGTTTCCCACGCCGGCATACGTCATAGCGCCGAGAGTGACGAACATATAGATGGCCACGACGATCAAAATCGTTGCGGTGGCAGCTTTCCCAGATGTGGTGGAGGCATTTTCAGTTTCTTCATTCATAGTGAGCACCACGTCCCACCCCCAATAGACGAAGAGTGACACCGATACTCCCGCACTCAGAGCAGAGATTGATCCAAGTTCAAGTGGGTTAAACCACGATGCTGAAATTGGTGTGAAGTGCGGTGCGTTGCCGGTGTATGCCTGGTAGAACATCGCGGCTCCGAAAAACACGAAGATGATGAGTTCAAGCGCCACCATCACATACTGCAGCTTTTGAGTGGTTTGCATATCGCGGTAGGAAATATAGGTGGCTCCGGCCATAAACACTAAGCAGGTGGCTACATTGATCCACACGTTGCTAGAGAGCCCTGCGATAGCGGGATTGTGGAAGATTTGTGAGAGCGCGAGATAGAAGAAATCCACGGCAATTCCAGCTAAATTTGAGAGCACCACGGTGGTGGCAATCACCAAGCCCCAACCCGTCATCCAGCCCAAATAGGGGCCATAGGCGCGCACTCCCCACGTGAAACTTGTGCCAGAATCAGGCATAGCCTTGTTGAGCTCACGGTATCCAAACGCCACGAGCAGCATCGGAATGAAGCCGATGAGAAAGATCGCAGGCGTCTGTAAACCCACGGCAGAGACGGTGGGGCCAATAGAGCCAGTGAGAGTATAGGGGGGTGCGATACAACTGAGACCGATCACCACGGCACCCACAAAAGTAACTGAGCCAGCTGATAGGCCCTTTTGGGATTTTTGTTGTGTATCTGCTACTTCTTGAGTTTTAGCCATATCACTACTCCGAGATAATTACATCGATATCGCCATCTTTGGGCACCACCACGAGCGGCACTGGAAGTTCGCGCAAAATATGATTGGCCACGTTGCCCATAAATGCGTGTTTGGGAGATGCGAGCGAGGAAGATCCGAGCAGCGCAATTCCGCCGAGATCCCATTTCACGGAGGAGGTGGCTTTCTCCACAGAAGACCCCTTCACTATTGAGCGCTCGATGGGATATTTGTTGCCGAGTTCTGCCACAGCTGTGGAGTACACAGCGTCAATGTGGCTGCGTGCCTCTTTTACCAAATCAGTATCTTTACCGCGTTTATCCACAGCGACGAGCGAGAGCAGCCGCAGCGGGGCTGCTGCTTCTTTAGCCATGGCAATCGCCAATTTGAGTAGATCAGCATTGCCAGGGCGCTTGTCAGCTCCCACCGTCACTTCGGTGATGTCGCGCACGTTCGTACGTTTGCGATACCCGCGGGGAGCCAGTGCCACAGGTACGGGAGAGGAGCTCAACAGTGTTTGCCCCACCGAACCGAGCGAAACTTTGCCAGTGGCGCCATGGCGGCCGCCAGCGATCACCAAGAAACTGGGAGAGAACTCTTCGATAGCAGCAAGTAGGCCAGCAGTGGGGCTCTTTGCAAGGCGCACGTGGGTACGAACGTCTACGGGGATTCCGGCCACAGCTTTCTTCAGCCACTTTCCTGATTGTTTCATTACGAGTTTGTCGTAGTTGGCGTCGGGTGGCACCGTGACGGATGGGTGGCGTACTGCCACGGTGACGGCGTCAATTGTGGTGTGTAAGCTACGAGCCATCGTGACACCGAGTTTCAGTGCGTCTCGGCCGGCTTTCGTATCGGTGAATGCGAGCAAAATCGCCATCAGGAACTCCTTTGTTGCGCTGGTTGCGGTGGCCTAGGTAGAGGCTTATCAGATGTGGTAATAAGCCGTTGAGGCGAGTCTAATCCCATTGGCAAAAGAGCGGGGCAAAAGTCCCAGATTTTGAAGCCCTTTACATTTGCTGAGCTGGGATAGGCAACTCAACGACATCAAGTTTTCACGAAAGTAGTTAAAAAATCAATAGATATTTAATTTTAATTTCGCTAAATATAAAGGGTTTTGCGGAGCTTGTGTTCGCTTTATGGAAAAATTGCGAGACGATTTCCATCTCCTTTATGGGTGTGAGTAGGATTACAAGTGTATCGGCCGTAAATTGTGTCAAAAGGCCTAGTTGGCTATGGTGCTAGCGATTCCTTTGACCTCCTGATCGCGTATGAGCGGATAGGGGAAAGCCTGTGGGCCGAACATAAGAAAATATAAGGGATGTGAAATAATGACGATTGAGCTCGACAAAAACAAGATTGCGAAGCTTGCTGAAGAGCAAGAGGCAATCCTCGATGCCAATACGCAAAAATCGAAGAAAATGTTTGAAAGCGCCGTGCATCTTTCCAACGGTGTGGCGTCTAGCTACCAGTCGCGCGATCCATGGCCGATCTACATTGATCGTGGTTCAGGTCCGAAGATCTGGGACGTAGATGGCAATGAATACTGGGATTTCCACAATGGCTATGGAGCAATGGTGCAAGGCCATGGGCACCCAGCAATTGGAGAGGCTCTTGCAGAGCGCTGGCCGAAAGGCTCGCACTTTGGCTCAGCCACCGAAGATGATCTCGTGGTATCTGATTTGCTCTCGCAGCGTTTTGGTTTAGCGAAGTGGCGTTTCACTAACTCTGGCTCAGAAGCCACGATGGACGCAATTCGCATTGCGCGCGCTTTCACTGGGCGCGATACCGTGATGAAAATTTTTGGTTCTTACCACGGCCACCACGACACCGTGATGGTGTCTGCAGTGGTGACGGATCAAGATATGGGGCCGCGTTTCCACTATCGGCAGTTGCCTTACGGCGGTGGTATCCCAGCCACCACAGTGTGGAACACAGTGCCGGTGCCATTCAATGATGCTGAGGCAATGGAGCGCCGAATTGAAGAGCTCAATGCTGAAGATCGCTTGCCGGCCTGTGTGATTATGGAAGCTGCCATGATGAACTTAGGCGTGGTGTTCCCGGAGCCTGGGTATCTTGAGGCAGTGCGTGAGATCACCAAGAAGTGGGGCATTGTGCTGATCTTCGATGAGGTGAAAACGGGCCTGTGCATCGCTGCTGGCGGCGCAACTGAGAAATTCGGCGTCACTCCAGATATGGTGACGCTTGCTAAAGCTCTCGGTGGAGGCTTGCCCTCTGGTGCTATAGGCGGCACTGAAGAAGTGATGCGAGTAGTGGAAGATCACACGGTGTATCAGGTGGGTACGTATTCCGGCAACCCACTCTCGATGGCTGCTGCTCGTGCGTCACTCGAAAAAGTGCTCACTCCGCAGGCATATCAGCACCTCGATCACCTCAACGATCGCATCGTGAAAGGCTGCGATGCGGTGCTGAAGAAGTACGATGTGGCTGGCTATACCGTGGGTATCGGTTCAAAGGGTTGCGTGACGTTCGCAGACCACAAGATTGTGGATTTTGAATCGTACATTAAGAACCAGAATGTGGGCATCACTGAGCTCGCATGGCTGTGGAATATGAACCACGGCATTTTCATGACGCCGGGGCGTGAAGAAGAGTGGACGCTCTCCGTTACACACACAGACGAAGCGATTGATGCGTATGTGAATGCGCTCGATTCGCTGCTCGCTGAAGTGACAAAGTGACGTGGGCGAAGTGCTGAAGGGCAACTACTCGAATTTATGTGCTCAGCGCCATTCTGAGTAGCGGCTCTCTAAAAAGTGGTGGGGGTTAAGCTTGAGATGCTGAAACCCCGCCACTGTGTTTGCTAAGAATTGTGCGGCACTGTGTGGATCTTGCAGTTGCCTAAAGAATGCGTAGACGTGCCGGTTGTCGATCTGTGAAAAGATAGGCACCAGAGAGTTTCCATCACGCCCACACTTAGGCATGCGCTGTGTTGTGCTGCCACTGGCATAGTTGTGTAGCTGTATATGCGGCGTGCTGTTAGCTGTGCAATTTTCTTACGGGTTTGCAGGCCAACCGCAGCTTTGTGAAATGGGGTTTAATTGTTGCTCAAATAGCCGATGAGCTCTAACAGGTGGGTGGCATCGTGAGTGGTGTACTGCTTGCAGGCAGCTGCCAGTGAGCCCATTTGTTCCATCGTGCCGCCCCACTGTTCAATAGTGCCCACGATCATGGGGATCAATGGCTGTGCATCGTGCGGCATATTAGGAGCTTGTGCCTCGATGATCGGCGTCATCTGCTTGGGAATGGCGATCATACGCACGGCTGCCTCAATTGCTGCTGCCGCCTGGGAGAGCAGACTCTGCAGATCATTTTGGGAACGTGCCAGTGCGGCCACGCCGTCGTCGAGCGCTTCGTGCAGCAGGTCGATTTCTTCATGGTTGAGATTATGCGCCTCTTCTCCGCCGTCGATCACTTCCGCCAAGAACTGTGCCAGCATTGTGGTGTGGAGCCGGCTCAGCGCGATTTGGAAGCGATTGTGGGCCACGGTGGTGCGTAATTCCCGCAAGGAGTGCGCCAACTCAGCGAGATATGAATTGGTGAGGGTTTGCATTTGCTGCCACACGTCTACCGTTTGTTTCACAGTGGCGAGCTCGGGGCGCGTGAGCATAACAGCTAAATTATCCGGCATTGGGCTTTCAGCAGCCTCAGATTGCAGCGAGTTGCTGGCGGCCTCCAGCTGGCTGGAGAGCTTTGCGAGCTCGTTCATGCGCACCATCCACGAATTGAGTTCGTCGAAAATGAAGTGCACAGTGCGCAGCATATTTGCTTCTTCTCCCCACGCCTCATCTCGGCGGGCGATGCCCGAACTGGCTGCTTCGCGGGCCGCCACTTCCTCAGGTAGCGCCACGTACATGAAATCTTCGTAGCTGCCATATCCGGCTGCGGCCAGCAGCTCTAAGATCGTACCCGCACCCACCACGGCTGCATCGTGCCGATTCATACCGCTGTTGCGAGCATGCAATTCCGCGTCAAAAGCTCGCGCGTAGATAGCGTCTGCCGCCTCAAAGAGGCTGCGTGCCATCGGGCGAGTGCGCACCGAGAGAAAGCCGCCGTCACGCATGGGGGTGATTGTGGCAAATACGTCGTAGCGAGAGCCATCTGCAGCTAAATTGTGCACATAAGCGGCGAAAGGTTTGCCGGCTTTCAGCGCCTCCCACATGGCATAGAATGCCCCACCGGGCATCAGAGGGTGACGAATAATATTGTGTGGTGCCCCCACCAGCTGTTCGCGTGAATAGCGCGAAAGACGAGTGAATACGCTATTAGAGCGCTCAATCACGCCTTTAGAATCAGTAGTAGAGAAGAAGAGTTCGTCTACCCCTACTTCATGCTGGGCTCCGGTTGGTTCCATAGTTTTCCCCCTGTGTTGGCAGACCTATGGCCACGCACAGTGCATGTAGTAGCCACAGTGGAATGCCGATGTTTCTCGAACACGAGCTGTGCATGTGCTATTTGTCGGTGTTCGCTAACATATCACTTGAGTTCATTATTGAGGTCAATATCCGAAAAGTCGAAATCTGCGTCGTCTACTTCAGCGGAAAAATCAAAATCATCAGCTTCATCGAGCACGGCATCGAGATCGAGGTCGAAATCTTTATCGAGCTCAGCATCGGCATCGTCGGGATTGAGATCGTCTGTATCTCCTAAAATGTCGAATCCCTCAGGATCGCTATCATCGCCGTAGTCGTCATCGAAATTCTCGTACTCTTCTTCTTCCTCAGCTTCGTCAATGTCGGCGTCATCAAAACCATTCTCCCCAGGAATGGGTTGATCTTCTGGCTCATCGTAAAAGCCAAAAGCCTCGGTGCTGGGCAGTTGATCCACGCCCGCTTCGTCCATTTCGCGCCGTGCTTCTTCGCCCAATTCCTCGCTCACCGGCACGGTGAGATCTGAAAACACGCGCACTGGCCAGCCTTTGCGCACGCCGTCGATAGCGGTGTCTTTCACGCAGTGGCTCTCTGCAATACCCACCACATCGAGAGCGTCAATATCGTGATCGCGCAGCAGCTGTTCCAAAGATTCCCCGTTTTCATCAACGCCTTCAAAGCCGGAGTATGCGGCGGCATATTGCCCTTTCTTCACTGAAGCGTCGATGGGGAGCGAAGCAATTTCCTCATGGAGCTCGGCCTCTGGAGTGTCGGCTACCCCGTGTGCTGGCCAGGTGTCTACGAAATCTGGGTGGTCTGAAAAATGCTTGCCAGGCTTAATGTGCCAGTCTTGAGTGGTGACGATAAACGCATATTCACTCGCATTGTTGGTGACGAAATCTGCAATCTTCTCTGCTACGGCATTGCCGCCTACCACACCAAGTGCTCCGCCTTCACAAAAAGTGGGTTGCACGTCCACAATAATCAAGGCGCGATTCTGTTCATTCATGCCCATAATCCTAGCGGCGAGTGGGAGTTTGTGGAATATGAAGCAATCAGGTGTGAGATGATCAGGCGCAGCTCTCGTGTTCCTTTCCAGCAGATGTGTGCAGGATTTGCAGAGCATACGTGCTGACAGCCGTATCCTCGCCTAGCAATGTGCGTGCTATGGTTCCGCTCTTTCAACTGTTGCAACCTATATTCTCTCCAAGTGGGAGGCGCGCGATAAGATAAACCCATGGCAAAAGTTCTTTCTGCAGTTGCATGGCCGTATGCGAACGGCCCGCGCCACATCGGCCACGTAGCTGGCTTTGGTGTGCCTTCCGATGTGTTTTCTCGCTATATGCGCATGGCGGGGCATGATGTGCTGATGGTTTCTGGCACTGATGAGCATGGCACTCCCATTATGGTGGCCGCCGATGCCGATGGGATTTCCCCGCAGGAAGAAGCCGATAAGAACAACCGCATTATCGTGGAAGATCTCGTGAAGCTCGGGCTCTCCTACGATCTGTTTACCCGTACCACCACCGTGAACCACGAAAAAGTGGTGCAGGAGCTGTTTGTAGGGTGCCGCAACAACGGCTATATGATCGTGCAAGAGACGCCAGTGGCCATCGATCCTAAAACTGGCAACACTCTTCCGGATCGCTATATCGAAGGCACCTGCCCGATCTGCGGAGCAGCCGGAGCTCGCGGCGATCAGTGCGACACCTGCGGCAACCAGCTTGATCCTCAGGATCTTATCGACCCGGTTTCGAAAATTTCTGGCCTCTCCCCAATCTTCAAGAGCACAGAACATTACTTCCTTGATCTACCAGCTCTGGCACAGCGCCTTGGCGAATGGCTTGGTGAAGTGGAAGAGAGCGGCAGTTGGCGGCCTAATGTGATCGCCTTCTCGAAACATTTGCTCGACGATGTTCGCCCACGTGCGATGAGCCGTGACATTAGCTGGGGGATTCCGGTGCCTGGCTGGGAAGATCAGCCGAGCAAGCGCCTCTACGTGTGGTTTGACGCTGTGATTGGCTACCTCAGCGCTTCAATTGAATGGGCACGTCGGCGCGCTGAAGCTGGCACGGGTAGCGTGGACGATTGGCGCGAGTGGTGGAACAACCCGGAAGCGCTCACCTATTATTTCATGGGTAAAGACAACATCGTGTTCCACTCTGAAATTTGGCCAGCAGAACTGCTCGCATACAACGGCGAAGGCGCTCGCGGTGGTGAGCCTGGAAATTTTGGAAAGCTCAATCTGCCCACACAGGTGGTGGCTTCTGAGTTCCTCACGATGGAAGGCAAGAAGTTCAGCTCCTCTAAAAATGTGGTGATCTACGTGCGTGATGTGCTCTCTCGCTATCAGCCAGACGCATTGCGCTACTTCATCTCTATTGCAGGGCCGGAAACTAGTGATTCCGATTTCACGTGGGAAGAGTTCGTGCGGCGCAACAACTCTGAGTTGGTGGCTGGTTGGGGCAACCTCGTGAATCGTACAGCTGCGATGATTGCCAAGAATTTCGGAGAGATTCCTGCTCGCGGAGAACTCGAAGATATTGATCGCGCGCTGCTCGACGCTGTGCGTAAGGGCTTTGACACGGTGGGTAATTTTATTGCAGCTCACCAGCAGCGCGCTGCGCTCACTGAGATTATGCGGCTTGTGGGTGAGGCAAATGGATATGTGAGCCACACTGAGCCATTCAAGATGAAAGATCCGGCGCTACGTGAGCGGCTCGGCACCGTGTTGAATGTACTCGCTCAGACAGTGAGTGATCTGAATACGATGATGAGTGTATTCCTCCCGCATTCGTCGAACGCCATTGACCAAGTGTTTGGTGGCGCTGGCGATATTGCTCCGATGCCGCAACTTGTGGAGGCAGCGGATCTCGATAGCGGCCACCCCTACCCTATTATCACTGGCGATTATTCGCAGGTGCGTCCGTGGGCGTCGTGTGAAGTGCAGCCCGGCACCCCGATTGCGAAGCCGAAGCCGGTGTTCCAGAAACTCGATGCTTCTGTGGTGGCTGAAGAGCTAGAACGCCTCGGCCTGGGCAGCATAGAAAAGTGATCTGCTCGGCGCCCGCCAAAACTCAGCCGAGGGCTGCCACTGTGGTGGCTTCCTCGGTGGCTGTTGTGAAAGCGCAGTGAACTGATGAGCTCTAAGAAATCAAACGTGCCCGATATCCCTCAGCAATTGGCCGTGCCAATTGTGGATAATCACACGCATATCTATCCAGATCCAGAGCCCGATCATCTCGGTGGGGAGCCAGAGCAGCTGCTCACAGATGAGGGCAAATGGCGTTTTCCGGTGCTGGAAGCGAATTTGGTGGCTGGAATGGAACGAGCTGGTGTTCGTGCTGCTATTTCGAGTGGTTGTGAGATCCCGGAATTGGTGCCCACGCTGGAGCTCGCTCGCAGGCGTGTGGGCATAGTGTATGCAGCACTTGCTCTCCACCCCAATGAGGCTGTGCTCCATGCCGGAGTGCGGGAGGTGGGGCCAGATGGTTTAGCTCCGAATCCACAGCCGTGGCATGAGGAATTGTCGCTTGACGCCGCTGTGGCGCAAGTGGCGGATTTAGCTCGCAATCCTGAGGTGCTCGCTATTGGGGAGACGGGCTTGGATTATTTCCGTACTGGTGAGAGGGGAAAGGCTGCGCAGCAGGAGGCTTTTCGGGCGCATATTGCACTCGCTAAAGAGCTGGATAAGCCAATGCAAATTCACGATCGTGAAGCTCATGCAGATGTGGTGCGCGTGCTGCTCGAAGAGGGAGCACCAGAGCGCACGGTGTTTCACTGTTTTTCTGGTGACGCCGAACTGGCGCAGATATGCGCGGAGCACGGCTGGTATGCGAGTTTTGCTGGGCCGCTCACATATCCGGCTAACCGTGATCTACGGGAGGCTTTTCTGGCGCTACCGCCAGAGCTCATTCTGGTGGAAACCGATGCTCCCTATCTCACGCCAGTGCCTTTCCGCGGGCACCCAAATACCCCGTGGGGAGCTGTCTATACAGCGCGTTTCCAAGCCTGGTTATGGCTCGATCCGGCTGCTGTAGCGATGCTGAGTGGAAGCACGGCAGCTCAGCTGCAGGCTGCGGCAGCTGCCGTAGATGAAGAGCTCGTTGCGCGCTGGTGTGGGCAACTCAATGCCAACACGATGGCCGTTTATGGAATTTGAGTTACGGCTGCTGGAAACTCTCTAGCCACGCAGCGCCTCCCTAGCTAAGCAGCGCCTGCTCATGTGGTGCTTAGCCACCTATGGAACTGGTATGCAGAACCACCTATGGAGCTGCATGCGGAACTTGTGGAAGCTAGCTATGGAATCTTGTGTGGAATTTTGCGGATAGGCCAACTGCCTAATCGATCTAGCCGGCCTAACTGGCCGAATCGGCTATCGGGAGATAAACAGTGTGGAAATCACTTCCCACAAGCAAACCGCACATGGGCTTGAGCTTCTCATTGATCGTGGTGAGTAAGGTGCCTTTCTTGGAGATAATCAGCGTACGTGAAGCGTTTCCATCTCGGGACACTGCAGAAAACAGTGCCCCATCTGCGGTATTTCCGGTGGCTTCCAGACTGCGGAATTCCTGTTGTGTGGGGTAGAGATACGTACGGCCTGAGCGGCTCCAGTAAAGCAGGGTGCCATCACTGGTGGTGCCGGTATGCAACACCGATGGGTTGCTATGCACACTCGCAGATTCAAAGAGCTTATTGTTAGTAAATTGGGTGGGGAAAGAATCCCCTTTTAATGTGCCTACTGTAGCTCCACTGAGGGAGTAGAGCGTGGTGTTGTTCTTGGCGCCGTTGTCTGCCACCAAGCCATCCCACAGCCAGTTGAATCTCGCATTGCTCGGGAGCGATAAGTTCATGGTGGGGAGTCCAGTATTGTGATCTCGCACTTCAATAATGGTAGATTTACCCGATTTATCCCAACAGCCGAGGTGTCCAGAGAGCACCGTGCACTCCGGATACCGAAGTGGCGTCCGCTGCGTCCACAGCCGTTTACCGCTGGCAATATCGTAAGCTGCAAGGGTGGTGCTGCGGATCTCGGATGTGGTGTAAATGCGGTGCGCGTCTATCGCCACCACGCGAGTTAAGTAGCTGGCGTCACCTTTGAGATCCCAGGTGGCAAGAGTGCGGATTTGGCGCGTTGCGAGATCGAGAAGCAGAAGTGATTGCCTTTTTGCGAGAGATTCGATGCACGGCACTCGATCTCCATAGGCCACCAAGCCTTCACAGAACACGTTGTCTGAAAGTGTGAGCGCTGGCTTTTGAGTGGCGATATCCACTACGAGTTCTCCGCCATGGGGGCTGAAAATGAGCGCAGTACGATGCTGCGAATCGGCAGCTAAAAACTCACCACCGAGATCCACTTTTTTGGCGCCATTGGCGTAGCGTGGATCGAGCCACACATTAGGATTCACATGCACTGGTGTGGTGGTGAGGTCGGGTGCACCGGCTGCGCGTGGAGTGATGCCGGATCGCACTTCTGAGTTGAAATCAGAGGCTTTGTTTTTGTCGCTAGCAGTGCTGAGAGCTGCGCTGGAAGAGCTGGATTGGGGCTCGAACACGTGCCACATTAAGACTTTGGCAGCCCTGAAGCCGGGCCCGATCAGAACGAGCAACACCACCAGCAGAACACCCCATTTCTTAGCTGATGAGGTTGGCCGTGCGGGGGCTGTGCGGGTGTTTTGGCTGGGTCCTGTTGGAGCCTTGCTGCGCGCGGGGCGAGATGAAAGCTGTCGGCGTTGTGGGCGCGACGGGGTGCGTGAGCGGTGGGCACTAGCAGCGGCCGTGCGTGGCGCCGTGCGTGGCCGAGCTGATGCCACTGTGGAGGAGAGAGTGGGGGCGATATGAGCTCTACTGGGGGTGGAGAATGCGCTCCCCGGTTGCATCTGTGGATCGCGGGTGTGGAGAAGAAAAGGCCCAGTGGAAAAGTGCGGCTGAGGCGCAGGGGCTTTGCTCTGGTGCCGTTTTTTCGGCTGAGAGTTTAATAAATCGGGCATATTTTCCTCCTACCCATAGTGTATCGCGCGCTCAGGTGAAAGATGGCTAAAAGTCTTGCGTGTGAATGCAACCACGAGAATCGTAGAAAATCTTGCGCTTTGTAACATTTTGATTACAATCAGTAGCGGAAAAGAAACGATCGCGTGGCGGAAGGGTGCTCCGAAGGTTCGCTCCAAAGGATCCGCTTCCGTGGCAAGCCAGCCACCGCCGTAAGCTTCTAGCTCATCAGCTTGTAGCAGGCAGCAGCGCGAAGATTTTGGGAGATTACGTGGGAAAACACAGTGTGCGCGCAGCCGGCGATAGTGCAGAGCTAGCTAGCGTTCTCGAAGAAATAAATCGTGAAGAGAGCAGCTCATCGTATCGTGGTGTTCGCCGTGCACTTCGTGAGGCGCAGCAGCGCGCAGATCAAGAGCCTGTGGCACCTACCACGCTGCCGTTAGCGCTGTGTGTGACGCCGTCAGCTTCAGTGTGCGGAGCAGACACTAATTACGCAGAGTACATGAATGAAAGCCTTGTGGCGGCGCGCGTAGATTCGATTACGGTAGAAGCGCCGCGGCGATTTACGGGTTTGTTCTCGCGCTCGCGCGTGGCTACTGCGGCGCTGGTAACCACAATGCTCGGAGTGTCCGGTGCGGCTATGGCGGCAACCGGCTCACCAGTGCCAGTATCAAAGGTAGCTGCTGTTCAGGCCGATAACGCCGCTTCTCAAACGCAGACCGCGGATAAGAAAATTGCGGTGGAAAACACCGTGAGTATCTCCGTCACTGTGGGAGGAACTGCGCAAACTATCACCGCTCGTGAAGGCTACACTGTGGGTGAGGCGCTGAGCGAAGCGGGTATTTATCTTGGGGCGAACGATGAGGTGTCGGTGTCGCTCTCGGCTCCCGTGAAAGATGGAATGAAAATCGCCGTTGCGCGGGTAACCACCAAAACCGTCACCGAGCCATTCACTGCCCCCTTCACCACCCGTGAAGAGCAGACGAGTGAGCTTGATAAAGGAAAAACTAAGACTGTGCAAGAAGGCGTGAATGGTGCTGGAATGCGTACCGCCACCGTTTACTATCGCGATGGGAAAGAATTTAAGCGCGAAGTGCAGCTAGAAACGATCACTCAGGCTCCAAAAGATAAAGTGGTGCAAGTGGGCACTCGTGTTGCAGCGCCTTCGCCATCAGCTCCTGGTGGATCAGCGGCTCCGCGAGGAACGGTGTCTGGCACAAAAACGGAGTGGATGGCGGCTGCTGGGATTCCGCAATCCGATTGGGGCTATGTGGATTACATTGTGAGCCGTGAATCTGGCTGGAATCCGAGCGCCTACAACGGTTCTTCAGGTGCATGCAGCTTGGTGCAGGCTTTGCCCTGCTCGAAACTTGGCCCGAATTGGAATGATCCAGTGGTGGCGCTTCAGTGGCAACATGGCTATGTGAACTCTCGTTATGGTGGGTACGCTGGAGCGTATAACTTCTGGGTTGCAAATGGGTGGTACTGATCCAAAGTCCCTTATAACTGGGGCTTTGCTCGGGCCGGTGCAGATCCGTGAGCTGGCAGAGCGCCTCGGGGTGCGCCCCACAAAAACTCTCGGGCAGAACTTTGTGATTGAGCCTGCTGCAGTGCGAAAGATTGTGGCAGATAGTGGAGTGACGGCGGGCACTCGCGTAGTGGAAGTAGGCCCCGGCCTCGGATCGCTTACACTCGCTTTACTCGAAGCCGGAGCAGTCGTCTCTGCGATTGAAATTGATCCAGTGCTTGCCGAGGCGCTGCCTAACACTGTGTGCACTTATCAGCCGACTGCAGCTAACCGCTTTGCGGTGCTACGCGCTGATGCATTAAGCATTAAAAATCCCGAGCAGCTTGCGGTGCCGCGAGCAGTGGCTACACACAGTGTGAGTGGCGATATGGCTGCGGGCGCCCCCACGGCAGGGAACAGAGCGCTATCGCTCTATGAGCCAACACATATGGTGGCAAATTTACCGTACAACGTGGCTGTGCCGATTCTGCTCACGCTGCTGGCAGCACTGCCATCACTGCGGCACGTGACCGTGATGGTGCAGGCAGAAGTGGCCGATCGGCTGGCTGCTCTCCCTGGCTCTAAAGTGTATGGAGTGCCGAGCGCGAAGCTGGCGTGGTATGGCCACGCGCGGCGCGGGGCAAAGATTTCACGCACCGTGTTTTGGCCAGTACCCAATGTGGATTCCGCGCTGGTGCACGTGGAACTGCACCGCAGTAGGGAGCGAGAGCTCACTGCTGCGGGCGTATCTGATGTAGAGGCGTCTGGTGTAGGCGCTCCAGAGGCGCATACATCTGGTGTTGGTATTCACGGTGGCACCAATGCCCATGCGGGTGCAGCTCACGAACCCACTGATGAGGCTGGTGAGCGTGGGGGTGCCATTGGGGGCAATCCGCACGGAGTGTCTGCAGATCTAGTGGGCGCGCCGTATATGGAGCTCTGTGCAGGGCTGCGCGATCAAGTGTTTGCCGTTATCGATGCTGCCTTTTCTCAGCGGCGAAAAACGCTGCGCAGTGCCCTGGCCACGTGGGCTGGCTCAACTGGAGCAGCTGAGCACATACTACGAGCAGCTGGAGTGGATCCGCGCTTGCGCGGAGAAAAACTAGCGCTCACTGATTTTGTGGCGATTGCTCGGGCGCGTTTGCAGGAGGGCGCTTCTTAAAGCCATTGATTTGGCCTGGTAAAGATGTGCCCGCGATACACTTGGCTACATGCGATATGTGAAGGCCGTGGCTCCTGCAAAAGTGAACCTGGCGCTGCGAGTGGGGGCTGCGCGCAGCGATGGATTTCACCCGCTCGACACGGTGTTTGAGGCTCTCGATATTTTTGAAGAGCTCGAAGCGTGGGAGGCTCCTGATGGGGAAATCTCACTAGAATTTGCTCCTGGCCTAGGAGATTCACTGCCAGTAGATTCGAGCAATTTGGCGGTGCGGGCAGCACAAGCGCTGCACTGCCGCTCTGGTGTGCGCCGCGGAGTGCACATGCGCATCACCAAGCACATTCCGATTGCGGGAGGAATGGCTGGCGGATCTGCAGATGCTGCAGCGGCACTCGTAGCTATCAATGCGCTGTGGGAGTTGCACTTCACCGATCAGGAACTCACCCAGATAGGAGCTGAAATTGGCTCAGATGTGCCTTTTGTGCTCTTAGGCGGAGTGGCGCATGGGGTGAACCGCGGTGAGCAGCTTCACAGTGTGCCTGCAGGAGCGCAGCACGGATTCGTGATGCTCATTAATTCTCGTGGGTTATCCACGCCGGAAGTGTTTCGAGAATTTGATCGGGTGCGCGAATCTGATTGTGCTGTGCTCCCTACTGCCCCTGCTAGTACACGCGCGTTGCAAGCGGCTCTGGCCAGATCAGATATGGCGGAAGTGGGAGCTCTGATGGTGAATGATCTGGAGCCTCCTGCGTTTCGGTTGCGCCCAGATATCGCTCAGCTCATCGAGCGTTTGCGTGCAGTGGCAGCAGTTTCAGGGAGTGGCGCTGAAAGCTGGCGAGAAGAGCCACAGCTCAGAGCGGTTAGAGCAGAGTTGCCTCCTATCTTTAGTGTGATTCTCTCTGGTTCTGGCCCCACTGTGGCAGTGTTGTGCGCTCCAGAAAATACAGATTCACTTGCTGCGGTGCTCGCTGAGCTGTTTCCAGAGCTCAGTGCAGTTGCAGCGCACGGGCCGGTGGCAGGTGCACGAGT
The DNA here is from genome assembly GCA_022768785.1 of Arcanobacterium sp. Lineage (GTDB taxonomy): Bacteria > Actinomycetota > Actinomycetes > Actinomycetales > Actinomycetaceae > Arcanobacterium_A. Next base: position 31,698 of record JALELI010000101.1, on the reverse strand, counting down.
GCTGACGGCACAAGACTGAGGGAGCGACGGCGATATATTAGGCGCTTAGGGCGTTATCGCGCGTGTGTGATGGCGAGTGTGTACGTGAGTGATTGATGAATCCGCTGATAGCGGTGACGAGCACACTGATGGCAGGTGTGATACGTGGGCGAAGCACAAAGAATGTGTATATTACGGAAGCAGGAGAGGCAGCAATGCCTTGGAAATGTATTCCAGCAGGTGATCGAATAAGTATTCGAGCTATTGTAAAGAATTGAACTACGCAAAATGGCTGCACAGAGCAAAATACAGTTCGAGCAATCTCCCGCATAGTATCTTGATGTCAAGTAATATATATGTGTGACACTAGTAAATTCAACAGGAGAGCTTCCCGCAATGATGCAGGAGAAGCGCGATCTTCACAGCACAGTTCAAGCTATCACTCAGGGCGACGATGTGGATGCAATCGTAACCGAATGGGAGGTACAGCGCCCGGATTTTGACGCGCGGCCACTCGCGGTGTTTTCGCGGCTACTTCGCCTTGATCGCCATATCGACCACCTGCGCCGCACGGTGTTTGCCGCATATGGTTTAGAGAGTTGGCAGTTTGAAATGCTCACTGAGCTGCGCCGAAAAACGAATGGCCATCAGCTCACAGCAGGGCAGTTGATGCAGAAAACTCTCGTCTCTTCTGGCACGATCACCAACCGCATTGATCGTCTGGAAGCACAAGGGCTCGTGCAGCGGGTGCGAGATCCAAACGATGGACGAGTGGTGATTGTGCAAGCCACTGAAAAAGGAGTGCAAATCGCTGATAGAGCAATGGCATCGCTCCTGGAAAAGCAGCGGGAGCTGCTCGCCCCTTATGAGCCGGAGGATATCGCCACGGTCACGGTGTTTTTGCGTTCAATGCTCTCCGATCTCGATGCTGCTTATCAGATGGAGTGAGTGGAGTGAGTGCGGGAAGCGACACCGCTCACTGAAAACTCGATGGAACACACTTCCGCACTCATGTGTGGCTTATGGCCGATTCTTCAACTCTCATTTTCCTTTTCCGAGAGCCTGTTTGAGCGACACACGCTTGCCCATACGCAGAATCGAATTGTGATAGATTCGGCCAGCGATTGCTGCGAAAGCGGGAATCGCTGCTACTGCGAGTACGACTGCGAGCGCGAGCTGCCAGGCAGGCACTGGGCCTAGCCCTTGGCGCATTGGCATCATAAAGCTTGAGAAGCCAGGAATGAGCGAAAGCACCACGGTGTAGATCGCATCGCTTTGGAAAGGCACGAGATAGATAGCCAAGTAGAAGGGCACAAGCATTCCAAAAATCACGGGGGTTTGTACGGCGCTCAGATCTTCTTGGCGAGAAACCGTTGCAGCTATTCCGCCCACGAGTGTGGCGAAGATGAAGAAGCCTACCACGACCCACACAAATGCCCAGATGAAGAGCATGCTCACTTGTAGCTGTGGAATTGGAATTCCGCTGATGAAAACAGCGCCGAGCGCGCTGAGCAGCCAGACCACCAGCTCCAACATCACGAACGCACCGATGCCGAGAACCTTTCCGAGCAGCAATTTGCGAGGGCGAACGGAACTCACCAAGATCTCCACCACGCGTGATGATTTTTCTTCCACCACTCCTTGCGAGATTGCGCTGGTGCCGATCGTTACGGCAAAGAACAGCAGCATTAGCGTGCTCACGCCCACGAGGTAGCCTATAGGATTGCGCTCCATGGCACTCATTTTCTCTGTTTGCACGGCCACCGGAGTGGCATGGAGAGCTTGCCCGAGCTGTGCTTTCTGGGCGTCTGTGAGAGCTGTGCCGAGAATCTTTTCCACAGTGGTGTTCACGAGCCCCTGAGAAATTATGCTGTTAGCCGCACTCCCAAAATGAGAGGTGAAAGTGCTCTCAGAGGTGAAGACCAGTGGTTTATCAGGAGTTCCGCCGAGTGCGAGAAACATAGTATCTGCAGCGGTTTTGTCTGCGCTATTATCTGCTTTTGCCGTCTGCTCTTTCACCCACTGCTCGCTGCCTCCCTGTGGGAGGTTCTTTTCTACCACGTTGGGTAGGGCATCAGCGTATTCGCTCATCTGCTGTTCCACAGCCACTGCTACAGTGGGTGGAGTGCTGGGAGCGTCGGGGGTATCCGTGGTGTTAATAAAACGTATCACCACTCCAGCGATCAGAATCAAGGCCGCAATTAGAATCATGGCCACCTGGTGTGCTCTGGAACGAATGAGCACCGAAAATTCGCGTTGTGCGATGAGAGAAACCATAAATTATGCCTCCTGATCGATCGGGAGTGATGGTGCGGCGGAGTGCCTCCCTTTGAGGAACCGCCATTTTTTCTGTGGTGTTGCCGAGGCTGGCTCAGGGCTCGGCTCGGCGCTCACCACATTGGCAAACAGCTCGTTGAGATGCGGGCGGAAACGCTCAAATCCGTGCACAGCGCCCACGCTTAGTGCGGCGCGCAAAAGATCTTGATCGTTCACTCCGGCGGGGAGCTTCACTCGCACTTGGTGAGGGCTGAGAATCTGAGTATCTAAATACGGCAGTGCCGGTGCTCCAGCTGTGCGTGCGGCGTCATCTGCACGCAGCGCTGAGCCGGATAGATAGCCAGCTAGCAGCCGAGAATCTTCACCTGTGGAAACGTCGTAATACACCTCTGCCGTGGTGCGGAGTTGATCAATTGTACCGTTTGCCACGATTTTTCCGTGAGTGCAGATGCCCACTTCATCGCAGAGCCGCTCCACTAAATCCAGTTGGTGTGAAGAAAAGAGCACAGTGGCTCCCTGTGCCACTTTTTCTTTGAGCACGGAGCTCATGGCGTCTACCGCAATGGGATCGAGCCCGGAAAATGGTTCATCGAGAATGAGGATCGTGGGCTCATGAATGAGGGCAGCAGCGAGCTGCACGCGCTGTTGGTTGCCCAGTGAGAGCGCCTGCACTTGATCGCCGCGCCGCGCAGCCACTCCGAGGCGCTCCGTCCAAAATTCCATTTTAGCGGTGGCGTCTGCCCTGCTCAGCCCGTGCAAACGGGCGAGATAAATCAGCTGCTCGCCCACTTTCATCTTGGGATAGAGGCCACGCTCTTCGGGCATATAGCCGAAATTGCGGCGGTCTTCAAAACTGAGCGGTGCGCCGTCACTTAGCACTTCGCCAGAATCGGCATCGAGCACGCCGAGCATGATACGCATAGTGGTGGTTTTTCCGGCGCCGTTAGATCCTACGAAACCAAAGAGTTTGCCACCGTGTACGGTGAAACTCATGCCTGCCAGCGCCTGTGTGGCTCCAAAGCTTTTGTATAGGTTCACCACGTCGATACTCATGTAAGCCCTTCCGTGTGCTGTTTGCTTTGATCGCTTGCCTCTCACTGCACTAGCCCTCCTGCTATATTTAATGAGCTTATAGATAAGGGCTATGAGCTGCTGGTTCAAGGATAGCAAAGCGGTTCAGGTGCTTTCGTGAAAAACGCGCAGCCCCCATAATTCTAAGGAGATAGTGAGCGCTGGTGTTCAGCGGTTTGAGCAATTGTGCAAGCTGGCGCGCGCTGTGAGCTATGCGCAGCCCAATGTGCAACGCATAGCTGTAGTGCCTCATCAGTCGTATATACGTTGCAGTTTTCCGCTACTTTGGGTGCATTTTTGGGGTGCGCCATAGCGTGATGTGCGCAGCGGATTTCCAGTGGCAACAATTTGGAAACGATTTCGGAAAATTCGTGTAGAAAGCTTTACGGGTTGTTACTATGGCAGAGTATTTCGGAAACGATTCCATGTGATGCTGAGTTCTCGGGAGTGTTGAGGGCTGGCGGGCGTTTCCGAAAGGCAGCGGCGGAGCGCCGTTGCCGTCCAAAGGAGGACGCAGAATATGAAAATGAAGAAGTTCCTAGCTGGCACGATAGTGGCAGCTTTCGCGCTCACGGGGCTCGCGGCATGCTCAGGTGGCTCTAACGGCGCGAGCGATAAAGGTTCTGTTTACTTCCTCAACTGGAAGCCAGAGCAAGAAAAGCAGTTCAAAGAGATCGCTGCCGAATACACCAAGGCTAAGGGTGTGCAGGTGAAAGTGGTGACGGCGGCGTCTGGTACCTACGAGCAGACGCTCAAGAGCGAGATCTCCAAGAGCGATGCGCCCACCCTCTTCCAGATTAATGGCCCGGTGGGTTTGAAGAGCTGGCAGAAGTATGCGGCTGATCTCTCGGGCACCGATTTCGCTAAGGCGCTCAAGGATCCGAATCTGGCGCTCAAAGGCGAAGATGGCAAGATATATGGCGTGCCAGCAGCAGTAGAAGGCTACGGCATTATTTACAACCAAGCTATTTTTGACAAGTATTTTGCCATGCCTGGTGCTAAAGCAAAATCTATGGCTGAAGTGAACAATTTTGCCAAGCTCAAGGCAGTTGCCGATGATATGCAGGCAAAGAAAGCCGAGTTGGGCATCGATGGCGTATTTGCATCTACTTCACTCGCCACCGGTGAGGATTGGCGTTGGCAGACCCACTTAGCAGATCTTCCGGTGTTCTACGAATATCGCGATGCGAAAGTGACCGATGAAAAGCAACTGACGCTGAAGTATGCCAACAACTTCAAGAATATCTTCGATCTCTACCTGAAAGATTCCACCGTAGCCCCCACACTGGCACCTTCTAAGACTGTTACCGATTCTATGGCGGAGTTTGCCCTGGGTAAGGCCGCTATGGTGCAAAATGGCAACTGGGCTTGGAGCCAGATCAAAGATGTGCAAGGCAACGTGGTAAAGGAAGATCAAATCAAGTATCTCCCGATCTACACCGGTGTGAATGGCGAAGAGAAGCAGGGCCTGAATGTGGGCACGGAGGCATTTATGGCAGTGAATGCGAAAGCTTCTGAGGCCAATCAAAAGGCCACGATTGATTTTATCAACTGGCTTTATCTCTCTGATGAGGGCAAGAAGCACGTGATAAACGACCTCGGCTTTATCGCTCCTTTCACCAATTATTCGGCCACCGATGTGCCCAATGATCCACTGGCTAAGGAGATCGCAAAGTACACCGCCGATAAGGATAAGTATGTGGTGTCGTGGGTGTTCACCACTTTCCCCTCCCAGAAGTTCAAAGAAGATCTGGGCCAGGCTCTCGCTCAGTACGCTTCGGGTAAGCAGAGCTGGGACGACGTTGTGAAAATCTGGAAAGACGGCTGGGCTGCTGAAAAAGGCGCCTGATCGCAGTGGATATATCCGGTGAGCGTGGCGTATGCGAGGGATCGTATGAGCCTTGGGCGCAGCGCGGCGCTCACCGGAATTTCACCGCCAATAACATAGTGTGACGCCGGTGGCGATGTGGTGTACAAAGCCACCGGCGTCATTGACCATCTGCTAGAGCAACGGGGCTCCCGCAGATATATGGATGGTTAAAATGCAGAGATCATTGAAAAAATTCTTCCCAATTTTCGTGATTCCCACGCTGCTCGCATTCCTCATCTCGTTTCTTGTACCGTTCGTGATTGGCTTATTCCTTTCGCTGTGCGATTTCACATCAATCACCGATGCGCGTTTTGTGGGATTGGCTAATTATCAAGCGGCATTTGCACAACGGTCTGGCTTTGTGCAGAGCTTTGGATTCACAGCACTCGTGGTGATTGTTTCAATCGTTACGGTGAATATTTTCGCGTTTGCGATTGCCTGGGTACTCACTCAGAAACTTCGTGGCACTAACTTCTTCCGTACGGTGTTCTTTATGCCAAACCTCATCGGTGGCATCGTGCTTGGTTACACCTGGCAAGTGATGATCAACGCGGTGTTGGTGCAATATCAAACCACGATTGTGGCCGATTGGAAATATGGATACTTTGGCCTCATCATGCTGATCAACTGGCAGCAGGTGGGTTACATGATGATTATTTATATCGCTGGCTTGCAGAATGTGCCTCCAGAATTGATCGAAGCTGCGGAGATTGATGGTGCTGGGCGATGGACTGTGCTGCGGCACGTGACGATTCCGATGGTGATGCCGTCGATCACGATCTGCCTGTTCCTTACGTTGTCGAGCACGTTCAAGCTCTTCGATCAAAACCTCGCTCTCACGAACGGTGCTCCTCAGGGCAAAACCGAGATGGTGGCGTTGAATATTGTGAACACGATGTTCTCGCGCGTGGGTGAAGAAGGCGTGGGCCAGGCAAAAGCGGTGCTCTTCGTGGTAGTTGTGGTGGTGATTGCGATGGTGCAATTGCGGGCCACACGCAGCAGGGAGGTGGAAGCATGAGCGCACCAAAATCTCCGGTGGGGAAAGCGTTGCTCTATGTGGTGCTGGTGTTTCTCACATGTGTGTTTGTGGGGCCAATTCTCTTTATCTTGGTGAATTCGTTTAAGGCGAAGTTCTCGATTGCTTCCAATCCTTTTGCCCTTCCACTTGGCGATATGTGGGTGGGGGTGGAGAACTATGCCACAGGTTTAGCTCTCTCAGGCTTTTTCATGGCGATTGTGTGGAGCTTCGTGATCACGATTCTCTCCGTGGTGGCAATCGTATTTTTCTGCGCGATGACGGCGTACTACATCACGCGCATTAAAACCTGGTGGACGAGCGCACTCTATTATCTTTTCGTTTTCTCGATGGTGATCCCATTCCAAATGGTGATGTTTCCTACGGTGAAAATTTCAGATATGTTGCATTTGAACAACCCTTGGGGCATTGTGGTGCTCTATCTCGGATTCGGTGCTGGGCTGAGCGTGTTTATGTTTGCCGGCTTTGTGAAATCCATTCCGCTTGAGATCGAAGAAGCGGCAATGATCGACGGTGCAGGGCCAATCAAGAATTATTTCTTGGTGGTGTTTCCCATGCTCAAACCCACTGCTATCACGGTGGCTATTTTGAACGCCATGTGGGTGTGGAACGATTATCTGCTTCCCTATCTCACTATCGGCCTCTCCACAGATTACAAAACGATTCCAGTGGTGATCCAGATGCTCGTGGGCTCAAATGGCAACCGCGATATGGGTGCCATGATGGCCATGTTGGTGTTGGCTATTGTGCCGATTGTGGTGTTCTATGTGGCGATGCAAAAGTACATCATTAAAGGGGTGGTGGCCGGCGCCGTGAAAGGGTGAGACCGAGCAATAATCCGAAGTACTCCGAGGCTATGCTGCCGGCGTGATAGTGCGGTGGGCGGCGATATGCGCAGTGCCATATTGCCACCCACCCTCCGCGCCACGATTGCACCTGGTGCGTGAAGCGTGTAGATCTAGCAGAGCTGGGAGTTCAAGCGAGATAGAGCGGATAACGGATTGAAAGGGAGGCCACAGCTATGCTGGCTAGGCGCGGAAGAGCGCATTCCGGTGTGCGCGAAAGCAGAGCCGCCGCCGTCACTATCCGTGATATTGCGCAGGCGTGCGGAGTAGGGCTCGCCACTGTTTCGCGAGCGCTCAACAATTCTGAGGGGGTGTCTCCAGCCACTCGAGAGCGAATTATGGCGGTGGCAGCGGCCCTCAATTATTCTCCGAATCCACATGCGCGGAGCTTGCGCACAGTGGCTTCGAGCTCGATTGTGGTGCTGATGAAAGGGCCGGATAACCCTTTCTTTCTCGAGTTCTTGCGCCCGCTAGAGCTGGCGATTCGGGAACGGGGTTTCACAATGACGCTAGTGCGGGTGCCGCACGGCGAAGATGAAGTGCAACTTGCGATTCGCAGCTGTGCAGTGAGCAAACCAGAAGGTGTGATTTTTCTAGGAGGGTGGTATCGCCACGACCGCCATTCGCTCGAAGATATTCCCGTGCCCTTTGTGATGACGACGATCTCTTCGATGGACGACACAGCTCGTGATCTATGCTCTTCAGTGCGGGTTGATGATGCTGCGGGAATGCGGCTCATTGCGGATCATCTGATCGATTTAGGTCACCGAGATTTTGCAGTGCTCGGGCCAGATTTAGCGGATCGTTCAGTGGGAGCTCAGCGCCTTGAAGCGCTACTCGCAGCTTGTGAACGGCGTGGGGTGCATGTGGATCCAGAGCTCGTGCTCAATGGGGAAGTGGCGCTCAGCCCCTATTCGCTTGGCTACGGCTATGAGCTAGCAAAGCGGCTAATATCGAAAAACAAGCATTTCACTGCGCTAGTGAACGTTAGTGATGTGATCGCAATTGGCGCACAGCGAGCACTGATTGAGAGCGGAGTTGATGTGCCTGCCGATGTGAGTGTGACGGGCTTTGATGGGATTGATCTTTCGCGCTACACCTCTCCTTCAATCACCACGGTAGTGCAGCCGGTGTTGGAGATTGTGGATAAAACCTGTGAGATTCTATTTGGGCTAATTGATGGAGTGGGAAGCCCGCGCCATGAGGTGATTGCGCCAATGCTGCGTATCGGAGAGAGTACGGCGCCAGCGTTAGGAGCAACAATCCGGCCAGCCACTTCAGTACGGCCAGCCACTTCACGAATAGTAGCTTCGGTGCCAGCAGATTCGCTGCCAACAGCTCCGGTGCTTGCCCACAGCTCGTTGCCAGTGGCCCAAGGTGAGCCTACCTCCGCGCAATCAGAGGCCACTAGGGGGCCAGCGTGCCAACTCGGTGGGGAGAGAAAGGCGGCAGATGCGGATATTATCGATTGATTCTGCTTTTGGCCGAGCGCTGGCACTCCTGGCAGATGTGGCGCTAGTGAGCTTGTGCCTCACGCTCACCGCTGTTGCCGTGGTGCCTCTTGGAGCCGGATTGGCTGCGGGGAATTTTGTAGTGCATCAGTTGGTGCGCGAAGAAGGATCACGGCCGTGGCGCACCTTTTGGCGCGCTTTCCGGGCGAGTTTTACACGCGCCACTGTGGGGTGGCTTGTGTGGCTCGCGCTCATCGGGGCGGGTATCTATGAACTGTGGCTCCTCAACAATGCGGAAGTGCTAGGAATCACAGCGGGAGACGGCAATGGAATCATTGCAGGGGCTTTGCGCGTGGGAATTATAAGTGCATTCATTCTGCTCGGAATGATTGCCACATGGTTTTTCCCAATCGTTGGAGAAGTGGCGATGAAAGAAGCAGCTGTAAAAGAGCGTGGTGCCCAGGAGCAGTTTTCTCCGCATGCCGCCACAATTTCGCCCACACCGCTTGCCAGCGCTCACGCACAGGTTGCCAGTGTTCGCCCACCGGCAACGTTCCTCTCCCTGCTGCGCCTCTCCGCTGTGGCAGCACTGAGATTTGCCCCTGTGAGCGGGGTGGCGCTGGCACTGTGGTGTGCTCCAGTGGTGTTGGGAATCTTTAATCCGCAGGTAGGAGCGAGCTTGGTGTTCTTCTATATCGTGTTTATTCCGGCCTTTACGCTTTACCTCATCGCATTGATAGCTGATTCCCAGCTGCGCCAGCTCGTGCCTAGCCGTGGCAAGAAACACGCTTCCACTGCGGCGTCTGATTGGAAATAGAGTGCCTCATGCTGGCACAATGGGCTAGGTATTCCGCCATGGTGTAATGGCAGCACAGAGGCCTTTGAAGCCTTTAGTCTAGGTTCGAATCCTGGTGGCGGAACCATACTGGGCGGATTGCGTAGGAGTTTTCCGCTCACACGTAATCGCGCCGCCGTTTTGTTGAGAGAGCACATGGTGCTGGTGACATGAAACGGAGGCGCGTTCATCGTGACGTGCAGGTTCACCACGAAGCCGCGGCGCTGTGGCTTCGCATAGATCGCAACGATATGTGCGAAGCGCATCGGCAACACTTTATGAGGGAGCTGCGATGGGAGTAATGGAGCCATGAACGAATTTCCACACCTTTCTGCCGCTATTATCCTCGCTGCCGGAAAAGGCACCCGCGTGAAAGCCGACACCCCCAAAATGCTGCTCGATATGTGCGGGCGTACGCTGGTGGGGCATGTAAATGCGGCGGTGAGTGCTCTCAATCCAGATCACACAGTGTTTGTGGTGCGGCATGAGCGTGAAAAAGTGGCAGCGCACATCGTGCAGATTGCGCCCACAGCAGTGATAGCAGATCAAGATGAGATCAAAGGCACAGGGCGTGCAGCGTGGTGTGCAATGCAGGCTTTGCCGGCCGATTTAACCGGGCCGGTGCTGGTGACGGCGGGAGATACTCCATTGCTGACGGCGGGCACCCTGGCAGCCCTCACACAAACGCTCGGTGAGCACGCCGTCACGGTGCTCACCACATTTGTGCCAGATCCACATGGATATGGGCGCATCATTCGTTCAGAGGCGCAGCTGCCAGAGAGCGACAGTGCTAAGCGTGGCTCTATTGCGGGCGTGGTGGAAGAAAAAGATGCTTCTGATGAGCAGCGCCAGATTCGCGAGATTAACACGTCGGTGTATGTGTTTGACGCTGCTTTCTTGCGCAGCTCGCTCTCTAGCCTCAGCACCGATAATGCGCAGGGAGAGATGTATCTCACCGATCTTGTGGCAATAGCGGCACAGAGTGAGGCAGGCGTGAGTTCGTATGTTTTGCCTGATTCGCTCGAGGCAGAAGGCGTGAACGACCTCGCACAATTAGCTCACCTCACTGCTGAAAAACGCCGACGTATTAACGAAGCCTGGATGCGCTCGGGAGTGCAGATGGTAGATCCTGCCACCACATATATCGATGTGCAGGCCACGGTGGAACCCAATGCGGTGCTGGAGCCACACACAATTTTACGGGGGGCCACGCACGTGGCCGCATATGCTCATGTAGGGCCGAACTCCACACTCACTGATGTGAGGGTGGGGGCAGGGGCACATGTGCCCTATGCGCTGATTACCGGTGGTGAAATTCCTCAGGATACGGAAATAGTGCCTTTTACTTCGCGTGTGGAGTGAAAAGCACGATAATAGAAGCACGTGCCGTCCGCTGCGGCGAATGAGCAGCGAAAGGTGCGCACAGACGTCATTCATCCGCAATCAACCACAAAGGATAGGAAATTATAATGACGGGAATTCACACAAGCGGTGCCAAGCACCTCGTGATTGCCTCTGGCCGTGCTCACCCAGCATTGGCAGAGGAAGTGGCGCGCGAGCTGGCTACTGAGCTTGTGCCGGTGACGGCATATGATTTCGCAAATTCAGAGATTTACGTGCGATATGAGGAATCAATTCGTGGATCTGATGTGTTTGTGATCCAGTCTGTCACAGAACCAGTAAATAAATGGATCATGGAAGCCCTCATTATGGTAGACGCGGCAAAGCGCGCTTCCGCAAAGCGAATCACTGCAGTGCTCCCCACCTATCCCTATGCTCGCCAAGATAAGAAGCACAAAGGCCGCGAGCCTATTTCCGCCCGTTTGATGGCGGATTTGTTTTATACGGCGGGTGCCGATCGGATTATGAGCGTAGATTTGCACGCCTCGCAAACTCAAGGATTCTTCGATGGCCCAGTAGATCACCTGTGGGCAATGCCCACTTTGGTGGAATATGTGCGTGAGCGCATCGATCCACTTGAATCAGTGCTCGTCTCTCCAGATGCTGGCCGCATTAAAGTGGCAGAGCAATGGGCGATGCGTCTCGGAGGAATTCCACTGGCTTTTGTGCATAAAACTCGGGATATCACGCGGCCCAATCAAGCCACAGCAAACCGTGTGGTGGGCGAGGTGTTTGGCCGCACGGCTGTGATCGTTGACGATTTGATCGACACTGGCGGCACAATCGCAGGGGCGGTGCGCGTGGTGCTGGAAGCTGGCGCGAAAGACGTGATTATTGCGGCCACACACGGGGTATTTTCTGATCCAGCTCCACGGCTGCTCGCAGAATCGGGAGTGCGCGAAGTGGTGGTGACCAACACTTTGCCAATCCAGCCAGAAAAGCGGTTCCCGCAGCTCACAGTGCTCTCGATTGCTCCGGTGATCGCCAAGGCCATCGAAGAAGTGTTCAACGATGGCTCGGTGACGTCTCTCTTTGACGGCGCATACTGAGTGGTGCCCTAAGTGAGGTGGGCCGGTATACGTGAACTGCACGTGTGTACCGGTGCTGCCCACAGCTAAGGGCTCGGCGGCCCCTGGCTGTGTATCGGACAGGACGCAACGCACCCAACTGAGGTGTGGCTTGAGCCGGTGCGTAGCGGTTTTGCCCACACCTGGCCGCTCGGGCTTGGCTCCCGCCGGCCAGCCGCGCTAGAGTGAAGCCGTTGCCTCGGCGAGGGAATGGCGCAAGAGCTACGAAGTGGCTCTGGGCTGCAAGCGAGGCGCTTGAAAGAGAGCGCACGTGTTCCGTGATCGACGCGGCGGCTAGCGCAAGAATGTGCGTTTCGGCGTCTTGAGAGTGCTCATGGCCGGTGCTTCTTTCCGCTTGCCTCCGCATAGAGGCTGGCACAAGCGAAAGAAGGAGGCCACAATGGCAGACGCAATTAAAGTGGAAAAGCGCGAAGCATTTGGAAAAGGTGCAGCTCGTAAACTGCGCGCGGCGGGGCGCACCCCGGCAGTGGTGTATGGATTGGGTGCGGATCCTCAGCACATCACATTTGATGCCCACGAAATCTTCATGGAAGTTCGTTCCAATGCGAACGCTGTGATTAATCTGGAGATTGCTGGTAAAGAGCAGCTGGCGCTCGTGAAAGATATCCAGGTGAATCCACTCTCCCGCGAAATCGAGCACGTCGATTTGCTGCGTGTGAAGGCAAATCAGAAAGTGGAAGTGGAAGTTCCAGTTGAAATCACTGGTGAACCATTTGGCCAGGCAATCGCCACCCTCGAAATTTTGCAGTTGCTGGTGCAGGCTCCGGCCACCGATATTCCAGAGCAGATTGTGGTGAACGTAGAGGGCCTCGAAGATGGCACTGTACTGCGAGTGGCTGATCTGGAGCTGCCAGCAGATGTGGTGGCAGTCATTGATGGTGAAGAAACCGTGGTGACGGTGAGTGTGCCGAAGGAAGAGCCAGCAGCAGAAGCGGGTGCTGAAGAAGAAACCGCTGCTGAAGGAGAGGCTGCAGCAGAGTGATCTGCTAGCATACGCTAGGCGAACGGGAGTTTTGTGGCGGCAAACACAGTGTTTTTCGTGGTTGGGCTGGGCAATCCGGGGGAGAAGTACGCCCGTACTCGGCACAACATTGGGCACATGGTGATCGACGAGCTCGTTTCGAGCCTTGGCACACAACTCTCGCTTCATAAGCAATCAAACACTATGGCTGCTTCCGCTCGCCTCGGGGCGATGCCCGGGGCGAGCGGGGAGCAAGTGATTTTTGCGGTGTCTAATTCTTTTATGAACACCAGCGGTGGGCCCGTGAGTTCGCTGCTGAAATATTTTCATGGCGCCCCAGAAAATCTCATCGTGATTCACGATGATCTCGATCTGCCTTGTGGCACGCTCCGCCTCAAACGCGGTGGAGGCGAAGGAGGGCACAATGGGCTGCGCTCAATCTCTGCTTCGCTCGGCACAAAAAACTATATTCGCATGCGGGTTGGGATTGGCCGCCCGCCGGAGCGGCAAGATCCAGCGGATTTCGTGTTGAGTAACTTTTCGGCTGCAGAGCGTAAAGAACTTCCTTTTATGATCGCCGGTGCTGCCGCTGCGGTGCGCGATGTGCTGGAGCATGGCCTGGAAGCTGCCACGATGCGGCTGCACACTGCACAGCATGCTCACGGTTCCCACAGCGGTGGGCGCTCCAGCGGCAGCACCACTCCTGCTAGGAAGTGATCACTGCATGGATATGCGCGCCGTGTTGCCACTGCTCGCACAGAGTTTTTATGTGCCAGAGCTAGCTGCCTCTCACGCTGAAATTCCGGCGCCAGTGGGGGCGATTCCAGCTCTCGTTGCGCTGCTCGCCACGGAGCGCAGTGATTCCACACCACACGTGCCACTGCAGGTGGTGGTGACGCCGAGCGGGCGCGATGCTGAGGATCTCGCTGCCGGCATGCGAGCTTTTCTTCCAGATTCAGCAATCGATATTTTCCCATCGTGGGAAACGCTCCCACACGAGCGGCTCTCACCCCGTTCCGACACCGTGGCGCGCCGGCTTAAAGTGCTGCGCCGGTTAGCGCACCCTGAGGAATTTCCAGCTCTCGCTGTGCTCGTATTGCCGGTGCGCGCGCTGTTGCAACCGGTGGTGGCCGGCCTAGGAGAGCTGCAGCCAGTGCGGTTGAGTGCGGGCGATGTGATCGATTTTGCGCAGGTGCAAGAGCAGTTGAGCGCCGCGGCATACTCCCGTGTAGACATGGTGGAAGCCCGTGGAGAATTTGCGGTGCGCGGCGGAATCATTGATATTTTCCCGCCCACTGAGCCACACCCACTGCGGGTGGAGTTCTTCGGTGATGAGGTGGAGACTATCCGTGCTTTTTCGGTGGCGGATCAGCGATCGATAGCAGAGCGCCCCGATCTCTATGCTCCTCCGTGCCGAGAAATCCTGCTCACAGATTCTGTGCGTGCCCGCGCTGCTGCAGCGAGCACTGAGTTTCCCGGAGCGGCCGAAATGCTGGCGAAGCTCTCTGAAGGCATTGCAGTGGAGGGTATGGAATCTCTCGCTCCGATTTTGGTGGAAGAGATGCACCCAGTGGTGCACGATCTGCCGGCCAGCTCGCGAGTGATTCTCGTAGAGCCGGAGCGGCTCCAGGCGCGTGCAGATTCACTTTTGGCCACGTCTGATGAGTTTTTGGCTGCCGCGTGGAGCGCGGCAGCTGCGGGCGGAGAAGTGCCAATCTCGGTGAATAAGGCGTCGTTTGCCACGGTAGCCGAAATCGAATCAGCTGCACGCTCGTTAGGGCTTTCGTGGTGGCGCGTGGGAGGTTTTGCGGGAGCCGATAGCGCCAGCTTAGTGGCTGTGCATGAGCCGCAGAGTTTTGCTGGCGATGTGGAGGGCGCTTTTGCGCAGCTTGGAAAGCTCGCACGCGAGCAGTGGCGTCAAGTGGTGGTGGCTGGCGGAGCTGGGCTGGCCAAACGCTTCGCAGCGCAGCTCGCTGAGGCTGAAATTCCAGCTCGCTATGAGGCAGATCTACCGCTCCAGCTCGCGCGCGGAGTGGTGTATGTTACGGCGGCTCCGGTGCGAGCTGGATTTGTGGCTGAGGAGCCGCGGCTGGCACTGTGGGCAGCGGAGGATATCGTCTCTCGCCGGCGCGGCGATGCCCGCGCTAGTTTAACCGGAAAATCAGCGATGCCGAAGCGCCGTAAAAAAGGTGTGGATCCGCTTCAGCTACGCCCTGGTGATTACGTGGTGCATGAGCGGCATGGCGTGGGGCAATTTGTGAAGCTCGCAAAACGCTCGCTCGGCGGCCCCGGGGGCACACAGCGCGAATACGTGGTAATCGAGTACGCCCCCAGCAAACGCGGTGGCCCACGCGATCAGCTGTGGGTACCCACTGATCAGCTCGATCAGGTGAGCAAATATGTGGGCGGAGAAGCGCCAGGGCTCAATAAAATGGGAGGTGCCGATTGGGCGCGTGCTAAATCAAAGGCCCGCGCCGCAGTGCGCCAGATCGCCAAAGAACTGATCCGGCTTTATGCCCAGCGCCGAGCCACGAAAGGCCACGCTTTTTCTCCAGACACTCCGTGGCAGCGAGAATTGGAAGATGCTTTTGAATTTGTGGAAACTCCCGATCAGCTTTCCACGATTGAAGAAGTGAAGCGAGATATGGAATCGCCAGAGCCGATGGATCGGCTGATCAGCGGCGATGTGGGCTATGGCAAAACTGAAATTGCGGTACGTGCAGCTTTTAAAGCAGTGATGGATCACAAGCAGGTGGCTGTGCTTGCTCCCACTACTCTGCTCGTGCAGCAGCATCTTGAAACGTTCCGAGATCGCTATGCAGGTTTTCCAGTGCGAGTGGAGGGTCTCTCGCGCTTCCAGAGTGCGCAGGAAGCGGCCGCCGTTATCAAAGGGCTCAAAGACGGCACGATTGATGTGGTGATCGGCACACACAAGCTGCTCACGGGAGACGTCCGTTTCAAAGATCTCGGGCTGGTGGTGATTGATGAAGAACAACGTTTCGGCGTGGAGCACAAAGAGACGCTCAAGCAGCTCTATCCCGCGGTTGATGTGTTGGCGATGAGCGCCACGCCGATTCCGCGCACGCTCGAAATGGCCGTCACTGGAATTCGGCAGATGAGCACACTGGCCACTCCGCCTGAGGAACGCCACCCGATCCTCACGTATGTGGGGGCGTGGGAAACCAAGCAAGTGAGCGCTGCAATTAAGCGCGAACTGCTGCGCGAAGGGCAGGTGTTTTATGTGCACAATCGCACGCAGAGCATCTATAAACGGGCAGCTCAGCTGGCTGAGCTGGTGCCTGAGGCGCGCATTGCTGTGGCGCACGGCAAGATGAGCGAAACCCAGCTAGAGAATGTGATTGAGCAGTTCTGGCACAAAGAGATTGATGTGCTCGTGTGCACCACAATCGTGGAAACTGGCTTGGATATTGCCAATGCAAACACCTTGATTGTGGAAGATGCGCACAAATTTGGCCTCTCGCAGCTGCACCAGCTCCGCGGGCGAGTGGGGCGTGGGCGGGAGCGAGCCTATGCGTATTTCCTCTATCCTGCTGGGCAATCGATGACGGAGACGGCGATCGAGCGCCTGCGCACAATAGCCTCGCACACCGAGCTTGGAGCTGGAATCCAGGTGGCGCTCAAAGATTTGGAAATTCGCGGAGCGGGTAATCTGCTGGGTGGCGAGCAGAGTGGGCATATCGCTGGCGTGGGATTCGATCTCTATATCCGCATGGTGAGTGAAGCAGTGGAGCAGCTCACGGGCCAAGATAAGCGTAAACGAGCACAGGCACTCGCGGCGGCGGGGATCGATCCGGATTCGAGTGCCAGCGCGAATCTCGCGGCGCACGAGCCGGTGGATCCGGGCGAAGTGCGCATTGAACTGCCGATTGATGCCTACGTGCCTCAGGAATGGGTGGCAAGTGAGCGGCTGCGGCTCGAGATTTACGCAAAGATTGCAGCCACTCGCTCTGATACGGAGCGAGCTGATGTGCGAGTTGAATTGACGGATCGCTACGGTGCGATTCCGGCGCAGGTGGAACGGCTTTTCCGGCTGGCTGCGCTGCGTGAGCTGGCGGCCAGTGCCGGAATCGAAGAGCTCACGATTCAAGGGCGCAATATTCGCCTTGCCCCTGTGGAACTGGCAGATTCACGCCAGGTGCGGCTGCGCCGGCTCTATCCGCGCGCCGTCACGAAAGCAGCGATTCGCGCGATTTTGGTGCCGCTTCCAGAAGCGGATTCCGGCACTGGGATCAAACTTGGGGGTGGCACTGGGAAGCCAGTGAGCAACGATGCGGCATGTGATTTTGTAGAGCAGTTTATTCACGCCATTTTTATTGCTAGTTAATGCTAGTTGCAGTGTGGTTTATTAAGGTTAGCAGCTTATTAAGGTTAGCCGCAGCGCGGGCTAGTGAGATGTTAGCCGCAGTGCGGGCTAGTGAGATGTTAGCCGCAGTGCGGCAGCGTGGTGGCACTTGGCACTCACACCAGTGACTTTTGGTAAGGCACTCGTAGGCGCCATCTCGCGATTTAAAGTGTGGCACGAGTAGGTGGTGCGGTTGGGCCACACGGCCGGGTGCGGCACACGGCAGCTAGCGCATCTCCTGCCGCTTCTTAATGTGACGTGAGCAACCCGTGCCAAAAGCCGGATTCTTTGCTCTTATATTCGCGTTAAAATGAATATGTTATGACCGCCGATAAGCAAGGAGTTCTTGTGGCAATTATTGAAGCGCTGAATTCGCGTGAAATTCTTGATTCCCGTGGCAACCCCACCGTTGAGGTGGAAGTGGTTTTGGACGATGGCAGCTGGGGCCGCGCAGAGGTTCCATCAGGAGCTTCCACCGGTGCTTTTGAAGCTGTGGAGCGGCGTGACGGCGACAAAGCTCGTTACGGCGGCAAAGGCACTCAGGATGCGGCAGATGCCGTGATCGAAGAAATCGAAGATGCAGTGGTGGGCTTCGATGCGTTTGATCAGCGCGAACTCGATCAAACCATGATCGATCTCGATGGCACTAAGAACAAAGGGCGCCTTGGCGCTAACGCTATTCTCGGTGTTTCACTCGCCGTGGCCAAGGCCGCTGCAGAGAGCGCAGGCCTCCCGCTGTATCAGTATCTCGGTGGCCCGAATGCCCACGTGCTTCCAGTGCCGATGATGAACATTCTCAACGGTGGCTCACATGCCGATTCAAACGTAGATATTCAGGAGTTTATGATTGCTCCGATTGGTGCTGCTACTTTCCGTGAAGCACTGCGCTGGGGTGCTGAGGTGTACCACTCCCTCAAAGCTGTGATTAAGGATCGTGGCCTTTCCACTGGCCTCGGCGATGAGGGCGGCTTTGCTCCGAACCTCGATTCAAACGCTGAAGCTCTTGATCTCATTGTGGAAGCTATCGAGAAAGCCGGATACAAGCCGGGCGAAGATGTGGCTCTCGCGATGGACGTGGCTTCCTCCGAGTTCTTCAAAGATGGCAAGTACATGTTTGAGGGCGAGTGGCGCGACACCGATTTTATGGTGAAGTATTACGACGAGCTCGTGGCGAAGTATCCAATCGTCTCCATTGAGGATCCACTTTCGGAAGATGAGTGGGACGCCTGGCAGGCGCTCACCAAACACATCGGTGATCGTGTGCAGCTCGTGGGTGACGATCTCTTCGTCACCAATCCAGAGCGCCTTCAGAAAGGCATTGATCTGGGTGTGGCCAACGCACTGCTCGTGAAGGTAAACCAGATTGGTTCGCTCACCGAAACTCTCGAGGCTGTGGAGAAGGCTCACCGCGCTGGCTATAAGAGCATGACCTCGCACCGCTCCGGTGAAACCGAAGACACCACCATCGCAGATATCGCTGTGGCCACCAATTCTGGCCAGATCAAGACCGGAGCTCCGGCCCGCGGCGAGCGTGTGAACAAGTACAATCAGCTTCTGCGTATTGAGGAAGAGCTCGGTGATGCTGCAGTGTATGCCGGCCGCAGTGCTTTCCCGCGCTTCCAGAAGTGAAACTCGCTCTCCCATAGTGCTCCGGCACTGTGAGGCAGCATAGAAATGGGAGCCGTCCTTTCGGGGCGGCTCCCATTTTGTTCTAAACTATTCGTATGAGTTTTCGCCGCCCAGTTCAGCCATATTCCAGCCGCCGCAGTGCCGGCGTGCCAGGGAATCCCAGTGCTGCTGAGCGTGCCCCAGAAGCACAGCGCACAGCCGAGCAAGGCGTTGCACGAGAGAATCGTGCACAGCGTGCTGCAAAGCCCCATCGGTTGCGCAGCTCAGCTAGCCATGTTGCTCCCCCTGCCGCATACCGTGAGGGAAAGCGCGCTCGCGCTGCCGGGGCCTCGCCTGGGCAAGGCGGTGGCAGTGGGCACATTCCACCAGCTGCCGGGCAGTACGCAGCAGGGGTGGCAGAATCGGGCCCAGAAACGCTGCAGGAAGCGAAAGACGCGCACAGCACCGCGCACGGTGGTAAGAGGATTCCACACGGGAAAGCTGATTGGCAGATCGTGTGGGAAGGGCAGAAAAAGAGCCATCAGGTGTCGCTGCGAATGTTGGCCATTGCGGCTTTTGCAGCGCTGGCAGTGCTCATTGTGATCACACCATTGAGGGCTTTTATCGGGCAGCAGGAGCAGATTCGCGCATTGAACGATGAGCTCGCTGCCCGCAAAGCCCACATCAGTGAGTTGAACGATACGATTGCGCTGTGGAAAGATCCCAAATATGTGCAATCTCAGGCGCGTCAGCGGTTGGGGTATGTGATGCCGGGGCAAACTCTCTACTATGTGACTGGCAAGCAAGGGCAGAGCGCTCAGAGTGGAGAACAGCGCATCGCGGAGGCCAATAAGGCACGCCGCGCTGCCACGCCGTTCTACATGACCATGTGGGATTCCATCACTATGGCCGGGCAAGTGGGATCAGCCCAGAATCCGCAAGGCGTGCCAGTGATTCCGGGGGATCGAGACGGCGGTTCTGGCGATTCCCCTGCTCCCACAGGGCAACAGCCTCCTGCGATTGGAAAACCCAGGTAGCGGCGGCCAGAGTGTGAGCAACAACCAGAGCCAGATAGAAAACTAGTTGTGTGGGCGGGCATGCGAGCAGTGCTTGCCTCCAATGAGCAGAAGTGAAGAAATTGTGAAAACATACGATGCGGCTCCGCCGCCACCAGTGAGCATATCCACACTCCGCCAGGTGGCAGCCAATGCTTCCCAAATCCGTGTGGGTGATGTTGAAGAGATCACCAGGCAGCTTGGCCGCTATCCGCGGGGGCTCGTGGGAATTGGAGCTCGCTGCGCATGCGGGCGCCCTGCCGTCACAGTCACATATCCGCGCTTAAGCGACGGCTCGCCGTTTCCCACGCTCTTTTATCTGAGTTTGCCGTGGCTAGTGCGCGAGATATCGCGGATTGAGAGCAGCGGCGGAATGGAACCGTTGAATGCGCGGCTGCGAGCTGAGAGCAGTGCGTATGATCCTGAGCTGGCTGCGCAGCACCGGGCTGCCCATGAGAGCTATGTGGCCCGCCGAGAGATTCTTGATTCCGTGCCGGAAATCGCTGGTCGTTCTGCTGGGGGTATGCCTGATCGAGTGAAGTGTTTGCACGCTCTCGCCGGATATTCGCTTGCGGCAGGAGCCGGTGTGTGTGCGGTGGGAGATGAGGCACTCCGCATGGCTGGTTGGGATCCGGCCGTCTGCCGCTGCGAAGAGCCATATACGCCGGAGCCTGTGGCTGCGGAAAACTGAGATTTTTATGATAGGGGAGAAATATGCGAGTGGCTGGAATTGATTGTGGCACAAACACAATCCGCCTGCTGATCGCGCAGATACCAGGAGCAGATGGCACGGCGCTCACGGATTATGTGCGCACGATGGCCGTGGTGCGCCTTGGGCAAGGAGTGGATCGCACCGGAAAATTCGCTGAAGCGGCCCTGGAGCGCACGCTTGAAAAAGTGCGCGAATACGGTGTTTTGTGCCGGAAGTATGGTGTGGAATCGCTGCGTTTTGCAGCCACAAGCGCCACTCGAGATGCTGAAAACCGCCAGGTTTTTATCGACGCCGTAGTGCAAGAACTTGGGGTGGAGCCGCAGGTGCTCAGTGGTGAGCAGGAAGCGAGCACGAGTTTTTCTGGCGCAATCTCGGCTATGAATGCGGGCGGTTTGCGTGCAGCAGCGAGCCCGATGATCGCGGTAGATCTCGGCGGTGGCAGCACCGAGTTGGTGCTCGGCAAGGCAGATGGCACGATTTTAGGCTCGTATTCAATGGACGTGGGCTCGGTGAGGCTTCGTGAACGCAGGCTCCATTCGAACCCTCCCACTGAGGAGGAAATAGCAGCTGCGCGCAACGATGTGCGCGATTACTTAGATATCGCTGAGCGCCACGTGGATCTTGGAGCGGCTCGCGCGCTCATTGGCCTGGCCGGCACTGTAACCACCCTTACTGCGAAGGCACTGGAGTTGCCAGATTATCAGCCAGAGCGAATTCACGGTGCAGAGTTGAGCTTCGCACAGATTGAAAGTGTGTGCGAGTGGTTTGTGCATTCCACTGTGGCGGAGCATGCTGAGCTGGGGTTTATGGCTGCTGGGCGGGCAGACGTGATTGGAGCAGGAGCGGTGGTGTGGCAAGAAGTAATTCGCCGCATTGCCCAGCGCACCCGTGAGGCAGGCTATGAATTGAGCAGCGCCGTCACTAGTGAACACGATATTCTCGATGGCCTAGCCCTCTGGGCAGCGCGTGATCCGCAGGCACCGCAGTGGAAATGTTGATGTGGCATGCGGTGTGCAGTGAATGGGTGAGCACTGTATTTGCAGGCTGCTAGTGGCTTCACAAGGCTGCTAGTAGCTTTCCGCAGCGCGCTCTCGCGGCGTCTCTCATAGTGTAGATATTTTTCTATGCCGCAGCGCCTCTAGTACACTAAGAGGGTATGCTCCCATAGCCCAACCGGTAGAGGCAGCAGACTTAAAATCTGCACAGTGTGGGTTCGAATCCCACTGGGAGTACTCACTATTCTCCAAGCTGTATCGATGGGAGTTCGGCGCTATGCCAAAATTCTCGTCACGATGTGGATAAAAGGGGATAGGTTTGGCAAATTCGGGGAAGTTTGTGGAGATAGGTTCTATATCTCGTTGAAATGCGAGTGGGGATCGTCCTGAGAGAACGCCAGCTTCTCGCCAGTGAGCTTCTCGATGCCAACGAACGAAGGGGAAGAGCAAAGTGACGTTTCAGGCATGGGCAATTATTCCGTTCGTTGTGATGCTGCTCGGCATCGCCATTTTTCCACTCTGGCCGGCTATGGCTAAGCACTGGGAAAAGCACAGTTTTCAGCTAATATTTTCGCTCATTCTTGGGGTGCCAGTGGCAATCTGGCTGCTCCTCGGCGGAGAACACGGATTTGTGGTGGAAAAGCTGTGGGAATATGTGCAGTTTATTATTCTGCTGTTCTCCCTCTATGTGGTGTCAGGCGGGATTTTCCTCGCTGGCGATATCCGAGCCACTCCACGCAACAATACGATTTTTCTCGCTGCCGGCACAGTGCTCGCCTCTTTTGTGGGCACCACGGGCGCGGCGATGCTCTTTATTCGGCCGGTGCTGAACACCAATAGTGAGCGCACACACAAAGCTCACACCGTGTTGTTTTTGATCTTTGCGGTGGCTAACTGCGGAGGGCTTCTCACGCCTCTCGGCGATCCGCCCCTCTTCCTCGGTTTCCTCGCTGGTGTGCCATTTACATGGACGTTCGGCCTTTGGGCGGAGTGGCTGTTTGTGAATAGCTTGCTGCTTATCTCGTATTACGCTCTCGATTCTCGGCTCTATGCCAGCGAGCCAGAGCAGGCACTCCTCGCAGATGAAACAGAGCGGGTGCCGCTTGCAGTACGCGGAGGTTTAAACTTTCTGTGGCTCGCTGCGATCGTGACAGCAGTGGCAGTGGCGCCATCGATCAATTTGGTGGCTATCGAAGAGGGCACCGCCACGTTAGCGCAGATGTTGCCGGTGCGAGAGGTGATCATGCTGAGCGCCGCTGCGGCGTCGTTCTTCTTCACTAAAAAATCTGTGCGATTTGGAGATAACGAGTTTGGTTGGGGCCCGATCGTTGAGGTGGCCACACTATTTATCGGAATTTTCCTCACGATGATGCCAGCGTTGAAATTCCTGGCGCAAGTGGCACCTAGTTTGCCGCTTAATCGCATCACATTCTTTGCGTTCACTGGCTCTCTCTCATCGGTGTTAGACAACGCACCCACGTATCTCACATTCTTTGAAATGGCTCGCACGCTCACTCTGCCCGGAGCTAACGTGGTGGCTGGCGTGCCTGAGCCGTATCTCATTGCTATTTCAGTGGGTTCAGTATTCTGTGGGGCGATCACCTATATCGGCAACGGGCCGAACTTCATGGTGAAATCCGTGGCCGATTCTCGTGGCGTGCGCATGCCGAGTTTCGGAGGGTACATCATGCGCTCGTTTGAGCACCTTGTGCCGATTCTCGTGGCTATGTGCCTGCTGCTGATCGCTGAATCTCTGATGGCGCACATTGTGGGAGGGCTCATTGTGCTGGGAGTGCTCGCGCTCGCGGCTGTTAATCTCCGGCGCGCCCGCACTGCGCGGAGTGCGCAGGAGCAAGCGGCTTAATAGCAGGTAGTTTAACGAGTTGCCACTCAACTGAGTGAGAGCAGCGCTCGCACAACTGTGGTGCCCGCTATCCGAGAGGGCTGCATATCCGAATAGGGCTAGTGGTGCCCGCACAACGTTTTGGCCGCATTTGGCTGGGAGAGTGCTGGGAATTGTTCGCCTGGGGGATAGCGGGTGGTGTGGTTGTCGCTTTTCTCCGATAGAATAATGGCAGCAGTGGAAGTGGCGAATTGTCCAGTACGAATCGCCTCAGCGCCAATGGTGCAACAGTTCCACACGTTTAGTGTTATACGTTCGCGATGAAAAAGGAGTGCCCGTGAGCAATCCCGTGATGAGTAAGAATCCGTATTTCCGCAATACGGAGGTGCGGCCGAATCAATTTGGCACGGCACAGAGTGGCACGCAGTATCAAACAGATTATGCACAGCAATATGGATCTCCTGCCTACCAGCAGCAGTTCGGCTCGCAGTTCAACGCCCAAGAGACAATGTTCCAAGCCCAGAGTGCAGCAGGGAATGATTTTACGGCGGCCTATTCTGGTGCAGATGTGATGAGCTATCGCGATGCCATGAATAAAACCGGAATCCTACTGGGGATCACCGTGGTGGTGGGAGTGCTCACCGTGGCGCTGCTCGGGGCAAACCCCTCTGCGATGATGGGCTTGGCAATGATATCCACCATTGCGGCTTTCGTGGTTGGCTTGGTGATCGCCTTTAAGCGTATGGTGCCTGCTGGCTTAGCAGTTGCTTATGCAGCGCTCGAAGGAGTGGCTCTCGGAGGAATCACTGGGGCAATCGATATGATATATCCCGGAGTGGCTATGCAAGCGATTCTGGGCACCACAGCTGTGGTTGGGGTAACGCTTTTGCTACATTATTCTGGCAAAGTGCGCACCACTTCTAAAGGGATGAAATACGTTTTGATCGTTGCGCTGGCAGGAATCGTATTCGGCATTGTGAATATGGTGATTGCAGCGTTCACCGGCAACAATCTCTACTTCTCTAATCCCACACTGGGGATTTTAGTGGGAGCCGTGATGATCTTCGTGGCGGCATATATGTTGATTAACGATTTTGAATCGGTGCAATACGCCGTGGCGAATGGAGCTCCAAGAGCTTTCGCCTGGACTGCTGCTATCGGTATTGTGATGACTATCCTGTGGATCTACGTGGAGGTGCTGCGCATCGCAGCGATCCTAGCAGATAACCGCTGATAGAGTATTTGCTGAGCTTTAAGCCCAAAACGGCGATTTTCCAACGTTTCTTTTCACTGTTGGAAAATCGCCGTTTTACGTGAGCCAGCTAACTGCTCAGATTTCGCTTCCGATCCGGCTCATGCGATCGAGCAGATCACTTGGTGGCGAGGATATCCACCACAAAAACGAGGGTATCTGTGCCGGAAATACCGGCGCGAGGATTGCCATCTGCGCCATATCCTTTCACTGGCGGCACGCTCATGAGCACCCGGCTTCCCACGGTTTTGCCTACGAGTGCTTGATCCCACCCTTGAATCACCATTCCCACTCCGATGGGGAATCGTGCCGGCTGCCCGCGGTAATACGACGAATCAAATATCTGGCCATTCCAGATCTGGCCGTGGTAGTTCACTTCCACCTCTTGGCCGGCCATCACCACTGGGCCATTGCCCTCATGCAATACAGCCACACGGAGCCCTCGTGGTGGCTCAGCCCCCTCTGAAAACACGAGCTCTGGAGTTTGCCCAAAATCTCCTTTAATTTCAGGAAGATTTGTTTCTTCTGCCATGGGTGTCCTTTCGTTCCAGCAGATGTGCCTAGTTTGGCTAACCACCACTATCGTATTACACCGATAGCTGCAGCTGTAGAAGTGACGCTGACGGCGCAATTCTCCGTGTGCGTACGCTTTCCTCAGACCTGTGCGTATTCGCCTAGATGGGGCGCATACAAGGGCGCGATCACCGAGGCTGGAGAGCACGTTATACGCCCAGGCCCAGATGGGCGGCTTAGGGCTCTGAGGTTGGCGAATGCCGGTTTAGCTCCCTCAGCCACGAAACGCGGGCTGAGCGAGCGAATACCTCACTCGCCCAGGTGAGCAAGCGGGCCAGTGCCCGGCATCGGGCAAGCAATCCCAGTGGCGGCATGGCAGCGGTATCCAAAGGGATTTTTGTGCAGATACTGCTGATGATATTCCTCAGCAGGGTAGAAAGGAGATACATCTGCCGCGGCTGCGATCTGCGTGGCTATCTCCGCTTTGCCATGCTGCTTGAGTGTGGCTGCATAGCGGGCACACATGTGCCGCGCTATAGCGCCCTGATCTGCGCGCGTGAAAAACACTGCTGATCGATACTGCGTGCCCACGTCGTTGCCTTGGCGGTTCACAGTGGTGGGATCGTGGCTTTCCCAGAACGTTTTGAGCAGCTCGGCCACCGAAATCTCCCGTGGATCGAACAGCACTCGCACAGTTTCTGTGTGCCCAGTGAGCCCGGTGCACACTTCTTCATAGGTGGGGTGAGGAGTGAACCCTCCCATGAATCCCACCGCGGTTTCTCTCACACCGGGGAGTTGCCACATGATCTCTTCAATGCCCCAATAGCAGCCACCTGCAAGATAGATCACTTCTTCGCAGCCGGTTGGTTCTCGCAGCATATCGCCGTAAAGCACGGCGTGAGGAGCGCGATTTTCAGGGAGCACGGGAGTGGCTCTTCCAGGGAGAGCATGTGCCGGATCCACCATCTGCGGCTCCGGCTTTTGCCCACCGCTAAAATTGCTCAAGCTTCCTAAACCAAAGGGGTCAAAGGGTTTCAATCTTGAGCACTTTCACCTGGAACTCTTTGCCGTTGGGAGCAGTGTACGCCGTCTCATCGCCCACTTTTAAGCCCACAATCGCAGAGCCCATCGGGGCCGTTTCTGGAAACACATCAATATCTACATCAGTAGCCGCTTCGCGCGAACCGAGCAGGAAGTGCTTTTCTTTACCGTTCACTTCCACAGTGATCACCAGGCCCGGCGCCACAGTTTCCACACTTGTGGGATTCTCACCCACCTCAGCGTGTTCGAGTAGGTAGGTGAGTTCTTGAATTCTCCCCTCCAACTTTGCCTGCTCTTCACGGGCAGCATGATAGCCTCCGTTCTCCGAGAGATCTCCTTCAGAACGGGCAGCTTCAATTCTTTCCACGATCTCGGCGCGAGTTTTTGTTTTCATCGTTTCGAGCTCTGCGGAGAGCCGCTCATAGCTCTCTCGGGAAAGCCAGGTGGTTTCTGCGTTGGCCATTACAACCTCCTCGATATATCGGTGCTCTGCAGGTGCAGAAAAGAAACCTCAATCGCACGAGCGAAGTGGTTTCGGCATCATGAAAAAAAGCACACATGCCACTACGGCATGTGCTACCTAGCGCACGAGAATACCATTATTTTGGCTAATCTCCAAGGATATTGTGCTTCCTGCGAGCGATTGTGCGCACCGCGAACACCCACGTGGCTCACGCCATGAGTGCGAGCCAAATTGCTACCACGTGGCAGGAGTATCCCAACACTGTGCCGGTGTGGAAGAACTCGTGAAATCCAAAGTAACGTGGCCACGGATTAGGCTTCTTAATCGCATAAAACACGGCACCAATTGTGTAGCACAATCCTCCAGCGAGTAAGAGCCACACCACAGCTGGCCCTTCGCTCACCCAGAACTGGGGCATAAACCAAATCGCCACCCACCCCAAAAGCACATATACCACCACGCGCAATACGCGCGGCGCCGTCACCCAAAAAACTTCCATCAAAATTCCGGCAATTGCACCTCCCCATACCACGCTTAAACAGATGGTACGGCTAGCGCCACTTAATCCGGAGATTGCTAAGGGTGTGTATGTGCCAGCAATCAACAGGAAAATATTGGAATGATCCATGCGCTTGAGGGTACGCAACACAATAGGATTCCAGGTGCCGAGGTGATAGGTGGCCGAGATCCCGAAGAGAATTAAGCTGCACAAGCCAAATGCTGCACACGCCCATTTTAAGGTGGGAGTGGGTGCCAAACAGATCAAGACGATTGCATTGGCTAAAGCGAGTGGGGCAGTGAAAGCGTGGATCCACCCGCGTAATTTCGTTTTCACGAGGTTCATCGCTGCTTTCGTGCCAGCTGGTTGGTGTGCCACAGCTGGCGGCTGATGGGTGGTGTTCACGCGCTCCTCCTTCATCTGCGCACATTATATCCCATATTTGTGATTCAGTGCGGTGCGCTAAACTGTTACATATGTGGCGGCCCGAATTTCTCTATACGATTTACGAGCGCAATTTAGCGAAGCAGATCTCTCGATCCGTGGTGCCACGCCACGTGGGGATTATTCTCGATGGCAACCGCCGCTGGGCGAAGCAGCTTGGAATCTCTCCGGCAAGTGGGCACCGGAAAGGGGCAAACCATGTAGCCGAGGTGCTGGGCTGGTGCGATGATGTGGGCATCGAGATAGTGACGCTCTGGATGCTCTCCACGGATAACCTCAAACGTGCGCATGGTGAGCTGGAAGAATTGATCGACATCATTGTGCGGCTTGTGGAGGCGTTAGCCGGAAGCCGACGGTGGAGACTGAGAGTGATGGGAGATTTGAGTTTGCTGCCGCGCGTTGCTGCAGCGCGAATCTCACACGCCGTAGAATCTACGGAAAGTCTTAAAGGGCTCACCGTGAATATCGCAGTGGGCTACGGCGGGCGGCAAGAGATCACGCAGGCAGTGCGGGAATATCTGCATGAAAAAGCAGAGCAGGGGTGCACGCTCATGCAGGTGGCAGACAACGTCACTATTGATAGCATCACTGATCATATGTACACCAAAGGGCAGCCAGACCCAGATCTCATTATCCGCACTAGTGGGGAGCAACGTATGAGCGGCTTTATGATTTGGCAGGCAGTGCACACAGAGTTCTATTTTGCGGAGACCTACTGGCCAGATTTTCGCCGCACCGATTTTCTGCGTGCGCTGCGTAGCTATTCCCAGCGAGAACGCCGCCGTGGAAAATAAGGCATCAGCGTAGCGTATATCAGGCGGCTGCACGTGTGTGCAAGGTAGCCATGCCGCACAGACGCCAGGCTGTGCGGCGCAAGCTTGACGGCCATGCCACAGCTATTCCCAGCTGGTAGCGTGCAGTAGGGCAGCGCTAGAAAATGGATCCTTCTACAGCATAGCTATCGGAGTGGGCCGAAATCTCGCGGCGAGTGGGCGGGTTAGCCCCCGCGCGGGTGACGGTGATTGCAGCTGCAGTGGCGCAGTAGGTGCCGAGCGAGGTGAGCATCGAAGCGGACTGCTGGCGAATACGGCTCACATCTGTGCGCCCGAGCACTGAGAGGCGGGCGAGGCCATCGATGAGGGCGGAGGTGAGCGAATCGCCTGCACCCACAGTGTCTACCACGTTTACGGGGAGTGCATCTACGTGAATTGTGTGATCGGCAGTGAACAGGCTCAACCCTCTCGCACCCTCAGTGAGCACCACTAACGACACTCCAGAATCGAGATAGTGGTGAGCGAGATCGTGCACGGCGGCAGAATCCATTTCTCCGTAGCAGAGTTCGAGATCTTCGATGCTGGCCTTGAGCACATCGACCACAGTGGCATAATTCTCTATTTGTTGCCGATAGTCTTCTGCCGTGCCCGCTAAGCCAATGCGCACATTGGGATCGTATGAGATCGTGGCGGTGCTGTGATAAAAGCTCAACCATTCCCGCACCGTTTCCGCGCCGGGGAGCAGGTGTGCTCCGATAGAGCCAATGTGTACGTGCTTAGGAGCGTCAGCGAGCAGTTTTTCGCGCTCTGCAGGATCTGTAGGGGGAGCGGGGAAAGAAGAGCGAATATCGAAATCGTAATGCGCATGCCCCTGCTCGTCTACGTGTGCATAAGCCATCGAGGTGGGCTCAGCACTCACGGAACCATTCACTAAGGCTACGTGAGAAGCATTCAAGTGATCCACAATCACATCGCCAGGAGCGTCGTCTCCGATACGAGTGAGCAGCGCAGTTTCGCGCCCGAGCCGGCTCAATCCCACAGCTACGTTGAGAGGTGAACCGCCCGGATAGCGGCCGATAAGCGTGCCGTGCGCATCGTATATGACGTCGATCAGTGCCTCGCCAATCACCAACATATTCATTCGTTAGCCTCAGTTTCTTTTTGCTGTGCAGAATTTTGTGCGAAATCTGTGGCGGCTTTAGCAGCCGCCAACCGTTCTCGCGCTCCGGCGAGCCATGCTTCGCACCTGCGCGCTAAGGCTTCGCCTCTCTCCCATAGAGTAAGGCTTTGCTCGAGCGGGATATTCCCTTGTTCAAGTTGTGCAACAATATCCACGAGTTCCGCCCGAGCCTCTTCATAGCTGAGTGAGGAGACGGCGGAATCTAACTCGCTTGGTGAAGAATACTGCGGATCTGCAGAGTGATCACTCGTCATGCGCAATCTCACCTTCGCTCATCTTTTCTACTCTTACAGATAGCTGCCCATCGAACAGGAGCGCCTGGAGCCGTGCGCCATTGCTCGTCTCGCGTACGGAGCCCACAAGTGCGCCGTCTGCGCTACGTAAGATACTGTATCCACGTTTGAGTGTCGAATGTGGGGATAAAGTCCGTAACCTTGCAAGTTCGCTGGTGACGCCGTGTGCCTGGGCTTCGAGTGTAGTTGCAATATGGGCGCGTCCCCACGCAGTGAGCTGCGATAGCTCTTCAGCACGAGCCTCAATACCGCGTTCGGGAGCGGCGAGTGCGGGGTGGCGGTGCAGTTGTTCGATGCCAGCTGCTGCAAGGGTGAGTTGCTGAGCTATGGCATGCCGGCCACGGAGCAAATCGGCAGCGAGTGTTCGCCGCTCTTCAAACACATCTGGCACGATTCTGCGGGCGGCATCTGTGGGGGTGGAAGCCCGCACGTCTGCCACAAAATCTACGATGGGGTTATCGGCTTCGTGGCCGATGGCAGAGACCACCGGAGTGCGGGTGCTAGCCACGCTGCGTACGAGTGATTCATCAGAAAATGGGAGTAGATCTTCGGGAGATCCGCCGCCGCGGGCGAGCACGATCACACTCACGTGTGGATCGGCGTCGAGCTCGGTGAGCGCTGCAATAATGGCCGGCACCGCGCTTGTGCCTTGCACCTGCACTTGGCGAATTTCAAAGCGCACATCTGGCCAGCGGAGGCGAGAATTCACCACCACATCTTTTTCGGCTTCAGTGTTGCGCCCACAGATGAGCCCAATGCGCTCGGGGAGAAAAGGAAGTGGTTTTTTGCGGCTGGCGGCGAATAGGCCTTCAGCGGCTAGCTTAGCTTTGAGCGCGGCGAGCTGAAGCAAAATATCTCCGAGGCCGCGCTGGCGAATCTCGTCGGCAAACAGCGTGAAAGAGCCGTTACCTTGCCAAAAATCAGGTTTAGCTAGCACCACCACGTGCATTCCCTCGCTGATCTGTGCCGGTAAATTATGGCTCCAAATTTTCACCGTGATGGTGATCTGGGGCCGCGCTTCTAAATCAGCTAACTGGAAATATTGCACTTTGGCGTTTGGGCGGCGTTTGATCGAAGTGATTTCTCCCTCCACCCACATGCGGCTCATCTTGCTGATGTATTCGCCAATTTTGGCTGAGAGTAGGCTCAGTGGCCACGGAGTTTCTGCAGTGGTGGCGCCAGCAGTTTGCGGAAGATGAGCCGGCACGGCCACCTGATTCGGAGCCTTCATTGGGAGTTCTCCGGGGGGTGTGGAGTGGAACGAGAGGTGTGAAGGCGGCGTTTATCGGTGCTTTCGGCGGTGTGCGCGATGTGTTCGGGGCATTCGGAATGAGGGCGTGCAAGTGGTGGCTGCGTATCGAGGCTTCCCACTAATGCGCGTTCTAACGCAATCTGAGCACGAGTTTTTCGCCGCAGATACCGTGAGGGATTGTGCTCAATAAGCACGTAGTGCAGCCAGCTGATCACGATCACTCCTGCGATGGCAATCAGTGCGAGCAGCATGATGAGCGCCGTCACCACAGAGGTGTGCCGAGAACCCTCGCCGAGCACCAAAATTCCAAAGAGCACGGCCACCACTGGAGATGTGATCGTCATCGAGGCCACCACCAGCTCTGCTGCGCCGGTGGCATATCCCTGCTGCACCATCCACCCGGCAGCTGCACTGCCAGCTAGAAGGCAGAGGGCGATGATCCAAAAGAGTGGGTCGCGTGCCCAATCGTGCTGATCGGAATATTGAATGAGAGAGCGCACCAGCGCTGCCTCCAAGCCATAAAACATTGCTCCTCCGGAAGCCCAGAAGAGCGAACGCCAGCGTTTAGGCCCCACTACTCCGAGCCGGCCGAAAGTGC
>JALELI010000095.1 GCA_022768785.1 Arcanobacterium sp. | reverse complement strand
CCAGAACGACCGCTGCGCGTTAGGTTCTGCCAGACTGTACGGGTTTTAGAGCTTTGCACATTCTAGGGGTGTCGGTGACTGTGGTTACTGCGTCTAGACGCGGTGGGTAGTGGGTGTGGTGGTGTGGGGGAGCTATTCCGGCTATGGCTATTAAGGGGCTGAATGATTGCCTGTGTTTTGGTGGGTACAAAAATACCAGCTACACAGATCGTTAGGGCGGTCTGCGTAGCTGGCACTTCTATAAAGGCGGGTAAAAATGGTTTTTTACCTACTTAAATTGTAGGCTGATGATCGCTACTTATGCAAGCCCCTAGCATTTTTGCGAACCTTTTCGGGCTTCTTCTTCGAGTATTTCACAGAGTGGGTGTATATCGGTTTTGAACCCTTTTACCGGCATGAAAGGTTTTCCTACTACCGCTGAAATAGCGCACTCTGCAATTCGCTCACAGTGAACGTGGGCACAAATGTGCAGGGCGGCTGGTTGAAACGAGTAGCAGGCGGCAGAAATACGTTGCGCTGCTGAGAAGCTCAGCTCAGATTGCTTTGCGATCGAGAAAGCTTATAGGGATAAAAGCTCGTAGGGAGTGTCTGCAAGGAGATACTCTTTTCTCCTAACAGGAAGGGAAACTCATGGGGCAACTCATTGGAATGATTATCGTGGGGGCCGTGATTGGCGCAATTGCTCGGCTTGTGAAGAAAGGTGAGCAGCCGATTGGCATTTTATGGACGATCATTTTGGGCGCGCTCGGTGCAGGCATCGGCGGTTGGCTTGTGGGTGTGTTTGGATACACCAATGCAAACGGCGGTGTTGAGTGGTTGCGCTGGATCGTTTCAGTGATCGTGGCAGTGATCCTCATCGGTATTTATATGAGTGTCACTAGTAAGAAAAAGTAAAAAATAGGTTTTTGGCTTCCTGGCGCTCTTGCACATCTGCGGGAGCGCCAGGAAGCTTTTTATTTGCGGCAAAAGCAGTTAATTGAATTGTAAAGTTTCTGTAAACATTTTCCTCTGGGTGCAAAGTTCTAGCCTCGGTGATACTTGAAAATTTAACTTTCGATATTCTTTTTCTCGCATGAGGGCGCGAGCTACAAGCGAACGCACAGGCGCTTGTGCGAAGAGCATGAGAGGCATCAGCCACATCACACGATATTGCTGGCGATGCACTTGTGGAAAGCACACAAGTTATGGAGTAAAAATATCCGATTCGGCAGTGTCTGCCGTAGGTATTCACTTTCGCAGAAAGGATGCTTCTATGGAAGCAAAGATTTATAAAACGCTTGCCAAGATTGTTGGCATTGTGCTGCTCTTAATTGGCATTGGCGCTTTTGCGGGTGGGCAGTTTGCTGGCTCATTTGTGGGAAGCCAACTCAAGGCTCAGCAGATCACGATGCCAAAATTGGAAGAGCTCAAAACCGTCGATCAAGGTGGCCAGTACAGCAAGGAAGATGTTGAGGCATTGAAGCCGTTCGATGGCCAGTTGATGAGCACTGGCGATATGGCAGCTGCCTATGCTAATCACTATATTGCTGTGCACATGAATTCTGCTGCCAAGCGTGCTGAAGTTCCCGCAGATAAGGCCACTTTCGCAGGGATCGGCGATGTGGTGCGGAAAGTGGAAGACAAGCTAGCCGATGAGATCAAAGCTGATCCCACCAAACTTTCAGCTAAAACGCTTGGGCAGCTGAAGATCACCGCCCAGGAAGCCACATCACAAGACAACCTCAAAGCTGTGATCGCGGCTGAAGAGAAGAATCCAGAGTCGGCCTACGCATCAGCTAAGCAGATTGCGCAGCTCAATAACCTGAAGAACAACACATTCTTCCAAGGCAATATGCTCCGCGGCACTCTTCTCAATGCTTATGGCTGGGGCTTAGTTGGCAAGATTGCTAATATCGCTGGAATTACACTCATTGTGCTCGGTGTGGTGCTCATTGTTGGCGGCTTCGTGGTGAAAGGTAAGAAGCAGCAAGCGTGAGATTGCTTTTGCGTGTGAGTTGAACATTCACGTATGCCGATGGGGAGCTTGCGCAGAGCGCATGAGCGCCCAGGCTGAGCAGAGCTCAGTGAAAGTTGAACAATTTCGATAAAATCGAGGAGCCTGGTGGTTGGTTGCATACTAATCACCAGGCCCCTTTATGTAATCTGCAGCTTTTGGTGATTGAAAACCGGAAGCGGAATGAGAGAGCGTGTAGGCTGAGTGCTATGCGAAAACTTCAAGCTCAGATCATTAGTGACCTCGGTGTGCAGCCTCAGATTGATCCGGCTGCAGAGGTGGAGCACCGAGTGCAATTTCTCGTAGATTATCTTCAGTTTGCTCATGCTAAGGGATTGGTGCTCGGCATCTCGGGCGGTGTGGATTCCACGCTGGGAGGGCGCTTGAGCCAACTGGCTGTGCAGCGTGCACGCGAGCTGGGCCGTGAAGCGCAATTTGTGGCAGTTCGGCTTCCCTATCATGTGCAAGCAGACGAATCTGATGCACAGCGCGCCTTAGATTTTATCCAACCGGATTGCACAGTTACCTTTAATATTGGTGATGCAGTGGATTCTTTTGAACAGGATTTTGCGGTGGCCACCGGCGCACCGATTTCTGATTTCAATAAAGGCAATATGAAAGCTCGTATGCGCATGATTGCACAGTATGCCGTGGCGGGTGATCGTGCACTACTAGTGGTTGGCACAGATCATGCGGCGGAGGCCATCACTGGTTTTTACACGAAATTCGGAGATGGTGGGGCAGATCTTACGCCGCTCTCCGGTTTGAATAAGAGCCAGGTGCGCCAGCTGGTGAGCTATCTCGGTGGTTCATGTGCGCTTGCTGGCAAAATGCCTACAGCAGATCTCCTTGATGGCACGCCTGGCCGCGCAGATGAAGACGAACTAGGCCTGCGCTATGACGACATTGATGCATATCTTGAAGGGCGCGCAGTGGCTGATGATATTGCAGAGAAAATTGAGCAGTACTTCATTCGCACACGGCATAAGCGCACAATGCCCGTTACTCCGGCAGATGTCTGGTGGCGTGAAAGCATTAAATAGCATTAATAGAAGAAGTGTGGCGGGACGCAATCGGGGTTGGGCTCTGCAAGACCCAACCCCGAAGTTTTCTCCCTATAAGTGATCTTTGTTGATGTGATGGTGGTGATTTTCTAGGGTCACAGACCCTAGAAAATCACCACTTTTTCGCCACTTTTGAGTTTCACATACGCCGAAAGGGCGTTTGATTGCGGTTAATTGTCTTCGTGGTTCATCGGGTGGCTCATGAGATAGGCAACTGAAGCGGCGAGGCCACCCCAGATCACCACGATGGCTACACTCATTAGAGCAATTGCTGATCCAGTCATCTCACATCTCCTTCAGTGGGTTGTAGGTGCCAGGTTTGCGTGGGCCTGTGAGCCCCATGAGCTCGCGGGTGTATGGCCCAGTGTTGCCAGTGATTTGCGGGGAATCGCTCATTCCTGGCGTGGCTTCGGCGCCGTGATAGGCCACAGCATCAAAATCATCTACAGGAGTATGCCACGGAGAAACAGTGAGGAAGTAAGCCACAGCCACTACGAGCATGAGCATGATCCAGCCGTTTTCATAGAGGAAGCTGGTGGGATACTCTCCATAGCCATTGCGCAGCACGTCTACGAGCGTGATTACCATCATTATGCCGAGAATGATGGGGATCACTACGGCGATGCAGATATACCACCATTTGCCGAGATTGAGGCGAGAGTTGAAGTTGAGATGGGCGCGCAGCAACGGGAGCCGCTTGAGCACGAAAGCTACGATGATACAGGTAAGCACGGCACAGCTCACCACGCCGATTTCATTGATGAACTTATCCACCACGTCGAGAGCGTTAAGGCCGTTCGAGGTGCTGAAGATCCACACCGACACCACGCCGTCAAAAATCACCACGGTGATGGAGGCAACTTTGCGGTTCAGATTAAATTTTTCTTGTAGCGCTGCACTGATTACCTGGGTGAGGGAGAGCAGTGATGTGAAGCCTGCGATGAGCAAAGAGGCGAAGAAAATAATGCCGAAAAGCGGGCCTCCGGGCATCATCGAGATCACTTGTGGGAAAGTCATAAAGCTTAAGCCCACCCCGGTGAGCCCTTCTAGTTTGTCTACTCCAATGCCCTGGCTGTGTGCCATGAACCCTAGAGTGGCAAATACTCCGAGGCCGGCGAGCAGCTCGAAAGAAGAATTTGCAAAGCCAGTCACTAATCCAGTGGGCACAATATTGCTCTTGCGCTTGAGATAGCTCGAATACGTCACCATAATGCCAAAACCCACCGAGAGGGAGTAGAAGATTTGTGCATATGCTGCAATCCATACCTGCGGATTGGTCAGCGAGCTCCAATCGGGGGTGAAGAGAGCATTCAGGCCGAGTGCTGCACCAGGCAAAGTGAGTGCTCGAATCACTAGCGCAATGAAGATCACTACGAGCACAGGAATAAAGAATTTATTGGCTTTTTCGATTCCTTTAGAGACGCCGAGCGCCATCACAATCGCCACAGCTACCCAGATGAGGATCAGGGGCCAAAAAATGCCGGGCACAATTCCAGCAGCAGCACCGGGATCAGTGAGGTGCAGGAAATTTTTCACAAAGAATTGAGTGGTGTCTTTTCCCCAGGCGAGGGTGGCAGAGAAACCTATATAGCGCACTGCCCAGGCCAAGATCACCGCATAGTAAGCGGTAATCACGAAGCACACCAGCACTTTTAGCCACCCAACCATCTCAAATTTCTTTGAGATTCGGCGGAAAACAGCGGGTGCCGAACCGCGATAGCGGCTTCCGAGAGCGTAATCGAGCAACAGCATCGGAATGCCTGCAGTGAGCAGTGCCACGATGTAAGGCACTATGAATGCGCCGCCGCCATTCGTATAGGCCACGCCTGGGAAACGCCAAATATTTCCGAGGCCGATAGCAGAGCCAACGGCCGCCATAATAAAGCCAAACTGGCCAGACCATTGCTCGCGGTCGGGAGCATGGGTAGCGGTGGCTTGCGCGGATTGTTCAGCCACAAGGTCCTCCTTTTTCAAGAATAAGAGTGAAACTAAAATTAGCTGCCAGTCTCGCTGAGTGGTCGAACGTCTCACATAGTGAAAAGATTGTGAGTGAGAAAAGGAAAGTAACCTTGGTGCGGCAGCTGTGCTCAGGCTGTGTGGGCAGCCAGCTTCATCGCCTAGATTGCATGAGAGCTCTCATGCCGTGCACCCCTCACATCGGTGCGCGTGGCTTCACGATTTGGGCAAGTGTTTGTGGCTATTTTTCCGGCTACTGGGCCAGCGCCGCCGGTCGCGGGACCAGCGAGCTTCTCGAGGCCAATGCGCACGCGCTTTAGAGCCGAGATCATAGCCATGCTGCGGCAACACCCAATTTAATTTACGCGCCAGCAAAGCAAACACCGTGCACAGCACAATAGATGCGCCCATACCAATAGTGGGGTGCCCGTTGGATTGCCACACCACCATCTGCACAGCGGCCACAAATGCGACTGTAGCGTAAAGTGGCTTACCCCCGAAAATAGCCGGGGTTTCTTTGCAAAGAATATCGCGGATCATACCGCCACAGACCGCCGTCACCACTCCGAGAAAAACGGCTGGAAGCCAGCTGAGCCCCGCCGTCAGCCCCTTCGATGCGCCAGTGGCGCTCCAACACCCGAGCGCCAACGCATCTGCTCCGATGAGCAAACGGCGGCTCCACTTGTGTTCAAATGTGAAGAAATATCCCACTAGCGCGGCCCCAAAAGCGCCGGGAAAATACCATGGATCTGTGAGAGCCACTGGAAATCCCTGGTTAAGCATTAAATCGCGCAGCAGACCTCCGCCTAACGCTGATGCTCCACCGAGCACCAGAAAGCCCATGACGTCGTAATTATGCCGGCGGGCAGCAGCGGCTCCAAGCAGCCCGTTTGCTATAACGCCCGTCACGTCTACTATGCGAAAGACGAGATCTGCATCCATGCGTAACCTCTATGTGTGTGCTGTGTAATAGAAGCTTTTGGTGGGTGAGTGTATGAGCGAACGTTATTCATTCACCCACGTTTTGAAGATGCGTTCCATATGAGCGAGATCCTCATCGTTATGCACCGAAAAGAGCACCAGATCAATTTGCGATGCATTCACATGCATCCAATCATCTACGGTCTGCAGAGCAATCTTGGCAGCCACATCAAATGGGAATCTGTTGCCTCCGGTAGACAGCGCTGGAAACGCGATCGTGGAAATATCGCCTTTTTCGCGGGCTAACTCTAGGCAATTCCAGTAGCAATCGCGCAGTAGCTCACGATCACGTTGAGTGGGCTGCCCGTTTTCCACCTCGGGCGCCACTGTGTGAATCACATAGCGCGCAGGCATACGGTATCCGCGAGTAATCACAGCTGAGCCAGTGTGTGCCTCGTGCCCCAGCGCCTCCATAATCGTGGCGCCATCGTTGCGCATCCACGGGCCTGCCTGCAGATGAATCACAGAATCCAGGCAGTTGTGCAGTGGAATTCGGCAGCCAGTGAGATCCGGCATTGCTGAGTTCACCACAGCATCTACCACAAGTTGGCGAATATCACCGAGGTAAATTGCAGTGTTGAAAGCGCGCGGATAGTCATTCTCGGGAAACATATCATTCACCCGCCGCAAATTGAGCGCCTCCACTCGCCCGTGTCTGCCACTCACACGCAGCAAGATGGAGTTGATAGCGCGTTCCGTGATGGGGTCTAGCGGGCCCGGATCGCGCTGTGTGAGTTCGGCATCAAGCCAACGGAGTAGAGATTCGTCTGTGGCGAGATGAGCTACAGACGAAGTGCCAGTGTAGCGTTTGTTAGGGAGCCCGCTGAGCGCCGTCATTAAAAGATCTCGCCCCGTGCGTGCATCGTTGGTTGGAAGCGGAAAAGGATCATCGAGGTGAATAAGATCTCGATACTCCGAAAGCGTCACCATTATTGCCTCCTCATTCCTGCAGAATTATCTAATCCAAGGGTATCTAATTCACGTGCTTGGCGGGCAGTCTCTTTGCTCTCAACGTAGGCGATGAGGATCACAGAGCGAGCTCCAGAACGTAACGTGTGTAACGAGTGCACTGGAAAGTGGCTCAGTTGCTGAAATTGAGCCGGAATCACGCCGGGCACGCGGCATCTGCGGCAATGGGCAGGTATGGTTGGCGTATGAGCACAGAGGTTAGTTACGTAGAAGGCCCCATCGGGCGGCCAAAATCTGGTTTTGAATATGTGGTTGCCACCGATGGAGCCTGCTCGGGTAATCCTGGCCCAGGTGGGTGGGCATGGCTAGATCAAATTAGTGGTGCATACCAATCTGGTGGTGATGCCACCACCACCAACAACCGTATGGAGCTCATTGCGCTTATCCGGGCTCTTGAATTTGTGCCGCAGGGGGCGAGTTTGCTAATCCGTGCAGATTCTTCCTATGTGATTAATTCTCTCACTAAGTGGGCTAAAGGGTGGCGCGCTCGCGGTTGGCGGAAAGCAGACGGCAAGCCGGTGCTCAACAGAGAGCTCATTGAGCAGCTGCTCAATTTATATGAAGCGCGCACTGGCCACACTGCTATCGAATGGGTAAAAGGCCATGCTGGAGATGCCGCGAATGAATTTGTGGATCGCGCTGCAGTGCGGCAGTCGCAGGCGCACGCGCGCTAGCGCCCCGACGCTGCCTGCAAAATGGGCAGAAGTTCTCTTGGAACGTGGTTACCGATACAGCCGGCACACTAAGCAGAGCCGCTATATTTGCAGTGAGCACTGAAAACAATCGGGGCAGCGCGATTAATAAGGAGATACGGCATGGCACAGAGGAAATGCAGTGAGCGTTGGGGAATAGCGTTGGCACTGATTACATTAGTGTGGACGGCGGGTTGTTCTGCTCTCGTTGGGCCCTCACAGCAGGCAGTGGCAGCGGGGCTAGTGCGCTCGGCTGATTTCGCACGGCTTAATTCTCTTGGATTTTCCGATGAGAAAGTGCAGCGAGCAGCCCGCTGCACAGCCGAGGCAATCGGAGGGAAGCTGTCTAAAGAGGCCCTACAAGCAATCGCGCACGGGAAGTTTGATTCGCAGCTGAGTAAGGCAGATTATTCTAAACTCACCCAAGCGATTTCTTCTTGCTCTCTCAATGAAGCGGATACACAGGGAAATGCAGCCGGTGGCGCAACTGGTGGCGCGGCCGGTGGAGCTGGGAAATAGCAGAGCAGATAGGTGCAGGAAAGCAGGGGCGCAGATAGACGCAGGAAAGCAGGGGCGCGAACCTATAAAGTTTAGCGAAGCTAGGGGCAATCAGCGAAGCTAGAGGGTGCCAGGAGGCTGTGGCTCTAGCCTGTGGTTCTGCGAGGCGGCGTTACAGCACTTCAGCTTGGCGGAGTGTGGCGAGCGCAACGTGGGCCGAGATGCCAGCCACTTCTGCGAGTTCAGCGTGAAACGACGCAGTTTGATCTTCAGGGGTGGAGCACAGATCGGAAATTGCGCGCACTGAAAGGAACGGGATTCCCCACTGGTGGGCCACGTGCGCTGCGGGATAGGATTCCATATCTGCGCTGACGGCGGCGGGAAAGGCTTCACGTATATCGCCCACGTTCACATCAGTAACGAAAGTATCTGAAGAGAGCATTTCAGCAGTGCGGATATCAATGGCGTCATCGTTGAGAGCAACTAGCGCCCCTGCCGCTAGCAGCGCTGGATCTGCAGAAAAATATTCGGGTTGGCCTGGCACCTGGCCACGCACATAGCCAAAATTAGTGCCGTCTGCGAAGCCATCACGGTAGCGGGTGCCAAGCACCACATCTCGCACGCGAGAATCTGGGCTGAGCCCTCCTGCTGAGCCAATTGAAACGATTGCCTCTGGGGAGAAATGCGCCAAAATCCAGCCGAGGCAGCTAGCAGTGGCGGTGAATCCGATGCCAGTGACGGCGAGCAGAACGGCTTCGGGAGCAGGCGTGGTGCCACTAGCGTTCGCGCTCTGGTTGTGAGGCTCGCTGCTGTAGAGCTCGCTACGATGGAGCTCAAGGGAGAGCGTGGAATCGGCTGCTGGAGCGGGGAAAGTGATCAGGGTGAGGGTGCCAATCGGGCTGGGCAACTCACGGGCTGCTGCGCCCAGGTTGGCCAGGAGTGCGCGCATAGGCTCCATCTCTTCTGGCATTGCGGAGATAATGCAGGCAGAAAGCGGGATTAGAGCTGGAGAATCGAAGGCAGGGGAAAGGGCGGGGGAACCAGAGGCTGCAAGAGAGGCTGCGGCGGGAGAATCTTCACGGATCATGCTTTTTATTCTCTGTGTTTTGGAGTTATTGCGCAACGATGCTGTGTTGTACACCAGCATTCGTATGTAGCTTGGCCGCTGGCGATTATATGCTGTGGCCGACTGCTCGTATTTAATCGCTGTGATATGCGGAGCGCTGCCGTGTTGGCCGCTGTATTGGCAGCAGAATGGCCGTGGCCTGAATACGACAGGCCACCGACACGCCTGAATACCGACACGCCTGAATACGACAGGCCTGAATACCGACACGCGGGGTGAAACACGCCGAGCAAATGCGCAAATTTTTTTTGAGAGAGCGATGTGGAAAGGCGCGAATTTTCCACAGCTGTGGATAAAAAACAGAAGAGCCGTGGAGAAGTGGACAAAATTTTTCCACAGGGTGTGGATAGTTGGAAATTTTTTGAAATTTTCCGGTAGGGAGATGCGAGAGTGGAGTGGAAAGAAAGTGGAAAGGAGGTGCATAACGAGCTTACTGAGTAACGCTAGAGAAGCGGTTTCCACCGCCGCTTGGCAGTGTTCCACAGGCATGTTAAAGCGAGTGTGAGCTATGCCGCCACGCCACACCATCTAGGGGTATCGCATAAGAGAAACCACTAGGTGTAGTGTCTACTTTCGTACCGTTCAGATGGCATGGGAATAGATTCTTGGGTAAATTACTTTCATGTAATTACCAGAGGGAAACGAAGAAAGAGAGGGAGCGATGATCACCGTTTATACGAAGCCTCAGTGCGTGCAGTGCCGAGCCACGAAACGAGCACTCACGAAGCAGGGGCTCGAGTATGTTGAGATAGACCTCGCCCAAGATGAGGAAGCGCTGAATACGGTGAAGGCTCTCGGCTATCAGCAAGCTCCAGTGGTATTTGCTGATGGCGATCACTGGAGTGGATTCCGCCCCGATAAGATCAAGATGCTTGCAACGGCGTTGAGCGCAAAAGAAAAGATGGCGGTGGCCTAAATCGTTTGAGCGAGATGAGTGCGCTGCGGTGCTCTCGAGCTGTGTACTATTTCAACGCGCATGTTATTTCGGGTTTGCCCGAAACTGCTGCTCGAAAGAAGCACTTACTCGAAATGAGCATTAGGCGCACCATCTCGATCGATCGTAGGCTGCTTATTGCCCGAAAGGGATGATGGCTTTCGTGGTTAATGTTGTTTATTTTTCGTCTGCAACAGGTAATACGAAGCGTTTTGCGCAGAAACTAGGCTTTCCGGCTAAGCGAATTCCATTACGCCGCACTGATCCGCCTATCGAGATTAATGAACCATATGTGCTTATCGTACCCACGTATGGCGGTGGCAATCTCGGAGGAGCTGTGCCGAAACAGGTGGTTAAGTTCCTCAACGATGAACACAATCGTTCTTTTATCCGCGGAGTGATTTCTAGCGGAAACACAAATTTTGGAAAGTACTACTGTGTGGCAGGAGACATTATCTCCGCTAAATGCAAAGTGCCACATATGTACCGATTTGAGCTACTCGGCACTCCCACAGATGTGCAAAAGGTTCGTGAAGGATTGGAAGAATTTTGGAAGCAGAAGCAACTCTAACCGACACCGGTGAAGAGATTATTGATCCGGCGCTCGATTATCATTCGCTCAACGCCAAACTGAATCTCTACGATAAAAACGGCAAAATTCAATTTGATGCAGACCACGAGGCTGCCCGGCAGTATTTTCTGCAGCACGTGAATAAAAACACCGTATTTTTCCACGATCTCGAAGAGAAAATGGAATACCTGGTGCGCGAAGGCTACTACGAAAAAGCGGTGCTAGATCAATATGATTTCGCCTTCATCAAGCAGCTTTATAAAGATGCCTATGCGCACAAATTCCGTTTTTCCTCGTTTTTAGGCGCCTTTAAGTACTACACGAGCTACACCCTCAAAACTTTTGACGGCACTCGCTACCTTGAGCGCTTTGAGGATCGTGTGTGCATGGCAGCGCTCACCCTTGGAAAAGGAGATACGCAACTCGCACAAGACATAATGGAAGAAATCATCACGGGCCGCTATCAGCCAGCCACACCCACGTTCCTCAATGCGGGTAAGGCACAGCGCGGAGAATTCGTCTCTTGCTTCCTGCTGCGCGTAGAAGACAACATGGAATCTATTGCCCGTGCGATTAACTCCGCCTTGCAGCTCAGCAAGCGTGGCGGCGGAGTGGCT
Organism: Arcanobacterium sp.; assembly: GCA_022768785.1. Classification (GTDB taxonomy): domain Bacteria; phylum Actinomycetota; class Actinomycetes; order Actinomycetales; family Actinomycetaceae; genus Arcanobacterium_A. Next base: position 21,205 of record JALELI010000095.1, on the reverse strand, counting down.
CTTAATCTCACCAACCTGAGAGAGCTCGGGGCTCCAATCAAGAAAATCAAGCATCAGAGCTCTGGTGTAAACCCTGTGATGAAGCTACTTGAGGACTCTTTCTCGTATGCAAATCAGCTCGGTGCCCGCCAGGGGGCAGGTGCTGTGTATTTGCACGCGCATCACCCAGATATTCTGCGATTCTTGGATACCAAGCGCGAGAACGCCGATGAAAAAATTCGTATCAAAACTCTCTCGCTCGGTGTGGTGATTCCCGATATCACATTCAAACTAGCCCAGAAGAATGCCGATATGTATCTCTTCTCGCCCTACGATGTGGAGCGGGTATACGGAGTGCCATTCTCTGATATTTCCGTTACGGAAAAATACGATGAAATGGTGAACGATAAGCGGATTCACAAAACGAAGATCAACGCACGGCATTTCTTCCAAACTCTCGCTGAAATTCAGTTTGAATCTGGTTATCCCTACATCGTGTATGAAGACACCGTGAATCGCGCAAATCCAATTGAAGGCCGCATCACGATGAGCAATCTCTGCACGGAGATTTTCCAGGTGAGCGAACCGAGCGAATTCAATGCGGATCTCACCTATAAAACTGTGGGCAAAGATATCTCGTGTAACCTCGGTTCTCTCAATATTGCGCGCACAATGGATTCGCCAGATTTCGCGAAAACTATTAGCACCGCGATTCGCGCACTCACCACAGTTTCTGAAATCACTGATATCTCTGCAGTGCCTTCGATTGAACGTGGAAACAAGCTGAGCCATGCCATTGGTCTTGGCCAGATGAATTTGCATGGCTATCTCGGCCGGGAGCGTATCTATTACGGTTCTGAAGAAGCGCTAGATTTCACGAATATGTATTTCTACACGGTGGCTTTCCATGCGATTAAAACTTCGATGGAACTGGCCAAAGAGCGCGGTGAACACTTCTATAACTTTGAGCATTCCACATACGCCAGTGGCGAGTTTTTTGATAAGTACACCGATCAGGTGTGGGAGCCGAAAACGGAACGAGTGAAAGAGCTCTTTGCGAATATTCACATTCCCACTCAAGATGATTGGCGTGGCTTGAAAGCAGATGTGCAGAAGTATGGAATGTACAACCAAAATCTGCAGGCTGTGCCGCCCACCGGCTCAATCTCGTACATCAACCATGCTACGAGTTCAATCCACCCGATTGCCTCAAAGATTGAGATCCGCAAAGAGGGCAAAGTGGGGCGTGTGTACTACCCAGCTCCTTATATGACGAACGACAATCTCGAGTATTTCCAAGATGCATATGAGATTGGCCCGCAGGCCATTATCGATACCTATGCTGTGGCCACTCAGCATGTGGATCAGGGATTGAGCCTCACGCTCTTCTATCCCGATACTGTGACCACCCGTGATGTGAACCGCAGCTATATCTATGCCTGGCGGAAGGGGATTAAGAGCCTCTATTACATGCGAATCCGCCAGCAGGCGCTCGAAGGCACCGAGGTGGAGGGCTGTGTGAGCTGTATGCTGTGAACACAATGGTTGGGTTGGTGAATGTGAACGCATCTGCCAACCCAGCTGTGTGTTGCCAGATTCTACGATTCGCAATTCGCAGGGATTCTCATTCAAATGCTCAATTATGTGGGCAACGTTAGGAGCAATAATGAAACAACAGATCACGTCAGACGCTGCCCCCGCAGCAGTGGGGCCATATTCGCAAGGTATCGCAGCTCGTGGAGAGCTAGTGTTTGTCTCTGGCCAACTGCCAATCGATGTGCGTAGCGGCGCAATGCCGAACACCGTGGAGGAGCAGGCAGAGCAGAGTTTACAAAATGTGCAGGCCGTGCTGGAAGCTGCGGAGCTAAGCTTGAAAGACGTGGTAAAAACCACGGTTTTCTTGCAGGATATGGGCGCATTTGCGCAGGTGAATGAGGTGTATGCACGATTCTTCGAGGGCACGGTGTTCCCGGCACGTGTGGCAATTGAAGTGGCAAAACTCCCACTGGGAGCGCTTGTGGAAATTGAGGCGATCGCCGTCCGGAAATAGCCTATTCACCCTGCAAACGCGCGGTTCCCGATCTGTGGCTGCGTGTTGCCTCCCGTAGATCTTCTCTCCACTTCTCCATGAAAGGATTATGATGACGCCGGAAAAGCTCAAGCTCGTGAAAGAGCAAGTGAAAGCAATTAACTGGAACAAACTCGAAGATGATAAAGACCTCGAAGTGTGGGATCGCCTCACTGGAAATTTCTGGCTGCCAGAGAAAATTCCGCTGAGCAACGATATTCAGAGCTGGAATACGCTCACTCCCGAAGAGCAGCTGATGACAACTCGAATCTTCACAGGGCTCACGCTGCTCGATACTGTGCAGGGCACGGTGGGCGCGGTATCTCTTATTCCCGATGCTCTCACTCCGCATGAAGAAGCGGTGTACACCAATATCGCATTTATGGAATCTGTGCATGCAAAGAGCTACTCCTCTATCTTTTCTACGTTGCTGTCCACCGAAGAGATCAATGAGACGTTCGAGTGGAGCGAGAACAATGAGTTCTTGCAGAAGAAAGAAAAGATCGTGCTCGATTACTACCGCGGCGATGATCCAGAGAAGCGCAAAGTAGCTTCCACGATGCTGGAATCTTTCCTCTTTTACAGTGGTTTCTATGCTCCGATGTACTGGAGCGCCCATGCTAAGCTCACGAACACCGCCGATCTGATTCGCCTCATTATCCGCGATGAGGCTGTGCACGGTTATTACATCGGCTACAAATACCAGTTAGCTGTGCAGAAGAGTTCGCCCGAACGCCGAGCAGAACTCAATGATTACACCTATTCACTGCTGGAAGATCTCTACGAAAACGAAGTGGATTACACAGCTTCGCTCTACGATCCACTCGGACTCACGGAAGATGTGAAGAAATTCCTGCACTACAACGCCAATAAGGCGTTGATGAACCTCGGTTATGAACCACTCTTCGGCCCCGATCAAACTGACGTTAATCCAGCTATCATGGCTGCACTTTCGCCTAATGCTGATGAGAACCACGATTTCTTCTCCGGCTCCGGCTCAAGCTATGTGATCGGCGAAGTGGTGGACACCACCGACGACGATTGGGATTTCTAGCTTATCGTCTCACGCAGCGCTTTAGCACTGTGGCTGCTCAGAGCTTCTGGATTGTGCGCTTTACTAGTTGGTTTCGCCAGCTCATTTCTAGGAGATTCTGGGGCACAGGCCAGATTCGCTGAAGGCGCTAACGTTTGCGCGAGCCCGATTGCAAATGTGGATATAGCCAGGCATTGCGTGGAAGTGGGTTAGAGGCTCGTAAAACGGCGATTTTCTTGCATGGGTATGCGAGAAAATCGCCGTTTCGCATTAGGAAAATTGTGCAGAATACTGAATCCAGTGCAGCACACCCCGGATTCCGATGGCGAACTTTTCTTGTGGCTAACTCTTCGGGGGCAGCATTGGGTTGGAGATGGCCTGCGGCTTATCAAGCTCGGTGAGCTGTGATGTGGTGGTGGTGCCATCGCTATTGACGGCGTCGGAGCGCAGCAGCACATAATCTTTATTCACGTAATATCGAGATACATAAGTGGTGGTGCCAGTGGCAATCTTTGCTTCGAGCACCAGCACAGGCTGGCCAAGCACAGTGCCAGTGCTCACGAGAGTGTAGCGGATAGCAGGATCTGTGCCTGCGGCACGCAACCTCGGATTGAATTGAGTTTGAAAGCTCTTGGGCAGGTTGAGCAGCCCACGAATCGCAGGATCGGGAGAATCTTCCGTGGCTTGCAGCCACTTCCCTGCCACTTTGGCGAAGCTGAATCCCTCGATGAGAATTACTTCTTCAAGATTGTTTTCCTGGTGCTGCATTATCACCATATGCACTTTCAAAGGGTTGATATTCACCTGAGAGTGGCTGCGCACTTGCCCATTCACGGTGGTTTCTTCTCGATACCCTTTGAGCTTTCCCAGCGCTTCCGCTGTGCAACGGGCGAGATCTTGGGCGCTGACGGCGATTCCCAGGTTTGCGTGGGAGCCTGGTTGGAGCTGCGAGAGCACAGGCTGCAACGGATCAGTGCAGAGCCGTTCGGCGCGTTGAGTGGAGTTGCACCCTGCGAGGCTAACCAGCGCTAGGCTTCCCACAGTTACCCACGCAGTGAATCGCTTCATCTTCATGGGTTTATCATACGTGCTATGGACGAATTGGGCTGCAGCTGGTGGAATACCAGTGGCAACGGAGCTCTGTGGCATTTTCTGCAGTTGTGCCAGCTGCGGGAGCTATGTAGCACAGTTGAGTGTGTTCCTTGCGGGTGAGTGCGTAAATCTGCCAGTTTCGAGTGCTGTAAAGGTTGTGCCGCAGAGTTGAGCTGGTTATTGAGCGGTGATGTGCTCTGTGAAGATCTTGGGGAAGTGCGATCTTGGAAAAGTGTGGCTCGGGTTGTTTCCGGTGCGTATCTACTCGCGTATAGCCGTATCTTGATACTACCCTGATATGGCGGTGGGCAAGTATGCAAGTATGAGAAAGAGCTCTGCTACTTTATTCGCGCATAGCGGTGTTGCCAGCGGCTTGAGCTTGCTGGAGGCCAGCTTTCACTGGCGTAATTCCGAGCAAGATATCTTTCAGCACTGTTTCTGCAGCGGCAGCTCCCGCATTCACCATGCGCCCGCGTGGGGCAGGAGCAGTGGAGCCGGAAGCTCCATCAGCGTAGCTACCGCGTGCGGCGTCGATAAACACCTGCACATCTACTCCCTTAGCGGCCCAATAATCCACGAATGTGTGTTGTGCTTCCACCGCCGCTGGGAAAGCTACTCCTTGTGCGCCAAGCTGCTCTTGCCCACGCACTGATCCCAGCCACGTGAGCACGCGCTTCACAGCTTCGGGATATTTGGAATCGGCGTTACCCACCGCAGCAACGCCGTGCACCACGCTCACGCGCCCCCGTGGGCCCGCCACTATTGGAGCGATCCCCCATTTATGTGCAGCTCCCTCAGCAATGGTTTTGAGATTATAGGGGCCAGATTGGAATAGAGCGAGCTTTCCTTGGAGGAAAAGATCTCGAGAGAAATCTCCATTCGTATTGGTGACTGCAGCGGGCGGAGCAAGATGTTCGCCGTTCACGAGGTGCACAAGATAGTTAAACGCCTGCTCACCTGCTGGCGAAGCAAAGGCGAATGTATCAGCTCCAGCAGCCTGATATGTTGCTCCCGCTTCAGCGAGAAAATCCAGATAGATCGCCTGCATGTCTATCTGCGCGTTGAAGCCATAAGTGGCGATATGCGCCGGATCGAAATTTGGAGCTGTAGCTGGCCGGCCAGATGTGTCGCGCGTGAGAGCACGCAACGTTGGCAAAAGAGTATCCCCCGACGCAGCTGGAGTATTCGATACGGCAGTGCTCTTAGAAGTGTGTGCTGCCGCCCTAGTGGCACCTTGTGCAGAGGGGCTCGTGCTATTTGCTGAAGCGGTGCCACTGGCCTTAGCCGAAGCTCTGGCGCCGCCGCCGCTAGCTTTGGCCGTAGCTCCGCTAGTGCCACCACCAGGAGCGGAGCCAGCTGCAAGGGGCGCCCATGTGAGGCGCGTGGGATCCACTCCGGCTTTCTGCACTAAATCTATGTTGTAGAAAAGCGCGATAGAATCCCATAGCTGAGGCACTCCCCAGAGCGAGCCAGAGCGGGTGTAGAGATCCGTGACCGCTTTTTGCCACGCAGCGTGCTGGTTTCCCAATGTTTGCGAGATATTCACAAGCTTGCCGGCATCAGCATAGAACGCAAAATTAGAGGAGTTCATGAGATATACATCAGCCATATTGCCTGCGGCAATATCAAGGGGAATCTGTTTCCAATAACTCGCCCACGGCACGTGCTCAATAGCTACATGGATATCGGGATTTTCTCGTTCAAAAGCTTTGAAAGAAGCTGCATACGCTGGCTGTGCCTGATCGTCCCATAAACGAAAGGTGAGGGTGATAGGAGCATGCCCTTTTGCAGCTCCGCTATCGCCGTCATTTCCCTGTGGGGCGGTGCAACCCGCCAAGCTAGCCACCACTGCCGTGAGTGCAGCCACTATCCATGCTGTGCTTTTCCGAAGATATACTCTCATCGGGGTTCCTCACTGCGCCGCTATTTCATGGATAGTTTCATCATATTGCTAATGCCGGTGAAACGATGGGCTATGCGCAAAAACGAGTGCACCCACGCCAAAAGCCACAACCATCGGCAGCAGCGTGAGAGTGGTGGCAGCCAACACCAAAGGCCAGTTCGATTGGTATTGTGATTGCAAAGCGGCGGTAGCCACGGTGAGCACTCGAGCCCCGTTAGCACTGGAAGCAATCACGCTTGGCCAGAGGAAGCTGTTCCACTGTGTGGCCACGGTGATAAACCCCAGCACTGCCAGCACTGACCGGTTTGCAGGAAGCACCACAGAAACCAATGTGCGCCAATGGGTTGCGCCATCGAGTTGTGCGGCGTCGAGCAACTCTTGAGGCATTCTCCGAAAACTCTGGCGCAGCCAAAACACGGCAAAAGGTGAGCCGAGTACAAAGGGCACCACCAGCCCTGCAAACGTGCCGCGTAGGCCCAAGGAGCTTGCCCCCAGATAGAGCGGCACCACAAGCGTGATAGCAGGCACCGCCATTGTGGCCATATAGAGCCAAAAAAGTGGCTCTTTTCCGGGGAAGCGTAAACGGGCAAAGGCGTAGGCGGCAAGTGTAGATGCTGCGCACTGCCCCGCACTGATTACCACAGTAGCCGCAACGGTAATCCAAAAACTTGCCGTAAATCCATGCTGTGAAAAGAGCGTGGCGTAATGTTCCCATGACGGCGCACCCACAATATTTTCCGCGGCAAAAATTGCGCCTCCGGGGCTTAGGTGGGCAGCTGGAGTGAGCGAGATAGCTGCCCCCACGACGAGCGGGGCCGCGCAGCCGAGTGCGGCGAGGAGCAGCACAATAGCCAGAAGAGTTGGGCGAAGGCGGGCAAGGCTCCGGGTGGAAGAGTGCTGCTTCACAGCTCCACCCCCAATTCAAATGTGGTGTATTTGCTGAAGTAAAGCCATTGGGCGGCACTAAGTGCGAGCACGGCCACCGCCATCATCACAGCCATTGCAGCCGCTGTGCCGATACGAGGAGAAACGAAAGCAGTGGTATAAATATGCGCCGCAAATAGATCAGTGCTCCCCGCGGGATATCCAGGAGATCCTCCGGTGAGCCCATAAGCTAAATCAAAAACCTGAACAGCTGTGATTAAGCTTGTGGCTCCCACGAAAAAAGTGGTGGGGCGCAGCAGTGGCAGCGTGATAGAAAAAAATCGGCGAATAGCTCCAGCGCCATCGAGTGTGGCAGCAGCCATAATAGAGCTGGGAATCGTACGTATGCCTGCGAGGAAGAAAAGCGCTACATATCCGGCGTTTTGCCACACGTAGATACCGGCCATAGCTGGCAGGGCGGTGTGGGGATTTGAGAGCACCCCACTTGGAGTGAGAAGCCATTGCCAAATCACTCCGAGGGCTAGCGGAGCAGCCGCCCAGGGCAGCACGAATAGAAAACTCGCTATGCGGCTCCCCGGAATTCGTGAATTGAGCGCAAGCGCGATAAGCAATCCACATACGAGCGTGGCTGGCACAGCAAAAAGCGCGAAGAGCGCCGTCACTCCTAAAGAACTCCATGTGCTGGCATCAGTGGCGAGAGCAGAAAAATTTGCAAACCCCACAAACTGCAGCTGCCCCACAAGATTCCATCGAGTGAACGAGAGGGCGAATACGGCAATCAATGGCAGCAGTAAAAAGATTCCCACCCCGAGGAGTGAAGGTGCGAGCATTGCGAAAGCCACAAGCAGTTCGCGCTTGCGCCGCCCGAGATGTGTGCCAAATAATTTAGGAGCCGGTTGAGGCGCGGGTAAAGATATTGCGGATATTTCAGTTGTTTCAGCCATTTCGGCGCCTCTCAGGAGAGTGCTGTGCCTGCGGTGGGGTTGCACATTCTGCTGAAATATCATGTGGCTAGCCTACAACGAGAATTCCAACAGCAAATATGGGCTGCGATATGGTCGGTTCGTACGGCGAGTTGTAGGTTTAGGCAACGCCGATGCTATCTTCTGTGAGGCTCAGGGGTTATCCCATAGGGGCGTGGCAGCACATGCGCATAATGTGGGCATTTTCCGCACATGAGCCAGTGCGATTGTGCATGCCAGCACAAATTGGCTCCCAGTTTCGCCTGCAGTGGTTTACCGTAGAACTATGGAGATTCAAGGCAGGGTGATTCACTCAGTAGACGTGCTGGTGATCGGCGCTGGCCAGGCGGGGATTTGCGCTGCCTACGAGCTCCAGAAGCGGGGATTCACCGGATTTGCGGGTTCTCTAGGTGCCGATGACGGCGTGACGAAGCGGCGTAAAAAACCAGCGCTCGGCACTTTTGTGGTGCTTGATGCTGAAGAAGCTCCTGGCGGGGCATGGCAGCACCGCTGGCCCACGCTCACGATGGCCACTATCAATCACATTGCCGATCTACCTGGGCAGCCGGTGGAGGAGCTAGATCTCAATGCTCCAGCTCGGCTATTTGTGCCCGCCTACTTTGCAGAATTCGAGCACGAGAACGACTTGCCAATTTTACGCCCAGTGCGAGTGCATGAAGTGCGGAATGTGTACCCGGAGGCAGGTGGCGAAGGCTCTGAGGCACTTAACAGAGAAGCTAGCTGGAATAACTCCCAAGATTCTGCGGCAGGCGATACCTCTGCGGCGCACGGTTCTTCCGGCACAGGTGGGGGAGCACTGAGCCTGAGGCCCACCCCAGATTCGCACCACAGCGAACTGGGCGAACTCCTCGAAGCGCGCACGAGCGCAGGGATCTGGAGAGCGAAATTCATCATCAACTGCACCGGCACATGGCAGCGCCCCTTTGTGCCGTATGTGCGCGGAGCCGAAAATTTTCGCGGGGAGCAATACCACACGCAGAATTATCCTGGCCCAGCCCGCTTTTGGAAGCAACGGGTGCTAGTGGTGGGCGGGGGCATCTCGGCTATTGGGCATGTGGAAGAGCTCTCGAAAGAGGCAAAAAAAGTTCGCTGGGTCACGCGCACACCCCCGCGGTGGCGCAAGTATGTGAGCTCCGATTCTGAAGGGCTAAAGCCAGAATATGGCCGAGATGTGGAAGAACGGGTGCGGGCGCGAGTGGCGGCTGGATTCCCTCCGCTGCCAGTGGTGGCAGAAACTGGCTTGCCACTCACAAAACACATACGAGAACTGCGGGAAAATGGCGTGTTGAAGCGCAAACCAATGTTCGACCGGCTCGATGCTGACGGCGCGTGGTGGGGAAAGAAACACGAAAATTTCGATGCGATTATTTGGGCCACCGGTTTTCGGCACAATCTCGGCCATTTGCGGCCCCTTAAGCTGCGTTCGCCGAATGGCGGGATCCAGATGGACGGCGTGCATACCATGCTTAATCCCCGCGTTTATCTGATCGGATATGGACCTTCTGCTTCTACAGTTGGGGCACGCCGAGATGCGCGAGTGGTTGCACGCGAAATCCGCCAGCAGTTTTCATCACTGCTGACGTGACCCCAGCTGGCGTAGCTGGGAATGAGATCGGAATCTACCCACCTGAACTCGTATGAAAGAGTTACTGCAAAACGGTGCAACATCAAACACTCATCACGGGTGTTAGCGGTGCAAGATCTTATGATGAGGAAGTGCTCTTAGGCGGGTAGAACGTTTATATCCGTAAAGTTTCTGCATTTCATGCCATCGCCAGTGGCCCTAGCAGGCGAGACGTTCCTAGCGGGCTAAAGTGCTAAGGATTTAAGTACGCTAATGCGTTAAAAGTTTAGCAATGCGCTGTGGCGACACTTTCACACGAGTGCCCAACTGCTGTGCAAAGAGGGAAACTCGTAATTCCTCAATGAGCCAGCGCGCTTTAATGAGAGTGGCAGAGCGATCAGGATCGTAAGCTTCAGCATCGGCTCGCTGCTGTTCGCTCCTGAGCCGCTCTTCGACGTCACGCACGTGCCACGCTAATGAATCATCAGCTGCGGGATTGTGCTCGGCTTTGGATATCCGATGTGTGGCAGCCGCTAGATAGCGTGGCAGATCAGCCAAATGTTCCTCAGGAGTGGCGGAAATAAAGCCGTTGAATACTAGCCGAGCCACGGCGTCACGCACATCAGTGGTGGTGGCTATGAGCGAAATCTGCTGATGAGTGCGCAGCGCAGATTCTACTTCGCCCCACGCCTCCAAAATACGTGCAGTGATCTGGGCGAGCCGGTACGTTTCATCTTCAGTGCGCTCGCGGGCGTAGGCGCGCAACGCCTCGTAATCCTCCTGCCGGCGGAGTGCGCCGAGCGGGAGCTTATGCTCCTTTGCCCAGCGCTGTGCCACATTTCGGGTGGCGGCCAACTGTAAATCAGCCACGAGAGCAGCCGTGTTCGGATAAGGAGAGCTGGCGAGCGCGAGTGATTCGCGCGCGCTCCAACGGGTGGTGATACGTGATTCGGGCAGGGCGAGTTCGTTAGCCAGCAGTTGGATCACCCCGCGGCGGTGATCGCGCCGCTGCTCAGCTGCACTTGTGAGCACCCGTAGGGCTACCGATGTGCTTGCTGACGTTTCTGCGATAGTGCGAATTGGCGTGGCTGAAGCGGTGCTGGCGGTGCCGCTTTCCGCGCTGGGATTTTGTATTCCGCCACTCTGGATTTCCACAAGCGCTGGATACCCGCGCACGGCCATGCCCTGTGGCCCTGCAGTTTCAATAACTTCAGGCAGCTCACCGCCACTGAGAGTAGGCCATGTGTGAAGATCGTCAAGAGAATAGCTGAGTGCGGCTGCGCTGGCACGGGCAGCTAATTCGGAGTGGGGGAGAGCAGCCTGTGTGTTGGCTGCCGCAGCTTGCGTGTGTTGGGCAGCCTGCTGGTTGGCCATTATTCGATCTCGCGCCTCATCAAGAGCTTGAGATACGGCGCTATGCATCACTGATTGCACAGCAGAGCGGCTCTGAGGAGCTAAGTTGCGCTGCAGCTGCAGGAGCGAAACGGATTCATCGAGCACGGCTCCGCGCTCTGAGCGTGCCACGAACGTTACGTGCAGATGTGCAGGCAGGGTGGCCTCTGCTTCCGCCCAGGCATCGGCGTCAATATGCACGCCACGCAGCTGTTGCACAGCTGCAGTGAACGCGTCTCGGAAACTCGGGCGAATTTTATTTGTTTCAGTGGCAGCTCTCTGGGAGAGCGCTTGAGAAGTGCCACTGTTTTTCGCGGTTTCAGCGGTGTTTATAGTCTTGGCAATCTTTGCAGTAACGGCAGCTCCGGTCTCCGTTGGAGCAGCGCTCTTTGCAGTGATGCGATTCTCGGAATGGCCTGTGGAATAGGCTGTGCCGGAGCTAGCATTAGTCTGGCTTGCCGTGGGAAGCAGCACTAAAACCTCTTGCGCCACATCGGGAGCTGGCACTAAATTGCGTCGAATTCGTTTTGGCAATGCGCGGATAGTGGCTGTTACCAGCTCTGGAAGCATTCCAGGCACCAGCCAGTCAAAGCCCTCATCGCGCAGCTGCGGCAGAATCGTCACCGGAATATCAATGGTGATGCCGTCGGCATGCCCACCCGGATTAAAGGTATACGTGATTGGCAGCGTGATCTCCCCTTGGTGCCATTCATCGGGAAAATCTTCATTTTCAGCTGCAGCGGTGCCCAACAAGAAATCTTGTGTGAAATCCAGTAAATGTGGCCGGCGCTGCCGCTCCGATTTCCACCACTTTTCAAAGTGGCGAGTGCTCACAACGCTCTCAGGGATCCGCTCGTCAAAAAACTCAAATTGCTCAGCGTCGTCAGCCACTAGCCCAAATTGCCGCAGCCGAGTTTCCACCTCGTGAGCCTTTTTCAGCTCAGCGGCATTGTGTTTCACAAAAGCGTGATACCCACCGCGCCACTGCCCCTCTACGAGTGCGCAGCGAATAAACAGTTCGCGCGCCAACTCACGAGCCTGAGCTGTGCCAACAGAGCTAGCCAGAATCGGGCGATCCGCCGTCACCGTGAGGCCATAGAGCGTCACTCGCTCATGCACCATTGCGGCACCCTGTTTCGTGCTCCAAAATGGCTCTGAATAGGTACGTTTCACCAGGTGTTGGGCCACTGGCTCAATCCACTCGGGCGCCACGCGCGCCACCGAGCGGGCAAAGAGCCGTGATGTTTCCACCAGCTCGGCGGCCATCACCCAAGAGTACTGCTTGCGGTGCAAGCCGGAGCCTGGCCAAATCACAAAATGAGTGCCGCGCGCTCCCTCATAATCACGCTTGCGTTCGCTCCATGAGCCCAGATTCGAGAGCAATCCCACGAGTAAGCTGCGGTGAATTGCGGCAGTAGCGGGAGCATCGGAACTCTTGCCTACAGTTTTGACGGCGGCGATTATCTCCCGATTATGGCTCGAATCTGCTCCCTTCTCTGTGAGCTGCGCTTCGGCTGCGCGGATTTGGCCTGCAGTGGGAATTGTGATCGGGCGCAGATTGAGCTTTAGCGGTTTAGCTAACTCACGTAGCTGCGCCACCACATCTTGCCACTCGCGCCAGCGCAACCAGTTGATATATTCAGCTCGGCACAAGCGGCGAAAAGCGGAGCTGGAGAGCTCTCGCTGCTGAGTGCGTAAATAGCGCCAGAGGTTGAGGTAAGCGAGGAAATCCGAAGTAGGCTCGGTGAAACGCGCGTGCAGTTGGTCGGCTTGTGCTTGAAACTCTGCTGGCCGCTCGCGTACGTCTTGCACACTCATCGCAGCCACCAGCACCAATACTTCAGCAGCCGCTCCGTTATCGGCTCCTGCGAGCAACATTCGGCCAAGCCGTGGATCGATGGGGAGCCGAGCTAGTTCACGGCCAATTTTTGTGAGGCGATAGGGAGTGTGGCCAGGTGTGGAATCTGGGAGTGCTGCGGGCGCAGGGGCGGGCTTTGGCGTGTGAGCCCACTTGTGAGGATCCGAGGAATCGGATGCGTGTTTGGGCAGAGGTTGAGACTCTGGCTTAAGAGTGTGAGCCGTGGCCGGTGCCGTATGCGCAGTAGCCTCCAGTGCTCCAATTTCTTCAAGCAGCTGCACGCCCGCGCGCACGGCACGAGTATCTGGAGGATCAATGAACGGGAAATTTTCCACGGCACCCAGATGGAGCGAAGCCATATGCAAAATTACGGCCGCAAGCGAGGTGCGTTGAATTTCGGGTTCGGTAAACTCGGGGCGGGCTATGAAATCTTCTTCAGAGTAGAGCCGGATAGCGATCCCATCGGCCACGCGCCCACAACGCCCGGAGCGCTGATTCGCAGAAGCCTGAGAAATTGGCTCAATTGGTAGGCGCTGCACTTTAGTTTTGTTGGAATATCGGGAGATACGTGCAGTGCCAGGATCGATTACATAGCGGATTCCGGGCACAGTGAGTGAGGTTTCAGCGATGTTAGTGGCCAGCACAATCCGGCGGTGCTGATGGGGTTCAAAAATTCGATGCTGCTCTGCCGCGCTTAGGCGTGCAAAGAGGGGTAACACTTCCACAGCTCCGGGCACGCTGCTGTGCCCTCCAGGTTCGATATATCGTGAACCAAGATCATCGCGGAAAGCTCTCTGAGTTTCGTGTATTTCTCCTTCGCCGGAAAGAAACACCAGAATATCGCCTGGGCCTTCAGCGAACAGCTCATGTGCGGCGTCTACGATTCCGCTGGTTTGATCTTGTGCTGTGGGGCGCATTTCGTGGGCGTCGGCATGGCTAGCTGCGCTGGCATTGTGGCTGGGTGCAATGCCGCCAGGGCTGGCCGTAGGGGAGCTGGACGTCGCTAGTGCGAGTGAGTTGGAGCTGGCTGGTGTGGGCAAGCTGGAACCTCCGCGCATGTCGGGATTAAAGAGTGGGCGGTAGCGAATTTCCACAGGATATGTGCGGCCGGAAACCTCAATAATCGGAGCTTTATTACCGGGATATCCGCCGCGCATATGCTCGCCGAAGTGCTCCGCAAAGCGTTCGGAATCAATAGTGGCCGAAGTGATAATGAGTTTGAGATCGGGCCGGCGGGGGAGCAGACGTGCGAGATAGCCGAGCAGAAAATCGATATTGAGGCTGCGCTCGTGAGCCTCATCAATGATAATTGCGGAGTATTTGCGCAGTTCAGGATCGGATTGGATCTCAGCGAGCAGAATGCCATCAGTCATAAGTTTTACGAGTGTGGTGGCAGAAGCGCGATCAGTGAAGCGCACTTGATAGCCAATAGGGCCTCCGAGTTCCACTCCGAGTTCGTAGCTGATGCGTTCGGCCACTGAGCGAGCGGCAATGCGGCGTGGTTGAGTATGGCCGATCATGCCTTCAATGCCGAGCCCGAGCTCAAGGCACATTTTGGGGAGTTGGGTGGTTTTTCCCGATCCGGTTTCGCCGGCCACAATCACCACCTGTGAGTGCCTAATGGCTCGCATGATCTCTGCACGCCGCGCTGAAACAGGTAGCTCTTCGGGGTACGTGATGGGAGGCAGAGCAGCTCGCCGCGCAGCGAGCTGCTCTGCCGAAAATCCGCGCCAATGCGCATGATTGTGGTGTTTGGTATTGCGGTTGTGGCGTTGTGCACGGCTGTGATGATCGGCGTTGTGGCCGCTACCGAAATTTCCGTTGGCAGTGTGGTGGTTGGTGCGTGTGTGGGTGCTGTTAGCACTGCTGGTGCTGCGGTCGGCGCGGCCCGCATTGCTGCCCGCGCGGCGAGAGGGATAAGCATTCTCGCTGGCGCGGGATCGCTGAGCGTTGTGGTGAGGGGCGGCAGTGGGCGTGTGCTCCGCATTTTTCTTCGATACTGGCCTCTCAATCACATATTCATTCTGCCATGCTGGCTTGATTGATAACCAGATGGATTTTGGAGAGCCAGAGGGGCAGCTGATTACATGAATTGCGGGTGGGGTGGCATGGGTGGCGGGTCACCAGCGTGCCTGTGGGGAGCTCACCGCTCTGACCAGCATTAACCGGCATCAACGCAAACCATTGTGTGAATTTTGAAGCCTCTTGAGATTAAGATCCGCCACCGATGTCACCCAATCCGCCACTCATGCAACATCCCACCAAATCAACTGGCCGAAAGTGGATCAAAATCGGAATATCTGCGCAACTCACGCACGATAAATCCAGGAGTCATGGCTTCATGGTAGGTAAATCGAAGTGTGGCGAAGCCTTGATTGAGAGCTTCGCGTGAACGCCGGCGGTCGTTGGCGAAGGCAGTGCGATCGCTGTGGTATTGAAATCCGTCGAGCTCCACAATAATTCGTCCCTCTACCAAAAAATCTACCTCACCAACGCCTGGTATCACTTTTCCAGCTTCCACATTAAAGCCATGTGAGATGAGTTCTAACCGAACAATAGTTTCTATCCCGGACCGTGCTCGCCCGTCTGCGCAGCGGAATGCCCTGGTGATCCCGGGGTTTCTCAGGCTTGTTATAGCCCATTCTAGTTCTGATGGTGCCACCAGCCGCTTGTGCAGCACAGAATCGAGAATAACGATACGCGCTGTATGATCCGTCACGCAGCGCATTGCACGCACGGTGGCTTTAAGTGGAGAAACATAGATCTGCTCGGGAATTTGGTAATTCTCTGCATGTAGCACCACATT
This sequence comes from Arcanobacterium sp., assembly GCA_022768785.1. Classification (GTDB taxonomy): domain Bacteria; phylum Actinomycetota; class Actinomycetes; order Actinomycetales; family Actinomycetaceae; genus Arcanobacterium_A. The sequence goes on along the minus strand of JALELI010000095.1, from coordinate 5,642 downwards.
GTGCATATATACTCTGTGCCATCCTTGCCGGACGGCGAGATGAAGCGAATTTTCTGGCGGATTCCACACCGTCACTCCATAATGCTGGAGCGCACTTACACATGTGAGGCTGCCATTGTGCGCGACGGTGGCGAGCATACGGGCATCTGCATTAGGCAGGAAAATCACGGTTCGGTTCAGCCGCTGTACTTCCCCTGTGCGCAGCGCAATCTCAACTTGGCGCCGCGATGTGGCTCGCATTGCGGCGCCAATGCGAGCCACGCCTCCGTGTTCTTGGAGATATGCCACCACTCCCATGCAGTAAGCATGGCAGGTTTCCCAGCCCACTTTTTGCCCCTGTGGATAACTTCGGCGTTCTGTGGATAATTTGCTCTGTGGGCAACTTGTGTAGCTGTGGCGGAAGCTAGGGCTTGGCCAAGTGCGGAGCCGTATGAAGCCAAAAGCCGGGTGTACAGCCGGATAGGCCAGATAAGTGGACGCACAGTTGCCCGTACATCGACTGCATGTCTAGATATATTGCGGGCCGCCCCGTTTAGCTGACACGCGCAGCTGGTATGCCCCAACTACCCAAAGGGCTGAAAACAGCCCAGACTCCGCCTTTCTCACGCTGTGGGAGGGCCTTTCAAAGGCATCCTCAAGGCGCCCGGCGAAAAAGAGCATCTCCGCCAAATCTAAGTGGAATAGATTTAGCGGAATAGCGGAATAAGTGCAGACGCGGGAAGCAGCTCAACGGATTCAACGGGCGAAAGCGCACGAAGTGTTCGTTGAGAGGGGAGGCTTAACGTGTATGCAGCGCGATAAGTTTTTGTTGTATAAGTGTGGCATCACCCGCTTTGAGCTGCGATCCGGTGTAGGTGATAGCGCGATGTGAGCCTGCATAGAGTGTTCGTGGGTCTGCGTAGAGGGTGCTTGAGAGGGAGTTGGCGATCGCGGCTCCCTGCTCTGTGCCACTTTTTGGGCTGCTGTGTTCGAACGGCTCTACAGCGGTGGGTGTGGCCGAGAGCTGAGCTAATGGCACGAGCTGGGAGCGTTCTAGGCTGGCACATTAGCGCCGTCTACGATACGCCATACGTAGTAGGTGCGGTTGTGTTTACCGATAATCACCACATGCTGCTTTTCTTTGCGCCTCCCTTTGATTCCTTTAATGCGTGCTTCAGCCAGGTGCCCACGAGGAGTGACGTCGAGTTTAGCGTCTTGCGGGAGTTTGCGCAGTGGTATCGGGCGCAACTGATGAAACCCGATGGCGCCAACTATCGCGTCAAACACCACATCAATGAATGGTTCAACAATGTATTGCAACATGGGCCATAGTGTACCAATGGTAGTCGGTCGAGAGCGGCGGTAGGCGTGGTCGTAAGCGAACCCTCCCGAAGCAAGAGAGCGCATGAGGCTGGTTGGGGTGGGAGACGCGTGATCTGATAGCGCAGGTAGGAAGATACGAAAGCGCAGAGAGCGAGTGAGGGCGTTGCAGGTGCGAGGGAGATGGTGCGGTACTGGTGGGCAGCCTGGCGCTTAACGGCACTCCTTAGGCAACGGCGCACTCAAAGGCGATAAGCGCCGCTTTGAGCTGGCGCCCATAAGCGAAATCCCCAAAATCGTACAAGGCTAAATCAGGCAGGTGGGAGTGTAAGGGAGTGGGGTTTTCTGAGGGTGTGTAACTCTGTTGGGTGTTAATTGGAGGTGTGGAGATGGAGAGCGGCGGCGGTGTGCGGCGCATGGTATGGGCAGCCCCAGTTGGCTGAAGGGGTGTATGAGCAGATTCCTGGGCGCGTACTGCGGGCGAGGGGATTGTGCTGCCCTCTGGAGCGTATTTCGCGTTTGTCCAGGTGCGCAGCGTGGGCGTGGGCACTACTCTGTGGCAGGGCACGATGAGAGGAAATGGGTTGTGGGAGCAAGCGCTTGCTGCTGCCCGCACCGCTCGGGGATTGCCGGCCAGAGCGGCCAACTCTGAATAAGAGATCAGTGTGCCACGTGATAGCTGGAGCAGTGCTTGCCGAACGGCCTGGGCAAATGGGGTGGGCGCTGGCAATAGAGGAAGATCGGCGAAAGGGGAATCTGCTCCGCTAGCCCAGTTTTGGCAAGCGGCATACAAGCGGTCGTGCAGTAGTTTCTCAGCTGCGCAGGAGTGGGGCGTAGGAGGTTCGCTGTAGGGCGTTTGTTCTGCTCCACTCTGCTCAAACCAGCTGCGGGTGATTTTGCCGTCACCGTTCGTCTCCGCTCCAAAAGCCCAGCGTTCCAATACCTGTGCGGTAGCTGGCAGAGCTTGTGTGGATAGCGAGACGAGGGGGAAGAGAAATTTCATACGTTAAGAATACGTGGCGTCTGGGTGGTGTGCCTGCGCTGGTTGTATTGCTTGGAATGTGGCGGTGAAAATCGATATGGAGTGGCGAAGTGGTGGCTCAGGCCGTGCTGCCTAGAGCGTGGTGTGAGTGTGGAAGAAAGCGATAGCTGACGCCGGTTAATCGCCTGTGAATGTGTGGCGGGTGTATGGATTGCTGCGAGCGAGCAGTGATAGTGAGATCCGAGGTGGTGGGGCTGGTGGCGGTGAGGGGCTCAGCTGAGGGCCTGAGAGACGGCACAGCCAGCAGCCCCGGCAGTGGAATCCCAGGCCCAGCTGAAGCTGTCTGAGAGACGGCTTACGTGAATCATTCGAGAGCGTGATCTGCCACACGGAATTCTAAATTGCTAACATTCTGAATAGTTAATAAACTTAACAACATGACAAGCGACAACATCGATCACACAAAGGTGCCGGATCAAAGCCACCAGGAACACCAGAAAAAGCAGGCCCCTCAGAATTCTCATGGTTCTCGGCAGGAGCGTGTGAGGGCAAAGCAGCAAGGGCGGCAGAAACAACAAGAACAACAAGAACAACAAGAACAACAAGAACAACAAGACCAGCAGGAGCAGCGGCAGAATGCTCAGCACAACACCGCTGAATCCTCCCGCCAACGTTCCGAGGCGGAGATCAGTGCAGTGTTTGAGTTGCATCGGCTGGGGTTGTCGCTGTCGGCGATGGTGAGTGCCTATGCGGCAGAATCGGGAATGAACGGCCGTGATGCTGAGGCGTTACTCATCATCTGGCAAGCCCAGCTTTCGCATGCGAGCCTCACCGCTTCACAGCTCGCATCAACACTGGGAATCACTCGTGCCGCGAGCACCTATATGCTCGATCGACTCGAACAGCGTGGGTATCTAGTGCGCCGGCCAGATCCAGATGATCGGCGCAAAACGCTCGTGCGCCTCTCTAGCGCTGGCAGTGATTTTGGCGAGAGTTTTGTGAAAGCACGAGCTCCGCACGGCACAGTGGATCAGCCTCTGTTTGTTGGGCGTTCGGCTGCGGAGGTGGCACTCTTTGCCAGCATGCTCCACGAGCTCAATGAGGCGATGGATCCACGCGCACTGAAAGTGATGAAAGCGTCACTGCGCCAATCACTGCACGAAGAATAGTGACGGCGAAACCACATCGCACAGCGCAGAGCGTTAAATGAGCGTGGGCGGTGTGCTGAATAACGTGTTCTTGAAGGAACTAACAGGAATGAAACAGCACGATAAAGACGGCAATTCACAGGCCGCGAATCGGAGTGTAGCTCCGAAGCAGTGGGGATTTATCCTCGCACTCTATCTTCTTGGAATTTTTATGGGCGCGCTCGATACGGGCATCGTTACGCCAGCGCGCACCGTGATCCAGAATTCTCTCGGCGTCAATGAAACCACCGGAATCTGGATGATCACGATCTACACACTCGCCTATGCGGCAGCAATCCCAGTGATGGGGAAGCTGGCTGACCGCTTCGGCCGCAAGCCACTCTACATAGTGGCTATCGCACTCTTTGGCATAGGTTCATTTGGCTGCGGTATCGCGCAAGATATGGGATCTTTCCCCATGCTGCTCGTGGCCCGCGTGGTGCAGGCAATTGGTGGCGGCGGAATCGTTCCAATTGCCACAGCGGCAGTGGGAGTATTTGTGCCACGTGAAAAGCAGGGCATGGCGCTCGGGCTCGTGGGCGGCGTCTATGGCATCGCCAATGTGTTTGGGGCTTCGGCAGGGTCGCTCATTCTCGGCATTGTGGGCAACGCAAACTGGCAATGGATTTTCTATGTGAACGTGCCGATTGCGATTTTTGTGGTGGCTGCAGGAGTGTGGGCGTTGCCGCATGAAGAGCCGGCAGCGGCGAAGCCGATTGACTATCTTGGAATTACACTGATGGTGCTGATCACTACGAGTTTGTTGTGGGCAATTCAGCATTTTGATTTCTTTGCGATAGCGCAGTCTTTCCAGGATCGCAATGTGATTGATGCGCTACTCACAGTGTTGGTGATGACGCCAGTCTTTGTGTGGTGGGAGAGCAAAGCGAAAGATCCAGTGATTGATTTTCACTACTTTGCAAAGCGCACGGTGGCGTTCACACTGCTGCTTGCAGCCCTCTCGGGCGTGGTGCTGATGGCAATTGTGTTTGTGCCGCAGTTTGCGGAAAATTCCATGCGCTTGCCCACCGGCTCTGGCGGTTATCCAGTGATTATCCTGGGCTTGGCTTCCGGCGTGGGCGCTCCAATGAGCGGGCGGCTCACAGATAAATATGGGCCGCGCGCTGTGATCGGTATAGGTGTGGTGATTTCTCTAGTGGCTGCTGCTGTGTTGCTGCTGTGGGCAGTGCCGCAGCCAGGATATGCACCCACAATCGTGGCGCTGATTTTGCAGGGCCTGGGCCTTGGTTTCCTCGTGGGAGCTCCGCTGAACTATTTGATGATGCATCTATTGCCGCAAACTCAGGTGACTACTGGCCTCGCTAATCTTTCTTTGGTGCGGTCTTTCGGCACCACAATAGCACCGGCAATTCTGGTGGGGCTGCTCGCCAATTCGCTAGGCGGCATGCAAAATACGCTCATGGATCAGATGCCGAAGCAGGTGCAGATTGCCGCCCTTCCGCACGCGCAAGAGCTACAAGATCGGCTCACTGCAATGAAAGCGGATCCGCAGCTCGCTAGCCAACTAGAGAATTTCCAGTTGCCGGATCTCACAAAAACCACGTTTCCTGTGAATCTTGGGGGCTCGGGTTCGAATGACGCCGGAGCCAAGCTCCCAGCAGCGCTCACGGATTCGCTGCGCACGGCCGACGTCACCAATATCGTGGCGCGTTCGGTGCAGGTGGCTAACTACGAATTTGATCAACAAATGCCAAAGCAAGTGGAGAGCGTTCAAAGTGGCATTGCTCGGGGGCTTACTGGCCTCGAATCGGGCAAGAAACAAATGGACGGAGCAATTGCGGGAATGCAGGCGCGCGGGTTGCCCCCGATGGCGTATGCGAAGTTAGCAACCTCGCGCGATCAGATGGCTGAGACGATCACCTGGATGCAAGAGCTCAATGCTGCGGTGCCAGGAGCATTTGAGCAAGGGCGCGAGAACTATATGAAAGAGATTCGTGCTCATGGGGCGCAGTTGGAACGCACTTTCCAGTTGGAGCTAAACAAGGGCTTCTCGAATATTTTTTGGTTCTACGGCGCAGCTGCGCTCGCGATGCTGCTGCTACTGCTCGGAGTGCCGCGGCGTAAAGATCTGGTGACGGGTGCGGAAACCGCTGTGGTGGGAGATGGCCGTGGTGGATTTGTGATCTGAAGATTTTTCGGTGAGTAGTGGGGGG
>JALELI010000093.1 GCA_022768785.1 Arcanobacterium sp. | reverse complement strand
TTCCACGCACTTTCTTTGAAGCATTTGTTGTCGTAACGCCTAAGACGTGTGCGAGTTTAGTGCGTGTCACTCCTGCTTCGAACAAATATGCATTGACGGTACTACCAACTGCAGCATTCGCCGTCAAAGTTACTGGGCTATCGTCAATTGTCGTCATATGTCAATGATACCACAAAGCAGTTAGAAATATCATAAAAAGACTTGCGTGGCGTATTGCGCCAGTGTATCTTTTTAGATAGAAGATATCGAAATATGACATATTTGAGGTTTTTGATGGCTTACTTGAGTGCTGCGAAGCTTGCGGAACGTCTTAGCGGTGTGGTTGTGCCGCGTACGTTGCTGCGGTGGGCGCTTGATGGGCGGATTCGTGCTGCAAAAAAACTGCCGAATGGGCGTGTGGTGTTCACTGAGGATGCTGTGGATGAGATTTTGCAGCCGCTTTTCACTGATCATGTGGGCGAGAATGACCCTTCATCGGATTCTGGTTTTGCTGATGTTCCGTTGCCTCATTGTGGGGGGTGATGATTTTGGCCGAGAGTTATTCGTCGAAAACAAAGTATCCATGCAGGTATCCTTTTTTGTCTTGTAAAAGGGTGACGTATCCTCGTGACTTTTTTACTTCTATCAGGATGTATCCCAATGATTCGGCAAACATTTCATCTGTTTGCGTGTCTAGCGGTGGCTCTTCTATGTCTGCCCTTGCTTCGTTGAGTGTCGTCCATATGTCGATGAATTGGTTGAAGTTATATAAAGGTTTGATGAGTGCGAGCTTGTCTTTAGGCTCGCGGATTGTGGCTGCGCCTGTGGTAGAAAGTGCTTCAATTATTTTCTTTCGGGCGTCCATGAATGGGTATCGTGACCATTTACGGGCATCATTGTCTTCTTCTGGGATTCGTAAAAGCTGTTTCTTGAGTTGCTCATACTCTTCGCTACTTAACTCTGGCCGAGTTGCCCTTACAGTATCCGATGTTGTCACAATGGCCGGAGTAACAGGATCGGGGTTTTGGTTGCTGCTTGTTGGTGAGCCTAGCTTCGTTGCTAGCCATCTTAAAATATTCATTGCCATAGTCTCACGTTACAAGCATTATGCCAGCTGTGCTGGCAAAGCAGGCAGTGTCAGCAATGATTTTTTCCTGCTACCCAAAGTGGGGTGGCGTGATGGGTTTTAGTGAGTTAGTGCGTGAGCGTGAGCGGGAGATTATTTTCCGGACGATGGCTCGTCTGGAAACCTATGCAATTAAGGTTCTTCATTCTGATGGGTTGTATCGGGATTTGTATTGTTTCCAGCCTGGGAATCCGTATGGTGAGGGTGAGCGCTCCTTCCATGTGTATACGCGGCCTGGTGGTATCGCGGTGCATGGGGACTGGTGCAGCGAATATGTCTTAGAGCGGGTGCCGGATATGCTGACTGGGTTTTTCGGGCCCCGCCCGAATATGGGGTATTGGGCTGAAAAACTCACGGTGCGTGTGCCTGTGAGAGTGAGTGAGTATGGACTCACGAAACAATGGCTTATTGATTTCCTGACTGAGTATGCGGATGAGCATGATATGACGCCTTCCGAGGCTCGTGAGTTGATTGACGAGGCACTCATGTTGGATTTGGAAGAGAACGTTTATAGCCAGCTTTTCGATTTCGAGCCGTGGATCGGTGACGAGCTGATCTCCCCGTTTGGTTATGACGAGTTGGATGGTTGTGGTTGGGAAGTCTGGTCTGATGAGTGGATCCGTGTGTGCTGCTTCCTTGCGTGGGTGAGTACGAAATGGGCGAGCGGCATTCTTGAGCCTGATCATCCTCTCTCTACAGAGGGGGTGGCGTTGTGAGTGTTTTTTGTGGATTACGTGAGCTTGTTTCTGGTATGCTGACTATTGGTGCTAAGAACACCATCAAACAGCGGCATACCGCTCCCGACAGTCGCGGTTTTGCTATTTATAGGGCTCTCGTAGCCGGGTGTACGCCAGGAATACAAGACCCGCGTGCGGGGAATACTGGCTGGCCGACTGTTTGCGGTTTTCTTAGCTCCCGGCGTGAGCCATGCCTGCGGTATCAGGTGGCTCGCGGTGTGGCATATAAATTTTTCTCCGGTCTAAGAAGCCGAAGCAAACAGAGAGGCAGTGATGCCATGTTCTTAGCATCCCTTTTTCCTGCTACCCGAAATGGGGTGGCGGCATGAGTGTGGATAGTGGTCAGTCGCGTGAAGCGTTGATTGAAGCCTTAGATGGTTGGTTTATTAATCGGTGCGTGTTGAACTATTTGTATTGGTTCGTTGATGGTGTGCCGGATTTGAGTGGTGATCCGGCAGTGAGCGAAGTCTTGGCTGATCTTGATCAGGCAATGAATACTGTGCTGGTCGGGCATCTCGTGAACATTCTGGCACCCAATAGTGATGCTGTGTTGTCGATGGATTCCCCGGTGACAACCATTCTGGACACTACCGATGGGGACGAGGTGGCGGCATGAATATGTTACGTGGTCAGGATCGCCCATTGTGGGGTGTTCAGCCAGGTAAGGTCGTATATCCTGGAGCCGATTCCGGGTTTATTGTGGGCACTATTTGGGATGAGCAGGGGCCGTGCTTGACCGATACGCGGGGCAGGTATGCCCGGTTGCGGGATCAGTATAAAGGCCCAGACACCATTACGCCATTCGATGACAGCCTTAACTGGGGAGTGTGGCGGTTGAAGCACGAGAGCGACATTCTCGCCAAGAACCGTGTAACCAGTGCTCTGATTGAGTTCACGCGCGGCCATGTTTGTTGGGATGGAGAGAACGGCAGTTGCGCCATGATCCTCGGCCCACAAGGTTGCTATGCCTTTCAAAGCTCGTCCGACACCGCGGCGTTGATATTTGCGGCTCACCGCGAGGCCATGAATCGTTGCTATGTGGGTTCGGACGTACTCGGCTTGGTTCGAGTTAGCTTCCCACACGCCACTGTTCTCGGCTTGGTGAACGTTTGGGCCGATGAACGCGACACCTATCAAGCGCTGGTTATGCCATGCCCCGATGAGTTCAGGGTAGAGCCCATTGATGGGGTGAATATCGGTGAGCTGTGGAGCATGTACAGTTCCTCTATCTGTGATCTTATGCCCCAAGAGGCGGCGCGCGGTTTCGTAATCTCCCTGATCTCGGATCGGGCTGATAGTGATGTGCAGGCCGTGGAACGTGACGAGTTCTCTCATGACCACATTCTAGATGGGGTGGCGGCATGAGTGGTGTGAGAAGGTTTGCCTGCCTGGTAGCGCGTGTGGCGCGTGTGCTGGTGGTGTTCGTGGGTGTGGCTGTGACTGTGTTGGTGTTGGGGGATAAGGCGGGCCTGAAATGATCCTATTTCGTGAGTTAGGGGCTCTTCTGCTAGCCCCGGTTCTGCTGGTTCCATTGCTGGCGGTGAGCCTGCTTGACGCGTTTCGTCAGCAGGCTGAAAGCGTGGTGGCGTGATGGGGTGGTTAGTTGATCCAGGTAGTGTTGTTTACGGTAGTGTCCATAGTGCTGATGGTGTGTGTGTATCCAATGCTGAGGGTGGCTTGGCCCGGTTGCGTGATTGGGTAAACACTCCATGTAGAGGCGGGGTCAATGCCGAAGGCGAAACATTCTCCTGTCTCTTGCGTGTTTATCATGAGAAAGACACCCGGTGGGTAAAGGATATAGCCGCTTTTCTTGTTGAGTTCACGCGCAGCGTTGGTGGTGGGTATGGCGATGATTACCCGCGTGCCGCGTTTGTGGGCGAGAAGGGTTGCGGTGTTCTTGAGCTTGGCTCCGATGCCGTGGCGCCGGTATTGCGGTTGTATAGCGAGTCCTTGGATTACGGTTATCGAATCGGTCAGTCGTTGAACGTTGTGTCCGTAAGTTTCCAGGATAGTTGGGTCACTGCCGTATTGTATGCCGTTCGTGATGAATATGGCACCGATAAGTTGTTTCTTGTCCCATGCCCCGATCAGTTCACTGGCGAATATGTTACTGGTCTGGATAGGGAATTGTGGGAACGGAATGTTGCTTGGTTCACTGATTTGTTCGGTGAGCAGGCGGCGCGCGGTTTCATAGTCGTTGCGGTCGCGGATAAGGCCGATACGGATGGGGTGGTGCAGGTGCCATGCCAGGTTTCGGAGTGTCATGGTTCAGTATCTCACGGGAGTGGGGTGGCGTGATGGGGCGTGCACGGTATTTCACGGTGAAGGCTGGTGGCCAGTATTTGGCTAATAGTGTGATTCATAATCAGGCTTTATCGTTTGATGCTTTGGGGTTGTTGTTGGTGATGTTGGCGATGCATCCTGCCCAGCCGAAAACTCGTGATACTTTAACGGGTCGTGGGTTGGGGCGGCGTGCTGTGGCTGTGGCGCTTCATAATCTTGAGGCTGAGGGTTTCCGGTATCGGTTTAAGTATGCGGGTGTGGATGGTTCGTGGCGGAGTGTGTGCGTGTTGTTTGATGAGCCCCATGATTTCGCTTCTGCGTTTGAGGTAGTGCAGCAGCTTGTGGATGTGCCGGTGGCGTGTTGGCGGGATGCTCAGGATCGGCCATTGCCTGTGGATAACTCTGGTGTGGGGGATAAAACCCCAGGTCGCACCGAGGTACCGGTTCCGGTACCTCGGTGTGTAGAGGGGGTGTCGGATCAGGTGATGCCTGTGGATAACTCTGGAAAAGAAGATGATGTAAAACCGCAGGTCACGGGGTATTTGCCCAGGTCGCACCGAGGTACCGGTGACCGACCGTCGGTGGGCGGTACCTCATATATATCTAAAGATATATATTCAAATAAATCTAAAGATTTATCTTTTAATCCAAACCGAACTGGTAGCGTAACGAGCTCATTAGACGCGCGTGAGACTGAGAATCCGGTTCGGTTGGGTGTGGATCTTGTGGGTGGTGGCGTGACGCCTGCGGCGTCTACGCCTACCACGAGCCTCTCGGGAGAGCATTCCCCAGATGACGATTGCTGCGAGCTAGATGGCCTGGTTGATGGGTTTGTTGAGGCTGCCGTGCCAGAAATGTTTTGGAGTGTTTTGGATTCTTCTGGCCGGAGCGCGGTACGGCGTCTTTTGGCACAGGCTCAGCGGGGCGGGTGGGATCCGCGAGATATTTATGCCCGGCTGAATGCTACTGGCCCTATTGGTGAGGCTCAACGGCCCGCAGCAGTCGTGATTTACCGGTTGAGGCGGGTGGTGGCGGGTTCGCGGCCTGTGAGTGTGGTGGATACTCATCGTACCCAGGCCGAGATGATTGATCAGGCCCGTGCTGATTTAGAGGCGATTATTGGTGGTGCTAGTGCTTTGCCGCACCGTGAGCAGGTGCTGAGGGTGAACGGGTATGCAGATTCCGGGGTTCTTCAATCGGCTTTGGCTGGCTTGATTGAGAAAGCTGAAACAGTCTTACAGACCGCTAGTGAATGCGGGGCGCCGCCCGGGCCGGATGCCCGTGTTCTGGTGGGTGCGGGGTAAAACAGACGATTTGTTATCACAGTGTTGCTGTTAGTGGATCCGAGTAGGGAAGGTGGTGAATATGATGGGAGATAGCACACAGTTCTGTGTGGCTATAGGGCTGTGTGTTATCTCTTATCAACCTCTCAAGAGAAAAACCCCTTTTCCTGGGTGCGGGGATAGCGCCTGGGATACGAGCCACAAACAGAAAGAGATCAAGGTTAGGAAACATGATGGAGAATAAGCAAACTGGCTTATCGAGGCCAGTGAAAATCTGGATAGGTGTCGGCGGCGTGGTGGCCGTCCTAGTGCTGGTTAGTGTGATCCTTGCTGGCGTGGGTGCTCGTGCGTATGGGCGGGCGTGGGATGCTTATCATGCCCAGAATGTGAAGCTTGCTACCACCACCCGTGAGGCAGAGACGCTGCTTGGGGTGTGTGGGAAGAACGAGGGTTTAACGAAAGCCCAGCCTCACCCATGTCAAGGGTTGAAAGAAGCTCTAGCGAAGGTGCAGGGTTTCACGCCGATCCGCCACGCGAGCGGGTTCGGGGTCTGGACGGGTAAAGATCAGGTTGTGGTGGCACAAGCTGTGGTAGATCAGCTCGTGGCCGGGATCGATCAAGCCACACAGGCGGCACAAGCCGGGCTTGGTAAGCAGGCTCAAGCATACCGGGCAGATATCGCCCCACAAGTGGTGGCGGCGAGCACGGCAGCGAAAAACGCTCGTGCCCAGGCGGATGGGTTGAAAGGCAAACTCACTGATGATGGTTTGCGCCAGGCGTGGCTCACCAAGATTGGTGAGCTTGATACGGCAATCAAAGACTTCCAGGGTGTGCCGTCTACTGCGACTACTGCTGATATTCGAGTGAAATTCAACGCTTTAACGGCTGCGAGCCGGTTTGCGGGTGAGGCAGGCCAGAAAGCTCTTGCTGCGGTGAAAGCGGCTGGTGAAACTCAGATTAACGGGCCACACGGTAGCGGGTCGAGCACCAATAGTGGTGGCGGGTATTCCGCTTCTGCGGGTGGGTCAGACTACAGCTATAGTAGCGGATCTGGTTCTTCGTGGTCTGCTCCCGCGCAAGGGAGTGCGGGTAGTGGCTATAGAGCTCCCCGCACCAGCACAGTAGCCCCCACACCCCACAGTTCTGG
>JALELI010000081.1 GCA_022768785.1 Arcanobacterium sp. | reverse complement strand
TCGTATCACGTGCCACAAGCGCCATTCTCCCATGCAGAACCCACCTGTCATAAAGAAGATTCACCGGCCGAAACGGCAACCCAAGTTTTCTCGCTGTGGCTCGAGAGCCATACCCCGCCTCAAACGAATCAACAGCCGCCTCTCGCTGCCCCACCGACAACGAACTATCAGGACGCATAACACCCCCAACCCTAAAACTGAACAAATAACCGTCCAACTTTCAGGGTTCAGTACATTCATTTTTTTAACTAGCCATTCCTTTGGGGTTGAGCACTTGTGGTGTGAGGAGTGTTTTTCAGCTAGGCGCGCTCTTGTGGTCACGGGGAGTAAATTTTATCTGAGTGGGCGCGATGGGCATAAGAATTCGGAAAATGCCTGCGGTCTTTTTCCGAATTCTTGGGCGGGAGGAAAAACTTACTCCCTGCGACTCTCATCCGTCGAGGTTAGTTTCTTGGTCTTGCCATCATATAAAGCACCATTTTTGATGGTTTGATGGCCTTGACTGCATGCGGCAATCGGGTAGTGAAATGTACTAACCCACCAGGTAGTAGAGTAACGGTTTTACCTTCGGCGGTGATTTCAAGCTCACCTTCTAAAGTTTCAACGAGCACCGGCATTGCAGCCGTGTGCTCAGAAAGTTCCTCACCGACATCGAAGGAAAATAGCACGACATTGACGCCCTCTGCACGCAGCAAGGTTTTGGAGACAGTTGAGCCTGTCGCGTACTCGATTTCATTAGCTAGATTATTGATAAAGCCTAGGGCTGGGGATGCTGGAGTTTCAGCGCTCATAACGGTGACCTTTCAGGTGATTAAGGAGATAAATTACTTGGATGGCTTCATAGCTACTATCGCGATTCCGGTCAGGTGGTCGCGGTATTTGTTAAAAGTGGATCGCATCTGAAGAACCCGGGCTCGTAAGTCTTTATCGCAGATCAGGTTACCGATAATCCGGAAGACTCCCAAGAGGCCTTCATCAGCAAGGTTACGTCTGGGCGACAATAACGCCATCGGTGCAAAACTAATCCATTCCACCTCAAAACCAGCATTCGTTAGCACCGTACGCCATTCATTCTCGGTCAGCGGGCGCGCGTTAACTCGAATCGTCCGGGCTAATTGCTTGCGTAACCCGTCAGCCAACTCTGGGTCAATATCATTTGGTGTGAGTCCGAGCTCGTGGATGGCGTAACGACCCCCTGGTTTGAGGAGACGAAATGCCTCGGCAACGATTTCGGCTTTAGTCTTTTCACCTTGCATGGTTAGCATTGCTTCACCAACCACCACGTCAGCGCTTTCACTACTCAACCCGGTGTCTTGTGCTTTAGCATTAATGACTGTTCCGCCGTGGGGTTTGACGATGGCTTCCACCCGTACGACTGCCGCCGGGTCTTGATCAACACCAACATAGGAGGATACGCCTTCGGTCACGATCAATTGGGCAGTACGCCCCAGCCCTGGAGCAAACTCGATGATTTGCTTTCCCTGCATATCGGCGGCAGTTAACATCCGTTTCGTCAACTTCAACCCGCCGGGGCGAAGCACCCGCTTACCGGCACGAGCAAGCACCCAATGTCCGGCAGCGGTACTGGTTGAGCGATCAGATTGAGGCAAAGAAGACGCGTAACCCATACCAAAACCATACTAACTAAGGTAAGCCTTAGTCAATCATTCGGCGTACCTTATGTACTTTGAGCGCGAAGGCGGTGTGGTGCCATGAATGAAGCGTCCTGGGTTTTGCTCCGGGTTTTATATGGGTTCCAGGACTTTGGCTTGGGTTTGATTAGAGGCAGCGATGGCCTCTGCCGGGGCCTAGTGGCCTAGCGAATCGTGCAAACGTTTATGGTTCCACCAGTAAACTCAGCCCAAAGTAGCGAACAGTAGCGAACTCGACCTCGGTCAGTGAATGCCAGGTTCGTGAATAGATCAATTCAGTCTTATAGCCCGTTGACGGTTTCGGCTAGCGCGTTGTCGTAGGAATCGCCAACGGTTCCGGTTGATGGTTTAATGCAGCCATTTTCACTACAAAAAACTGGCCTCGAAAACACGAAATATTACACTCGCTAACGCAAAACCCAAACCCGCTAACGCAAGCGATTTTTCACGCCCCCTAAGCGATACTCGCTAACGCAAAAGGGTACTTATCAAATCCGAAGTCTAAGTGGAGCCACCTGAGAGAATCGAACTCTCGACCTATTCATTACGAGTGAATCGCTCTGCCGACTGAGCTAAGGTGGCACACGCAGCCTATCGCACTAGTTACCAACAGCCCTCGATGAGAGCCGCTCAAGGTGTGAACACACAGCAACCGTTGCGTGAAGCAGCGTAGCTAATGTACCTAAAACGCCCCGCAGTAATCAAATAAGCTGTGCAATTTCCTGCTGCGAGTTGGAGAAAGGCTCCCGGCCAACAGCCCAGGAAAGCCTACTGAGCTGGGCACACTAACCCATTTTTCGGCACCACACCACTCAAGAGATAGGCATTAATCGGATCGCTCACGCAGCGCGTGGAGCGACCATATGCCGTATGGCCACTTCCCTGCCAGGTGATCAATCGCGAATTTTCCAAAGATTTAGCCAAATCCTGCGCCCATTCATATGGGGTAGCCGGATCACCTGAGGTGCCCACCACCACAATAGGATCCGAGCCACTCGCCACGAACGGGCCCACCCGCTTGCTCGGCTTAGTAGGCCACAGCGAGCACGTAAGCTCATCGTATCCAAATACTGGCCCAAAGAGCGGAGCCACTTTCACCAATTCGGCTTCTTCCCTGGCCCACTGCGCGGCGTCTCCTTCCACCGGATAATCGGCACAGTTGATCACGATGTTCGCTTCCATCGCATTCCCTGTGAATTTTCCATCTTCACGCCCCAGATATGAATCAAACAGCACTTGAAAAGCGCTGCCATCTCCACGCTGAATCAGATCGGTAAAAGCTTGGCTGAGCGCAAGGTAATTGGCGCTATACAGCGGCGTAATGATGCCATACAGCAATGCCGACTGAGTGAGCGGGCGCTGCGGATCAGAAGTGCGGAAAGGCTGCTGCAAGGCACGTGCAAAAAGCTCAGCCACCTTTGCCCGCGCCTGCTCAAGAGATCCAGAGAATGGGCATTTTCCTTTCTGGGGCAAGCAGCTGCGCAGATAGGCGTCAAACGACTTCTCGAAGCCCACCATCTGATCGCGAGTTTGCTCAAAGTTAGTTTTTGTGGCTGCCACGGCCCCATCGAGCACCATACGCCCCACGTTTTTCGGGAAGAGCTGCGCATATTCAGCACCCAACTCAGTGCCGTAAGAATAGCCGAGATAGTAGAGCTTAGGATCTCCCTGCACTGCCCGCATCACATCCATATCTCGAGCAGTATTCTCTGTGCTGATATAGGCCAGCTTTTTCCCGGAAGTAGCCATACAGCCTGCCACAAATTTTTCGGCATCGAGTTTACTAGCAGCTTTCCCAGCTGCGGTGCGTGGGTGGCTCGCCTCAGCGAACTTCAGCAACTGTTCATCAGATACGCAATCAACTGGCTGTGATTCTCCCACACCTCGTGGATCGAATCCGATGATGTCAAAATGCCGCACCACAGACTCTGGAAGAAAGCCGCCAGCTGCTTGAGCGAGCTCCTGCCCACTCTCTCCTGGGCCACCAGGATTCACGAGCAAAGAACCAATTTTCTTGCCTCTAGCCACATGTTTCGTGACGGCGATGCGCAGCACAGCCCCTTTAGGATCTGCGTAGTTGAGCGGCACGGTGTAGTGCCCACACTCAAGCGATTCTCCACACTCTCGCCAACTCACTCCTTGCCGATAAAATATCTCTAACCCAGCCGGTGGCTCAGGCATCGGAGCCGCTATGGGCACCGCTTTACTCTCTCCTGAATCTCCGCCGGAATGAGCATCTCCGTGTGGGAGGCCCACTGCACATGAACTCAGCGCGAGCACTCCCACCAGCCCCATCACAAACGCATATGATTTCTTTGCTATCGCCGCTAAATTTGCCATCTCCGCCTATCTCCGCCAGCTTGATATGCTCACAATCTACCGCACAAGTTGCACTAAAGCTGCCTCCAACGCAAGCACTGGCGCCACATTGGAGCGCAATCGTCGCCGCGCCACGGCAAGAGTATCCATCGTGGCAATAGTTTCTTCCGCTGTGGAAAGTTGTGCCCGCTGCTCAATTTCCTCGGCAAAATCGGCGTTGATAACTGGCACTTCCGCCCCGAGTTGGCGCACTAGCACATCTCTGAAAAACCCTTCAATATAGATGAGTTCGCGGTCGAGCATGTCTCTGTGTAGACGAGTTTGCCGGCGCTTCACATTATGTGCATCAGTTGCCACCTGGCTTTTCACTGCCGCTGGCACTCTCCCATTCGGATCCAGGCCAAGCTCCTCCATTCGGCGATGCTGCTCTGCCTCTATGAGGTCTGCCGCACTAGGAGCATTATGAACGGCTGCCGCCTCTTCACCAGCACCCTCGCCAGGATTATGAGAGCCCTGCGAATCCATATACATTTTCTCAGGATCCACCAGCAGCTGCGCCGTAAGCACGGCCTCTCCCACACTGTGAATCTCTGTGAGCGCCCGGAGCGTGGTACGCCGAAGAGCAGCTGCAGCCGGATCAGTGGCGAGTGCCCGCGCCACTCCAATATGGGATTGAGCTGCCTGCGCAGCCACCAGTGCCAGCTCGGGCGGCACGCCGTCACGTCGCACTAATAGTTCTGCCACCGCTTGCGGGCTCGGCGTCACCAAATTGATATTGCGGCACCGCGAGCGGATCGTAGGCAGCACATCTGCCGCAGCCACTGTGCACAGTATCCACACTGTGCGTGGAGCTGGTTCCTCAATCGCTTTCAGAAGCACATTTGTGGTGCGCGGCAGCATTCGATCGGCATCTTCCACAATAAACACGCGATAGGCGCCCTCCACAGGAGCCACATAGGATTGAGCCACATAGGCACGCACTTCATCGGCTTTGATAGTGACGAGATCCGTGCTCACAAAAGTGACATCTGGGTGATTGTTTCCCATCACTGCTTTACACTGCGGGCACTGGCCACAGCCGGGAACAGGGCCAGTACATTCTAGAGCTGCAGCGAAAGTTTTTGCCGCCAGTGAACGCCCCGATCCTGGAGGGCCGGTGAAGAGCCAGGCGTGCGTCATCGCCGATGAGTTGTCGGCTAGCTCTGTTTCTGCTCCTGTGCCCTCCGCTGTTGAATCTGCATGGGTTTCGCGCGCCGCCACCGCCGCCCGAAGTAACTCTTCGATAGCAGCTTCTTGCCCCACGAGCTCGTCAAATACACTCACGGGAGCACCTCCATTTCTGCAGCTTCCGCGCCTGTGCTGTGCGAAGAAAACTCTTGGGCGCTCTGGCGCGGGGCCTCTTCAGATGGGGAATAGCCGTGCGAAGTGCCCTGTGAAGCTACATTGATAGCTGGAAAACGCAGTTCTGCCTCAGCCAACAACGGCTGCACAACTCCCCAAATTTGCTCAGCAATCTGGCGAATCTCAGCTCGCCCATTCACCACTAAAAATCGCTTTGGCTCTGCCTGAGCAAGCTCCAGGAAACTTTGGCGCACTCGCTCTTGGAACTCTCGACCCTCCGCTTCCATGCGATCATGATCCCCACCGCGGCGTGCAAATCCTTGCTCCACAGGAACATCAAGCACCACCGTGAGCTGTGGCAATAGCCCACCCGTGGCCCACAACGACAACTCTCGCACATCGTGTGGATCGAGTGCTCGGGCTGCCCCTTGATAGGCCACAGAAGAATCTAAGTAGCGATCGGAGATCACCACTGCGCCCCGCTCAAGCGCCGGCCGGATTTTTGCGGCCACATGGTGTGCGCGATCCGCCGCAAACAGTAGCGCCTCCGCACGCGGGGCCACGTCTCCTCCGTGTAGCAGCAGCTCGCGGATAGCTCGGCCAAGCTCAGTGCCTCCTGGCTCGCGGCTTGTTACCACTTCATAGCCTCGCGCCGTCAGCTCACTAGCTAGAGCTGCCACCTGCGTGGATTTCCCTGCGCCGTCTGCCCCTTCAAAAGTGATAAACAAGCCCGCCATTATTTCCCTTGCTCTCGCTGTATTCTCGGCTTCACTCTAGCGTTCCTGAGCTCCCGCTGGAGCTCATAAACGTTTACTGTGCGCGAGCTGTTTTCTTCTGTGCCCCACTCCTACTCTTCGCTTTCACCACTCGCTTAGTTTTCGCTCGGGCTTTTGTGCTGGATCGAGTTTTCGTGCCGCCGTTCTCCGCGAGTTTCGCGCGCCGGGCTGCCAAGAGATCCTGTGCTCGTTCTGGTGTGATCTGATTGATGTCGTCACTGCGCGGCACCGAAGCATTCACCGTACCATCTGTAACATATGGGCCAAACCGACCATCTTTCAGCAGGATTTTCCCACCCGTTACTGGATCTTCTCCAAGCTCGGCCAACGGTGGTTTAGCAGCGGCTCGCCCACGCACCTTAGGCTGTTTAAAGATTTCTTCGGCCTCTTCCAAGGTGATGGAAAAAATCTGATCATCGCTACTGAGCGAGCGTGAATCACTCCCCCGTTTCATATATGGGCCATAGCGGCCGTTGTGCACCGTGATCATCTCTCCTTCGGATTCACCGAGCTCACGCGGCAGCGAGAGAAGATTGAGAGCATCGGTCAGAGTGATCGAATTGGGATCCATGCTCGAAAGCAGCGAGGCCGTGCGTGGCTTGGGCTTGGTTTTTGAGATTTTCCCTGTAGGTGTGTAGGCCACAGCGTCATCGGGAAGCACCTCTGAAATGTATGGCCCAAAACGGCCATCTTTCACCACGAGATCATAGCCTGTGGCTGGATCTTGGCCAAGCACACGATCTTCTTGGATAGCAGAATCTAAAATCTCGTGCGCCTTTTCCACTGTGAGCTCATCAGGAGTGACGCCAGTGGGCACCGAGGCGCGGCGCCCTTCTGTGCCATCAGAACGAGTTTCTTCAAGATACGGGCCATAGCGCCCCACTCGCACCACGATGCCGTCTCCGATAGTGATGGTATTGACGGCGCGCGCATCAATATCTCCTAAGCTGCCAACTTGATCTCGCAAACCTTTTTCCCCGTTTTTGCCACGGTAAAAATCAGTTAGATACTGCACCCGATCTTCTTGGCCAGCTGCGATCTCATCGAGATCTCGTTCCATATCCGCCGTGAAATCATAATCCACGAGTGCCGGAAGATTTTCTTCGAGGAGCCGCACCACCGAGAACGCCAGCCACGTGGGCACGAGTGCCTGGCCCTTTCGCTCTACATAGCCACGATCAATGATCGTAGAAATCGTAGAAGCGTATGTGGAAGGCCGGCCGATCCCTTTCTCTTCTAGGGTTTTCACCAAACTCGCTTCGGTGTACCGCGGAGGCGGAGCCGTCTCGTGGCCGGCGGCTTCGCCACCGTGGTTTGCCACGCTCTCCCCCTCATTCAGCTGCGGAAGCTGGGCCTGAGCCTTCTCCTCATATCGCGCTGAATCTTTTCCTACTTCGTAAGCGCTCAAGAATCCCGAAAACGTGATAATCGTGCCCGAAGCAGCTAGGTGCGCTTCGGCGTATTCAGGCACATGAGCCAATTGAGCTACTAAACGAACTGACGCCGTAGAGCCTGTGGCATCTGCCATTTGCGAAGCCACCGTGCGTTTCCAGATGAGCTCATAGAGTGCATACTCTCGCCCTCGAAGTTGGCTAGCCACCTGCTGAGGGGTGCGGAATTTATCACCTGCTGGGCGGATAGCTTCGTGCGCCTCCTGTGCTCCTTTAGATTTTGTGGCGTAGTATCGCGGTTTTTCTGGCACTGAGCGAGCTCCATAGAGTTCTCGTGCCTGCTCGCGCGCAGCGCGAATTGCCTGTTCAGAAAGATTCACAGAATCCGTACGCATATACGTGATAAAGCCATTTTCATAGAGTGACTGCGCCACTCTCATGGTGTCGCGCGAGCCCATACGCAGCTTACGTGAAGCCTCTTGCTGCAATGTGGAAGTGGTGAATGGCGGTGCCGGACGGCGGCGGAACGGTTTTGTTTCGATGCTGGCCACTCGAGAGTTTCCACTGTGAAAATCCTCTGCGATCGCCTGTGCCAGCTCACTCGTGAGCACCAGCACACCGTCTTTCTCCGCTTTCGGAGTGAGTTGGCCTCGATCGTCAAAATCCTTGCCCACTGCCACTCGCGTGGAATCAAGCGCGATGAGTTTTGCTGTGAATTCGCTTGGGCCCTTTGCGAGGGTGGCCACTATATCCCAGTAATGCGCAGGGATAAATGCCATACGTTCACGCTCACGCTCCACTACTAGGCGAGTGGTTACCGATTGCACACGCCCTGCAGAGAGTGCTGGTGCCACTTTGCGCCACAACAATGGAGAAACTTCATACCCCACCAAACGGTCGAGAATACGACGCGATTCTTGAGCGTCTACCAACTGTGTGTTGAGATCGCGAGTGTTCTTCAGTGCCCGCTCAATAGCCTCTTGCGTGATCTCATGGAACACCATACGTTTCACTGGCACTTTGGGTTTCAACACTTCAAGCAGATGCCAGGCAATCGCTTCTCCCTCGCGATCCTCATCGGTAGCGAGATAGAGAGTATCGGCTGCTTTGAGAGCTTTCTTCAGCTCTGCCACCTTTTTCTTCTTGTCTGGATTTACCACATAATATGGCTCAAATTCTCCATCTACATCGACAGCGAATTTAGCATAAGGACCTTTTTTCATAGCAGCAGGTAAATCAGAGGGTTTAGGCAGATCACGAATGTGGCCCACGCTCGCCTCCACATCGTATTCCGGGCCTAGATAATTCGCTATGGTGCGCGCCTTTGCCGGAGACTCCACGATCACAAGTTTCGTCACGTGTGCTTCCTCTTCCTATACCTATAATTTATACGGCCTACGCTGCTCTCTCTGCAGCTGCTTGCCGCCCAAAACTTGCCACTATGGGGTGTATCAGCTCACCTGATGCACTGTGATGCGCAGCTCATACGCCAGATCGCGCACCACATCTCCATTGCAGTTGCCATTTTGGGCCCTTTCCGCGCTTATCATATGCTCAATAGTGCAGCCATGCACAACACCTCTTATATCTGATCGGTTCCACCCACCTTGCCATTCACCTCCACACTACCTGCTGGGCCAGCCACTGCACGCACTGTAAGCGTGGGAACAAGCCAGGCAAACTTTCCTTTAGCGGTGAGCTCCACCCGAATATTTTCGCCGCGCACCATGCACTCTATTTGGGCACTATCTGGGAGCTGCTGCACAATATAGCGCGCCACAGCGCACGAATCCGAGCTTGAGAATCCTTGCACATATTTCGCCGCTGCCCCTAACGCAGCCAGATCAGCGCTATTTTGTAATTGGGCTTTCTGCGCGGCCCCCACACTAACGTGCATGAAGAAAACGCTGATCACGATTGCGAGCAGCGTTGCTGCAGCCACCATCACACTCGCCATTCCCTGCTCCCCGGGCCACCTTGGCGCCGGCCTTGGCCTCAGGCTTAATTTAGGCTGTTTTAGCAGCCCGAGTTGCAGCTTGGGTTGCCCTGGCCTCAGCTTGTTCCTCAGCCTTGGCCTCAGCGGCAATCCAAACCGTGGCCACAATCCTAGTTGTAGCCACAGCCATAATCGCGCTCGCAACCCTAGCCCTGATTGTGCCTCTGATAGCGTTCGTACCCATGCACTGTGATAGGAACTCCGATCTGAAAAATTTCGATCTGGCAAATTCCGATCCGTACTCCTGGCTGAACTCCTGGCCAGATGATTCGAATATCTAGTTTGGGCAGCACCGTTATTGCTAGCAGAAGTGCCCAGTGGCAGATCCAAGTATCTCGTTTGGGTAGCGCACCTGCACTGCCTTTGCCATGCCCACTGTGCTATCACGGCTCACTCCCTGGTTCAATAAGCGCGATCTGGCTCGATTCTGCAGTGAAGCCCAGAAATGCTAAGGCTCTCACTGGTTGCCGACGCACCGTTACGCGCACATATTCGCCCTCTTCAACGATATTCACAGAGGCTGCCTGCCCCGCTAGCTTGTATGCCACAGATTTAGCAGCACTCTCCTCCCGTTCAATGGCATACGCACGAGCTGCTTCTCGCGCCGCACTAGTGGTGATTGCCAAGCTGTTGGTGTAAACCAACGCCCCAGCGCACATCAGCACTACTCCAATAAAAATCGGAATGGTGAGCGCCCATTCCACACTCACCATTCCCGCCTCTGGCTGAGCTATACGTCGTCTGCTACTCCTGCCTGCGCACTTCTTAGCCGAAATTATGGATCGCACTGCCTCCGCACCGCTGCGCGCTCTCCGCCAGCAAAAATTTTTGCTATGAGCAACTAGTCGATGTGGCTGCCGCTGTGCTTCCTGCCAAAGGGATTGCTGAGATCTCTGCAATCTATTGTGGTGTGCTCTCGTTCCTGGCTGTATCATTCCCGCACTCCTCGTATCATTCCTGCCACCCTCATTGGCATTTCTGTTTCATGCCTTCACTCACGCTTTCACACACATGAGATGCAGGCTTTTCTAAAAGCTGTTTGGAAGGGCCGTATCAAAAGCCAGTATTCGCTGTTCTGCGAAATTACTGTTGTTTCAAACGGCATTCCTCAAAATCGAGAATGCTGGAATATCAAAGCGTCCCAATCCTCAGCGCCACAATCCTCAAAACATGATTTCTAGGCTTTTGATACGGCCCCGTGCTGATTACGCACTCAACGCCGGGCGGCTTGTGGGTGGCTGCACGGTGCGTGCAGCCATCCACAAGCTCTTTAAGCCCTAGCTTGATTGGCAACAACAGCTAGAGCCACAATGGCCAGATTCTCTAGGGGCTTTATCAGCCCGCCACGATTCTGCGGAAAATATCAGCAATGAGATCCCTCAGCCATTCCTGCTGCGAAAGCCAGATCAAAATGCCTGCAATTCCCGTGGTGGCCACCGTGCCCAATGCGTATTCCGCCGTCACCATTCCAGCTTCTGCCTCGCTATTTCTTTTAACAAGAGCTTTTAGCATTTTGGCTCGTGAAAATTTCTCTTTCATCTGCATTCTCCTTT
>JALELI010000075.1 GCA_022768785.1 Arcanobacterium sp. | reverse complement strand
CTCCACCTGCACATGCAGGTCGATAATGTCGAGTTTAGGCATTGTGTGTCCTTGCTAATCGTTTGCTATGAGAAAGTTGTTGAACGTAAGTTATGAATCCGTTTTATGCACGTGTGGCAGCTGCCCCTATCGCCGGAGTATATGCTGTATCAGCAGTATCTGATTCATTCGCAGCAGCTGCCCTACCGATCTCATCGGCGGAGAATTTAGACGAGTGCCAGCGCTGCTCAGCGCCCGCTGCCACATCGGTGCCTGCTTCCGTATCAGCGCCGGCGTGAGCATGAGTAGCGGCAGCGGTATCGCCTTCAGCGCGCTGCACCACGTTTAGATCTGGCTCAGCAGTATCAGCTCCTAAGCGATCAAGTGCCTCCTCAATGTGAGCGAGCAATTTTTCTTGCACGGAAGCCACACCAATCTGGTTGATGAGCTCTCCGAAGAAGCCCATCACCACCAACCGCTGTGCCTCTCGTCGCGGAATTCCCCGAGAGAGCAGATAAAAGAGCTGCTCATCATCAAAACGCCCAGTAGCTGATGCATGCCCAGCCCCCGCGATTTTGCCCGTTTCGATTTCTAGGTTTGGCACTGAATCTACACGCGGCCCATCACTGAGCACCAGGTTGCGGTTGAGCTCATACGTATCGATCCCCTCAGCCTCTGGGCGGATCAGCACATCTCCCACCCAGACGGCGTGGGCACCTTTCCCTTGCAGCGCTCCTTTGTACACCGCGTGTGAACGACACTGCGGCTGATTGTGATCCACAAACAACCGATGTTCAAGATACTGGCCGGCATCTGCGAAATATGCTCCCAAGAGTTCGACGTCTCCCCCTGGAGCAGCGTAATCTACAGAGCTTGTGGCTCTCACCAAACTGCCTCCTAGCGAAACCACGATAAATTTGAGTGTGGCATCTCGGCCGAGCCGTATTCTGAAACTCAGAGCATGAGCAGCTTCGATATCCCAATCCTGGATACTCACCACTGTGAGGTGAGCTCTAGCACCCACTGAGACTTCTACTCCCTCTGTGAGCCGCGCGCTGCCAGTGTGCGTGAGCAATACCGTGCCACGAGATTCAGCTCCTGCCGCAATCAAGAATTCAGCAGCCGTCACCGGCAACGAAGCTAAAGGCTCCGTGCCCGTTCCGTGCACCCGGATAAGGGCTTCTTGCTCCAGAGCCATGCCCGCCGGGATTGTGGCCACATAAGCATGTGGAGCTGCTTCCCATGCGAGAGCGCCAAGTTGATCTTCCGGCGCCTGCAGCGTTCCTAGCCGCTCATCGCCACGCGCCACCGTTTCAAAGTCAATCCCTGATGCACTCACGCTGAGATGAGCTTCTGTTGCACAGTTGTGCGCCACCTGCGCAACAGGAGCATCCAGGAAAGGCCGAATCTGGCGCAGCGGAGTGAAGCGCCACTCCTCTGCTCGATTGGTGGGTGGCTCAAAATCCTGCACCCGGAAGCTGAGCGGCCGATCGGCGCGGCTGGAAGGCGATTTTTTAGCCACATTATTGGGATTCATCGCTTGTGAATTCATTGAAATTTCCGATGCCATGCTCAGCCCACTGATCCTTCCATCTGCAGCTCAATGAGCCTGTTGAGTTCGAGTGCGTATTCCATTGGGAGCTCTCGTGCGATGGGTTCCACGAAGCCTCGCACAATCATTGCCATCGCTTCTGTTTCTTGCATACCTCTGCTCATGAGATAAAAGAGCTGATCTTCGCTCACTTTGCTCACTGTGGCTTCATGGCCGAGCTCCACATCATCAGTGCGCACATCAACGTAGGGATACGTATCAGAGCGAGAAATATCGTCTACGAGCAATGCATCACACACCACATTGGCTTTCGAGTGTGCCGCCTTAGGCAGCACTTTCACAAGGCCGCGATAGGAGCTGCGCCCGCCACCCCGAGAAATAGATTTGCTCACAATGGAGCTAGAGGTGTGCGGCGCCAAATGCACCATCTTCGCTCCCGTATCTTGATGCTGGCCTTTTCCGGAGAACGCGATAGAGAGAGCTTCGCCACGAGCGTGCTCGCCCACGAGCATACAGCACGGGTATTTCATATTGGCTTTCGATCCAATATTGCCGTCTACCCATTCCATCGTGCCGCCCTCTTCCACCACGGCACGTTGAGTGACGAGATTGTACACATTGTTACTCCAGTTTTGGATCGTGGTGTATCGCACACGTGCGTTCTTGCCCACGAAGATTTCCACCACCGCAGCATGCAGCGAATCGCTCTTGTAAATTGGAGCGGTGCACCCCTCCACGTAGTGCACATAAGAATCGTCATCAGCGATGATAAGCGTGCGTTCAAATTGGCCAAGATTTTCAGTGTTCATGCGGAAGTATGCCTGCAACGGGATATCTACGTGCACTCCCTTAGGCACGTAGATGAAGCTGCCGCCACTCCACACAGCGGTGTTCAACGCTGAGAATTTGTTGTCTCCAAGGGGCACAGATTTGGCGAAATACTCTTTGAAGAGCTCTGGATATTCGCGCAGCCCGGAATCGGTGTCGAGAAAGATCACTCCTTTTTTAGCGAGGTCGTCACGTATTTGGTGATACACCACCTCGGATTCATACTGCGCAGCCACACCTGCCACTAGCCGTGCTTTCTCCGCTTCGGGAATCCCGAGCCGATCGTAGGTAGCTCGGATATCATCGGGCAGATCGTCCCACGATTGTGCCACTTGATCAGTCGGACGCACGTAGTATTTCACCGAGTCGAAATCTACGGTAGACAGATCCACGCCCCACGTGGGCATCGGCCGGCGCTCAAAAGAATCAAATGCTTTCAAGCGCATCTGTAGCATCCACTCTGGCTCTCCTTTGATCGCTGAGATCTCTCGGATCACGTTTTCGTTGAGCCCACGGCGCGCTGCCTTGCCAGCGGCATCGCTATCATGCCAGCCATATGCATAATGCTGATCAAATGCCGCCAGTGCTTCTTCTTGAGAGAGCTGAGAGGGGTCAGAATTCCGCTGCGGGATTCTAGCCGTATCCACGTGTGGCTCTAATGCAGATTGAGTCATTTTTTCCTTTCAGGCAGCGCTATCACGCTGCTCACACTCACATCTTGGCTTTGCCTCTACCTCGCTGAGCTCTACGGGCGTGCCCCACCATTTCCCGCACTCCTCAGCCTTTACAACTGCGCAGTGGCCGTTGTGAGCCAGCGCAGCTCTTACAGTTGTTCTTCGTTGTTCTTCAATCACCGCGTTCTGCGCATCACCGGCATTCCGATTGGAATATTAGTGGTGCACACATGCTCACCACCGGCGAGCGTGGCTAGCCGTTGAATCGGCACACCGAGCAGCCGCGCAAAAGCGGCTGTTTCCGCTTCGCAGAACTCGGGAAAATCCGAGGCCACATCTTGCACTGGGCAATGCCCTTGGCACAGTTGCAGAGCCATCGTATTAGGCCCCCCACGCCGGAGCGTGGCCACATAGCCATCGCTATTGAGCGCTGCCACCAATGCAGCAGCTTTTTCAGCTGGAGTATCGCCAGCGTGAGCAAGCACACTGCCATAGCGCTGCTCGAGCATCGCCACTCGCTGATTTACAAATTCATTGATGGCATCATCACCCATATTCATCTTCATAAATTTCATCGCCTGGGCGGCGAGATCGGCATAGGATTCTTTCAGCTCTCCTTGCCCTTTTGCGGTGGCCACATAGCGGCGAGAGGGGCGGCCACGGCGAGTGGGGGCATTCACGTTTCCTTGATAGACCTTAATCAGCTGACTATTCACCAGAGTAGAGATATGCCGCCGCACAGCAGCGGGAGTGAGCACCAAAATCTTTGCCAGTTCCCCAGATGTGATCGGGCCACGTTCCACGATATATCGCAAAATCTGTTCACAGGTGCCGAGATCGTTCATATCTGCCATAGTTCACCTCGATTTCGCACAGCGCCCAGAGAACGCCCCTGAACTTTGAATCTGCAATATCCTTTAGACAACATTCTCGTAACTAAAATAGATTTTAGCAAGTGGAACGTGCCGTAAAGCGCGTCATATCGGCAGGAATCAGGGAGAATTCCCCCACTCTTCTCAGCTTGAGCACAGATTCAGCACATATTTATGCCACATTCATAGCCCGCCACAATCTCGCTCTAGCGCAGCGTGGCATACATGATTGCTTTAATCGAATGCATACGGTTTTCCGCTTCGTCAAATACTTTTGACGACGGCGAACGAAATACGGCGTCAGCTACCTCCATTTCGGTGAGCCCAAAACGATCGTAAATCTCGCGGCCAATAGTGGTGCCTAAATCGTGGAAAGCTGGCAAACAGTGCAAGAAAATCGCCGTGGGCCGCGCACGTTCCATAAGTTGCGGCGTCACCTTATAAGGCTGGAGCAAAGTGATCCGCTCTTCCCACAGTTGCGCTGGCTCTCCCATAGACACCCAGATATCGGTGTAGAGCACATCAGCCCCGTTCGCGGCTTTTTCCGGATCCGCAGTGAGCTCTACTGATCCACCACTCTCGTGCGCAAGCTGCTGGCACGTGGCCACTAATTCCGGCTGCGGCCACAGCTCTTGTGGCCCGCACGCCACATAGTGCAACCCCAACTTGGCGCACACCACCATCAGCGAGTTGCTCACATTGTTGCGGCAATCCCCAAAGAACACCAATTTTCTGCCAGAGAGCTCACCAAAGTTTTCCTGCACAGTGAGCATATCTGCAATCATCTGCGTGGGGTGGAATTCATCAG
This sequence comes from Arcanobacterium sp., assembly GCA_022768785.1. Classification (GTDB taxonomy): domain Bacteria; phylum Actinomycetota; class Actinomycetes; order Actinomycetales; family Actinomycetaceae; genus Arcanobacterium_A. Next base: position 141 of record JALELI010000075.1, on the reverse strand, counting down.
TGAGCCCATTCCACACTGGAACCCCTGCATACTGGGCCAGCTGCTCCACAATCTCTTGGCCAAATCCGCGATATTCGATGCCGTCATACATACGCCCAAGCACTTTGGCAGTATCCTCGATGGATTCTTTCGATCCCATCT
>JALELI010000044.1 GCA_022768785.1 Arcanobacterium sp. | reverse complement strand
CCCCTGCCGAAGCCTAGGACACCGAACCTGATAGCGCCTGTCGGCGCGAAGGCCGCTCGTAGCGGCAAATTATTGGAGCCCGGGGCTTTCGCGATCCGGTGTCTTGCTTCATAATCTAGCGCACAAAAATGAGATTGTCACGCGTTTGGGGAAGAAGATTCGTGCGTGCGAGAATTCCCTTATGAGCGAGATCAATTATCCGCAAGCTAAAACTGTCGCTGGGCGCATCGCTATCGGCGTTGGTGGGGCGGCGCTCGTGGTGATCGGTTCGCTCAGTAACGAGGGCACAGGTTTGATCTGCGCAGCTCTTTTTGTAGTAATTTTGTTGCTCGGCTGGAGCAGATTGTTGCGACTTCCGCACCCAAACGCGGCTCGTTTGGTGATGGCGCTGGTGGCATTGGTGGCTCTTGGGGTTGCCAATTGGGGCACCCCCACGCTGATGGCTTTTGTGCTCGGGTTGAGTGCGGCCGCCACATTTATGGCAGAGATGTTGCGCAGAGACGGGCGTCAGCAACTTTTAAAGCAGGCGGCGGGAACTTTTACAGGGTGCCTACTCATGGTCACCACAGCGCTGTGGATCTTTGTGTGGCGAACGGAGTTGGGGCGTGGTGAAGCACTGGTGTTTGGAGTGGTGATTGCCGCAGTTGCGCTAGTGGAATCGATCGAAGCTCGCACATCGCACGCCTTGGCTTTTGTCAATGGAATTGTGGCTGGGCTGCTGGTGGCGTGGGTGTTGTCGGTGCAGCTCTGGGCGGGGCTGGCGATAGGAGTGTGCACGCCGTTGTGTTATGTGCTTATTGGCCGCGCAACCCAGGAAGTTTCGCAACCGCTGGCGCCGATTTCAGGGGCAACGCGCAATCTCATTCCGCACTGCATGCTCGGCGTAGTGGCATATGTGCTCAGCCTAGTGCTCGTGTGATGTGGGGATTCCGAATGGGGAGAGAATTGGCGCGCATGATTATTACTTGCCAAATGGTTGCCAGAGCCACTACGACGGCCGATATATAGTTCAGGCGTATAGGGCCGCGTTGCTATGAGCAATCGAATGCGGCCGCACTCTCACGTATGCTGGGGTTATGACAATGCGAATTCCTCATAATCTGGCGCCGGAAAATTATCCGCTAGCGTGGTTGATTGACGTGTGGCAGGGTGGTGGCGTGCTGGAATATGAAAACGTGCCAGCAGCGGCCTACCTGCATGAGCTGCGTATTGATGCGAATGATAACGGCCCCTATGTGCGAGTGACGTCGAACGTGTGGCTTGCTCACGAGCCCGCTAGCGCCGTCGATAAGGAGCAACCGGGGATTGCCACATGGGAGCAGCTGCACAAACGTGAGCTGTGGAGTGCGGCAGTAGGATATGTGAGAGTGAATCCCACAGTGAGCCAGCGCAGTGATGGATCGTATGCTGTGGAAGCAATGTTGGCTTCTCCCACGGGTACGAGCCAAATTTGGGTGGGGGTGATCCGTGGGCCACAGCTACAGATGGTGACTGATGTGGTGGCGCGTTCTGCTGCAGGAGCGGAGTTTACCGGCGCGAAGTTGCTAGCTGGAAATGTGAATTCAGATCTTTTCTACAGCTATGATATGGAAGCTTTCGGCTTTCCCATGCGCTCTTATATGGCAGGAAGGCTCTCGCGATTGATGGATTCCAGCGTGGATCCTATTGTGTTAGACGATACCGAGCCAGATGCTATAGAGCCAGATACGCGCAGCTAAAGAAGCGTGGAGTGGCGTATAGCAATGGTGCGAAAGGAAGTAGCGATGAATTCACCGCGCAGCGTTTTTCGCAGCGGAAACCCGCTTATGGAGGAAGCAGCACTGCGTGCGGGGCAGGCATTCGTGAAGTTTGCAGGCCGTGCAGCTGTGGTAGTGAACGGCCCTGATCGACTAGGGTGGCTCAACAATCTCACCACCGCACCGCTCGTCACGCTCAAGCCTGGATCGAGCATGGAAGGGCTGATTCTCGATCCTGCAGGCCATGTGAGCCATGCTTTTGCAGCTGTAGATAGCGGCGAAGCCACATGGCTGCTGCCCGATGAGGGGAGGGCACAGGCTCTCGCTGATTTTCTCGAATCAATGAGATTTATGATGCGAGTGGAAATTTCGATACGGCCAGTGGCTGTATATGGCACATTGATCGAGCGCAGCCAGCTCCCCGAAGCGGCCGTGGCTCATGCGCGATACGTATGGGAAGATCCGTGGCCGAGAATCACTGCTGGAGGCACTCACTACGGGTTGGAAGACGCCGTTCACCCAGCTCGCGATGTGTACCGCACAGCAGTGGTGGCTGATCTGGAGCAGAGTGAGCCGCTGGAGCAAGCCTTAGAAGCTGCAGGGCTACAGCCGGTGAGTGAGGGGGCATGGGAAGCGGCTCGTGTGGTAGATTTCCGGCCTCGGCCTAACCGCGAAATTCTCGCAGAGGGAGTGCTCCCGCATGAGTTGGATTGGCTCCGCACCGCCGTGTGGCTCAATAAAGGCTGTTTCCCTGGGCAGGAGACGGTGGCCAAAGTGGTGAATATGGGTAAGCCCCCGCGCCGGTTGGTGTTTCTCTATCTGGAAGGGCCAGATGGAGATTTGCCTGCTCCAGGAGCGGGTGTGAGCACAGGTGGTGCTCCAGTGGGAGTGCTCACTAGCGTGGCCCTCGATTATGAAAAAGGGCCAGTGGCGCTCGCCCTTTTGAAGCGCACTGTGCCGTTGGAGGCGGTGCTCACGATTGACGGTGGGCAGGGTATCGGAGAGGGGAGCGGCTTTATTGCCACTCAGGAAATGATCGTTTCTCCCGAAGGGCGATCGGCGGCGTCACCGAAAGAAAATCCGGCGATACAGCTGCGGCGGGCACGAGCTGCGATGGGAGAGGATCAAAAACCTAAACCGCGCGGCCAGCGTGAATAGTGATCAGCTAGCGGAAACAGCGATCAGCCAGAGGTTAGCAAGCGGAGGCTGAAAAGAATGGAGAGGAAAGGCACATATGCGGGCAGTGATTCAGCGAGTGAAGCGGGCAAAAGTGACTGTGATGGACGATCCTGCTGGAGAACCCGTGGTGGCAGGTGAGATCGGAGCAGGGCTATGCGTGTTGCTCGGCGTCACTCATAGTGATGGGCCAGCGCAGATCGAGAAAATTGCGCGCAAAATTGCGCAGTTGAAACTTTTGCGTTCTCCCGCAGGCGTAGATGATCCGGGTGAACGAGTGGGGGCTGAAGAAGTGAATGCCCCGGTGTTGATCATCTCTCAGTTCACGCTCTATGCCGATGTGCGTAAGGGAAAGAAGCCTGGGTGGAGCCATGCCGCTCCCGGTGATGTGGCTGAGCCAATTTTTGATGCGGTGGTGCAGGCGGTGCGAGATCGTGGGCTCCACGTGGAAACTGGGCGCTTCGGGGCAATGATGGACGTAGAACTAGTGAATGATGGGCCGTTCACGATCATTGCTGAGGCGTGATCGGCCGGGCACGCCGGGGCGCACTCACGAGGAAATAGCGCCACTAATTTTTAGGAGATGATCGGCCGGGCACGCCGGGGCGCACTGGCACGGCATACGGAACTGCCTCCAGTTATTGGGGCAGTGAACCGAGGGTAGAGCACTCAAAATCAGTGGTGAAAAGCGGCGCAGCTGGTGGATAACGGAGCTCAATAACGCCCTTGGCGAAATGGGGAAAGCCTTGTGAGTAGCCGCGGTTAGAGTGAATGAGTTAATAAGCGTGGCTGTGCGCTGCGTGATGCTTCTCGCCAAGAGACGGTATGGGGGCGCTGCTTGCGATCCCATTATCGATTGGTTCTACGGCGGGCACCACTCACGCCACGGCACCGATGAGGAGAACGAATTGTTTGAGAGATTTACAGATCGCGCCCGTCGCGTGATTGTGCTGGCTCAAGAGGAAGCCCGTGGGCTGAAGCACAACTATCTCGGCACGGAGCACATTCTGCTGGGCTTGATCAAAGAAGGTGAAGGCGTAGCAGCCAAGGCACTTGAGGCGCTCGGAATCACTTTCGATGGCGTGCGTGAGCAGGTAGTGGAAATTATTGGTGAGGGGCAAGAGCACCCCAATGGGCATATTCCTTTCACCCCACGCGCGAAGAAAGTGCTGGAATATGCGATGCGTGAGGGCTTACAGCTCGGGCACTCTTATATCGGCACTGAGCATCTCTTGCTCGGTTTGTGCCGTGAGCAAGAGGGCGTGGCCGCGCAGGTATTGGTGAAGCTCGGTGCTGATTTGCCGCAGGTGCGCCAGCAGGTCACGCAGTTGCTCTCGGGATATCAGGGTAAAGAAGCCGTGGGCGTTGGCGCCGGGAACCAGCGTGAGAGCGGGATTAAAGCCGGATCTTCAGTGCTAGATCAATTCGGCCGCAATCTCACCGCGCAGGCACGTGAGGGCAAGCTTGATCCAGTGATCGGGCGCTACAACGAAACCCAGCGCGTGATGCAGGTGCTCAGCCGCCGCACCAAGAATAATCCGGTGCTGATCGGTGAGCCTGGTGTGGGCAAAACCGCTGTGGTGGAAGGCCTCGCTCAAGCAATTGCCAGTGGAAACGTGCCCGAAACTCTCCGTGATAAGCAGCTTTATTCTCTCGATATGGGATCGTTAGTGGCGGGCTCTCGCTACCGTGGCGATTTTGAAGAGCGCATGAAGAAGATCTTGAAAGAGATCAACAATCGTGGCGATATTATTCTCTTCATTGACGAGATTCATACCCTCGTGGGCGCTGGTGCGGCGGAAGGGGCGCTCGATGCGGCGTCATTGCTGAAGCCGATGATGGCGCGCGGCGAACTGCAGGTGATCGGAGCCACTACGCTCGATGAATATCGCAAGTACATCGAGAAAGATGCTGCTCTGGAGCGCCGTTTCCAGCCGATCCAGGTAGAGCAGCCGAGTGTGAAAGAAACAATTGCGATTCTCGAGGGGCTCCGCGATCGCTATGAGGCTTTTCATCATGTGGCGATCACTGATGAAGCTCTCGAAGCAGCAGCCACCCTCGCTGATCGTTATATCAATGATCGATTCTTGCCAGATAAAGCTATCGATTTGATTGATGAAGCCGGAGCGCGCCTCGCCATTCAAAAGATGACGGCGCCGCCTGAGTTGCGTGAGTTAGATGAAGAGCTCGCAAAGGTGAAAGGCGAGAAAGACGCCGCTATCGCTGGGCAAGATTTTGAGAAAGCAGCTGCGCTGCGTGACCAAGAGCAACAGCTCACGGAGCAGCGCGATGAGAAAGAGCGAGCCTGGAAAGCTGGTGAGCTCAATGTGGAAGCCGTGGTAGATGAAGATCTCATCGCGGAAGTGCTATCCATGAGCACGGGGATTCCGGTGTTTAAGCTCACTGAGGCGGAGTCTGCCAAGTTGCTGCGCATGGAAGACGAGCTCCATAAGCGCGTGATTGGCCAGGCAGAAGCCGTGAAAGCGGTGAGCCAGGCGATTCGGCGCTCGCGCTCGGGCTTGAAGGATCCTAACCGCCCCGGCGGCTCGTTCATCTTCGCTGGGCCTACCGGCGTGGGGAAGACGGAGCTTGCCAAGGCGCTTGCGGAATTCCTCTTTGGTGATGAGGATTCACTGATCACATTGGATATGAGCGAATATCAAGAGAAGCACACCGTTTCTCGGCTCTTTGGTGCCCCTCCAGGATATGTGGGGTACGACGAAGGTGGCCAGCTCACCGAAAAGGTGCGCCGGAAGCCATTCTCAGTGGTGCTATTTGATGAAATCGAGAAAGCTCACCCAGATCTGTTTAACTCGCTGCTCCAGATTTTGGAGGAAGGCCGGCTCACCGATTCACAAGGCCGAGTGGTAGATTTCAAGAATACCGTTATCATCATGACCACGAACCTAGGTACCAAAGATATTGCCAAGGGCGTGCAGACAGGCTTCCAGTTCGATCAAGACGAGGTGGCTTCGTATGACCGCATGAAGATGCGGGTGAGCGAAGAGCTGAAGAACCACTTCCGCCCCGAGTTCTTGAACCGCGTGGACGAAATGATCGTATTCCCGCAGCTGAACCGCGATGAGATTCTGCAGATCGTGGATCTGATGATCTCGAAGTTAGATAAGCGTCTGCAGGAGAAAGGCATGAGCCTGGCGCTGTCTGATAAAGCTAAGCAGTTGCTCGCAGATCGAGGCTTCGATCCAGTGCTCGGAGCACGCCCGCTGCGCCGCGCAATTCAGCGTGATATTGAAGATGTGCTCTCTGAGAAGTTGCTCTTTGGCGAGTTCCAGGAGGGGCAGACCATCGTGGTAGATGTTGATGAAGATAACATTCCGATGAGTTTTACTTTCACTGGCCACGATTCGGATTATCAGTTGCCGGAAGGCGTGAGCCACGCAGACGATGTGGAAGCGATTGTTGGCTTACAAGATGCTGTGAGCTGAGGAAATAGTTTGCGCAGTGTGACTGCGTGAAATGGTAGGTGTGCCGCTTGGAAAAGCTCCAAGCGGCACACCTTTTTGTGTTGGTGTTGCATGGGCGGGGAAGATAACCGGGAGCTAAACGGGAATACGCGTCTGGTGTTCCTGATGGTTTTCGCACCTATTTGAGATAACGATATCTTTAAAATCGTTTTATTTTATTGAGTAATTGCAACAATTTATTTAAATCTATTGACAACAAATGAAAATTCGTGCATATTGTTGTGCGTTATATAAGAAAACGATTTCTCATAACTCTGAGGTGAAGCATGGAAATAGCGCTGAAAAGAGGAATAAAACAGGCGTACGATACTATGACCTCTGAAATTGAGCAGCTCAATGCTTCGCTGGCGCTGCCTGATACCGTACTTGCTTCAGCTATTGAACTTCTTTTGAGTGTGCGAGGAAAAGTGGTGGTGTGTGGGCTGGGCAAATCAGGGCACATTGGGAAGAAGATGGCAGCTTCTTTCGCTTCTACTGGTACTCCATCTTTTTTTGTGCATGCAGCTGAAGCTTTGCACGGAGATTCAGGGATGTTCACTGTAGGAGACGTTGGGATACTTATTTCAAATTCTGGTGAGACTCGTGAAGTGTGCGAGGTAGCTTCTTTGATGAAGAAAACGCATATTCCCTTTCTAGCGTTAACGCGTTCCGCGGAGTCAAGCTTGGGGCGATTGGCAAATGTTGTTGTTCCGCTTTCGTATGAAAGAGAAGCAGATCCACTCGGCTTGGCTCCTACAACTTCAACAACGGTCACCCTACTTATAGGCGATGCTTTGGTGTGTGCGTTAATGGCGATGAAAGGGATTACCTCAGAAGATTTTTTTCTACATCATCCAGGTGGATCCCTCGGGAAGAAGCTAGCAATTAATGCAGAACATGGTGGGAAAGAGGCTTAAGAAATGATGCTTGAACCATTTAAACGGCACGATGGAGTTCAGTCTCGTGCCATCACGGCAGAAAACCCGAATGGGGCTAAAGGAGCTGGTGGGGCAGCAACACGAGGGTTTTCAGAGAAAGCTGCAAAATGGCTTGGCCAAGGGTGGAAAGTTTCTCCTTGTATAGAAATTGAGCCTGGTGGAACGGCTGAGATTGCGAATATTGAAGGATCTGGCGTAATTCGGCATCTATGGATGACGGTTCACCACTCATTGTGGCGTTATCTTATTCTTCGTATTTATTGGGATGGAGCTGAAGCTCCCGCTGTAGAAGTGCCAGTCGGAGATTTCTTCTGCAATGGGTGGACGGAATTCTCTCAGGTTTCCTCTTCGATGATAGCTGCCAACCCCATGGGGGGATTTAATAGCTATTGGCAGATGCCATTTAGAAATCGGGCGCGAATCACTATTGAAAATTTGGCGATTGATCCGGCAAATTTGTACTACCAAGTGGACTATACAGTGCAAGAGGTAGGAAGCAGCGACCTGTACTTCTATGCACAATGGAGGCGCTCCAATCCGGTTAGTGATGGAATTCATGAAATTCTCACAGGAGTACACGGTGCAGGAAATTATGTTGGCACCTATATTGCATGGCAATCAAATTCTCCTGGCTGGTGGGGCGAAGGCGAGTTAAAAATATATCTCGATGGGGATGGGGAATTTCCTACGATTTGCGGAACTGGAACGGAGGATTACTTCGGGGGTGCATGGAATTTTGATGTGCCAGGGAGGGGTTATACCGAATTCAGTACTCCATATTTAGGTTTAAACCAAGTTCTTCGTCCGGATGGCTTGTATCGTAGCCAGCAGAGATTTGGGCTATATCGCTGGCATATTCAAGATCCTATA
>JALELI010000041.1 GCA_022768785.1 Arcanobacterium sp. | reverse complement strand
GCCACCCACACCCCACACGGCATGCCGAGCGGCTACGAATGCCAGCTAGTCGGTTAATCCCTCACAGAGAGCTGTGCTCACATAGCGCTCGCCAAAATCGGGCACAATCACCACGATGTTCTTGCCAGCGAATTCTGGGCGCTGTGCCAGCTGAATCCCAGCCCATAGAGCGGCGCCACCAGAGAGCCCAGCCAGCGTCCCTTCTTCGTGAGCGGCACGGCGTGCTGTTGCAACGGCGTCATCAAACTCCACAGTGATGATCTCATCGTAGATATTCGTGTCGAGAGTTTGGGGCACAAAGTTGGCGCCAATCCCTTGAATCTTATGTGATCCAGCTTTCCCCGTGGAAAGCAGCGGGGAATCCGAGGGCTCCACAGCCACGATGTGCAGATTTGGATTGTGGCTCTTGAGATACCGGCCAGCTCCAGTGATCGTGCCACCAGTTCCAATGCCCGCCACTAATGCATCTACTTTGCCATCGAGATCGTTCCAAATTTCTGGGCCAGTGGTGGCTTCGTGAATTGCTGGATTGGCTTCGTTTTCGAATTGCGAAGCGAGGATCGCGTTTGCCTGTGATTCCACAATCTCGCGAGCCTTGTCTAAGGCACCTTGCATACCGAGCGCTGGCTCGGTGAGCACTAACTCGGCACCGAAACCACGGAGCAGAGCGCGGCGCTCTTTGCTCATCGAAGCGGGCATCGTGAGAATTACTTTGTAGCCGCGAGCGGCACCAACCCAAGCGAGGGCGATACCGGTGTTGCCAGAAGTTGCTTCCACAATAGTGCCGCCAGGCTTGAGCGCACCCGCTTTTTCTGCGGCGTCCGCAATGGCTACGCCCACGCGATCTTTCACGGAGCTCGCAGGGTTATAAAACTCGAGTTTGCCAAAGATAGTGGCCTGTGAATCTCCTTGGAGCTTATTGAAGCGCAGCATGGGAGTGTTGCCGATGATGTCGGTGATGGATTGATATAAAGCCATGATTGTCTCCTAAAAGTTGTCAAAAGTTAAACGCCGTTTTTTCGAAATAGAATTCCTGCCGTGCAGCTTAAAAAGCATGAGATATTTCACGGCAATGCGGTTTGTGGGCGCCGAGCATACGTTTTGAAGCGCACGAAAACTAAAGCTGGCGCCCTAGAAACATAGACACGCAAAAGGAGCGGCAGATGTGAAGAAGTGATAATCCACGGCAACGCTCCTCTCGCTACTGTTAGAAAACTGTGATGCACGGGAAGACTTAGCTAATCGCACTTGGTGAGGCCTTGCCTGTGCACATTCAGCAGATTAACTGTCTGATCCAATTAACGCAATTTTTCCTGCACGTATTTCCATGTGGGTGTTGTTGATGAGCTGTGGCTGCGCTGCTCCCTCTGTGAGTTGGGCTACTAGCTGATAGAAAGTTTCGCCGTCCACCGTGCGCACCTGTGCCTGTAGCTGCACATCGTGAGCGGTGTATCGGGCGTTAATATGCTCAAACCCATATGTACGTAAATCGGCTTCCAACTTTCCAGCTAGCGCATAAGGCACGGTAACGCTCAGTAGCTGTGCCGGCTCTCGGCGCACAATCGGAGCTCCGTGGAGCACCTGCCGCACCGAATCTGAATACGCTCGCACTAGCCCGCCAGTGCCGAGCAAAGTACCACCAAAATACCGCGTCACCACCACCGCCGCGTTGATCAGGCCACTCGCCGTGAGCACTCCGAGCATTGGCCGGCCTGCAGTGCCTGCGGGTTCGCCGTCATCAGAAGAACGAGTGATCGGTTGCGCAGCTATTTCCCCCTCAACCCGCACAGCAGTGCAGTGGTGCCGTGCGTCTGGGAATTCAGCGTGCACATGGGCGAAAAAATCGCGGGCTGCTGTGAGTGAATCCACACGGGCGGCGGTGGCGATAAAACGAGAACGCTTTATTGTCAGCTCATGGCGTAGGTGTGCAGCGTGGGGCAGCATAAACGTGGGCGGGGGAGTTGCTGAGTGACCGCGGGAGTGGCGTGTGGAAGCCATGTGCATATACTCATTATGGCTTACTCGTTATGGCTGAGTGGCCCAGGTTTGCAGCGGTTGCGGTGGCATTCGGCACAAAGCGGGCCGGCGAAATGGATATTTGCGCTCAGGAGCGCTAAACTCAACCTCTGTGCGCTCCGATGAGCGCGAACCTCATAAACTTTGCGCAATGGGTTGCACAGTAGTTCACTGTGGCCTGTGTGCACGATGATGAAAGGGGCGGAGGAATGCCAGTTCCAAAGCGAAAGATGTCTCGCAGCAACACCCGCTCTCGCCGTTCTTCGTGGAAGGCGAAGCTCACTGAGCTCCAAGCGGTGAAGGCGATTGGTGGCAGCGAGGTGCGTATTCCACGCCGTCTCGCTAAAGCTGCACAAAAAGGGCTGCTTGATCTCGACTGATCAGCGGCGCTGAGAGTAAATGGTCTTGCTATCTAAGCAAGGCCATTTTCATTTTCTGCTGGCCATTATGCTGGCGCGTAGCTTTCGTAGAAGTGCCCCTGGGCGCGAGAGAAAGATTGGGAGAATTCTTCAGAGGAACTCTCCCAACAGAGAGAAGTGCCCCCTGGGCGTGAGGGAAGGATAGGCATGAGCCAAGAAACTGGGCAAGCGATTGCCATGATTATTTATTTTGTGGCAATGGTGGTGATTGGCATGTGGGCGTATACCCGCACCAAAAACCTCGACGATTACATGCTTGGTGGGCGCGATCTCAATCCGTTGGTGGCGGCGCTCTCCGCCGGTGCTGCCGATATGAGCGGGTGGCTGCTCATGGGGCTGCCAGGAGCGTTATATCTCGGTGGGATTGTGCAAGGCTGGATTGCCGTTGGGCTCACAGTGGGAGCGTGGATCAACTGGAAAGTGACGGCGCCGCGCCTACGTTCCTACACACAGGTGGCTGGTGATGCAATTACCGTGCCGAGTTTCCTCGGCAATCGTTTACAAGATAGCACCCATTCGGTGCGAATCGCGGCCGGGCTAATTATCTTTGTGTTCTTCACGTTCTATGTGAGCTCTGGTATGGTGACTGGCGGCACATTTTTTGAGTCTGCTTTTGGCCTCGATTATCACTTGGGAATGACGATCGTGGCCGGAGTGGTGGTGCTCTACACACTTATTGGTGGATTCTTGGCCGTGAGCTGGACGGATATGGTGCAAGGCATGATGATGCTGCTCGCTCTGCTCGCGGTGCCGATCGCTGGCGTGGTGGCTGTGGGAGGATTTGGAGCTGTGGCTCGCGGCGTTACCGCCGTGGATCCCAATCTCTTGGATCCTATCCATGGGGGCACAGTTGTGGGCATTGTGTCTGCCCTCGCGTGGGGGTTGGGGTATTTTGGCCAGCCGCACATTATCGTGAGATTCATGGCACTGCGCTCTCCTAAAGAAGCTATCAGCGCGCGACGGATTGGAATTGGTTGGATGGCTCTCTCCGTGCTGGGAGCGGGAGGCACGGCGCTGGTGGGGATCGCTGCAAATCAGCTCGGCATCTGGAAAGTGGGAGATGCGTTTGCTGAGTCAGTGTTTATTCTCTCGGGGCAATATCTCTTCCCTGCGATTGTGGCAGGTTTTATGCTTGCCGCTATTCTCGCAGCGGTGATGAGCACGATCTCTTCACAGCTGCTTGTGACGAGCTCAGCAGTGGTAGAAGATGTGCTCAATGTGAAAAATACACGCGATCGCACAACTGGTGCAGGGGTGCTCACGAGCCGAGTTGTGGTGTTGTTGGTGTCTGTGCTGGCATATGTGTTTGCGTGGTTCCGCACTGATTCGATTCTGAATCTGGTGGCATTTGCGTGGGCAGGATTTGGTGCAGCTTTTGGGCCGATTGTGATTTTGGCACTCTACTGGCGCAAGCTCACATGGCAAGGAGCTTTGAGCGGCATGCTCACTGGAGCTGTGGTGGTGGGAGTGTGGGGCTCGCTCAAGCTTTTCGGCCTCTACGAGATCCTGCCTGGATTTGTGGCAGCAACGGCAGTGGCCTGGATAGTTTCGCGATTCACATATACGGCTAACGCCCAGATTGAGCGCGAATTCGCACAGGCTGTGCGGCTCTCGCATGCTTCGCAAAAGGAGATTGCACGAGAATTCGCTGCAACGTCTCAGGGGAATATTGACGACCAGTTAGCCTAGGAGTGGAACATCTGTGGAGGGGCGGAGCATAGGTGCCGATAAGCACATATGCTCCGCCCCTCCACAGAGCACTAGTTAAATGGCGTGGGAATGGCGTGAGTTTTCAAAATTGCCCTTCGCACAAAATTGCCCTTCGCACAAAATTGCCTTTCACAATCGAAAACCCCGACATCACAATCGAAAACCCCCGACACGCATTTTCGCTGCTGTGCCGGGGGTTTGGTGCTGTCGGGGTAGCGGGATTTGAACCCACGACCTTCCGCTCCCAAAGCGGACGCGCTACCAAACTGCGCTATACCCCGTGAACAAACGCACTGAAGATCTTCTCTTCAGAGCAGATGTAGTAGCTGTGAAAGTGAGTAAACCTCAAGCTCTCACAGAGCGAGTGACGGGAATCGAACCCGCGTGACTAGCTTGGAAGGCTAGGGCTCTACCATTGAGCTACACTCGCATGCGGCATACGCTCTCGCGTGCCAGCCCTTAGAGTTTAGCAAGAATCCTGGCCGGCAAAAAATCAGCGGGTGAAATCCGGTGTTGAACGCGTGAAATGACGACGTCCACCACGTGAAGTGACGACGTCCACCACGTGAAGTAGCCTGCTCGTGAACTGCGCAAAGGCGTAGAGTGAAGCGCGCAACACACAGCAGTGAAAAACTGTGGGGCTGCCTCATAGACGGTGCGCTATAAGGGCATCGCACAAGAAACAATGAGTAGGGTAGATCGCTATGAAAGGAGATAACGATGGCGAATCCAGAAAATAACCTGAAGCTGCGTGCACTCGGTTTTCCAATTTCGAGTAAGGTTCCTACCCACTGGTACAACCTCGTTGCCGATTTTCCAGAGCCGATGCCGCCCTATCTCAATCCGCGCACCCATGAGCCGGTGCAGCCTGAAGATTTGGAGCCGCTTTTCCCGAAGAGCCTCATTGCTATGGAGATGAGCCAGGAGCGCTATATCGAAATCCCGCAGCGGGTGCGTGAACTCTATTCCAGTTACCGGCCATCGCCGCTCTTCCGTGCACATAATCTGGAGCGAGAGTTGGGCACGAAAGCGCATGTGTACTTTAAATATGAGGGAAACTCTCCGGCGGGCTCGCATAAGCCGAATTCTGCGTTAGCGCAAGCGTATTTCAACGCTATTGAAGGCACCACGCGCCTCACCACAGAAACAGGTGCTGGCCAGTGGGGAGCATCGCTCTCGATGGCGTGTGCGCTATTAGGGCTCACCGCTGAAGTGTGGCAGGTACGATCCTCCTATGATTCCAAGCCGTATCGGCGTATGCAGATGGAAGTGTATGGGGCGCAATGCCACTCTTCACCATCAGAGCTCACCGAGGCTGGCCGAGCACTGCGGGCGCGGGATCCTGAGACGTCTGGATCTCTCGGAATGGCTATCTCTGAGGCGGTGGAGAGCGCCGTCAAAGATCCGCAGGCTCACTATGCTTTGGGCTCGGTGCTCAATTTGGTGCTGATTCAACAGTCTGTGATTGGGGAAGAAGCACTAGTGCAGTTGCAGGAAGCTGGAGAGGTAAGTGCTCCAGATGTGGTGTTTGGCTGCGCTGGTGGAGGCTCTAATCTCGGTGGGCTCGCAGCTTCGTTTATTGGCCAGAACCTCCGCGAGGGCACTCGCACTCGAGTGGTGGCGTGCGAGCCGGCTGCGTGCCCTTCGATGACTAAAGGGGAATATCGCTACGACTATGGTGACGTCGTAGGGCTCACTCCCATGATGAAGATGTACACCCTCGGCAGTGATTTCGTGCCAGATCCGATTCACGCGGGTGGCTTGCGCTATCACGGTATGGCTCCGATGGTGTCACATGCGTATCATCTGGGTTTGATGGAGGCGAAAGCGTTTGCGCAGGAAGATACTTTTGCCGCTGGCGTAGAGTTTGCTCGCGCGGAGGGAATCATTCCAGCTCCGGAATCCACTCACGCAGTGGCGGGTGCGCTTGAGTATCTGCGCGATGGCAGCTCTCATGAGGGAGAAGTAGTACTCATTGGGCTATCTGGCAATGGGGTGCTGGATCTTCCGGCCTATCACCAGGTGCTCGATGTGGATGGCGATACGGCTGCCGAAGAAGTGAGCCGCTGAGATAGCCGCTTAAGAGATTGCGAGTGCTGTAATCTACAGGAATATGCTGGCTGTGGGTGGGAGCACTCGCAGCTCATAATTGGTGCGGTATTCTTTGGCCGCGGGCAGCCCAGCAGCTGCGGTGCCAGTGGCGACGATCTCGTTGGCCTGCTTCTTTTCCAAACCAGCCCTCTTCCGTCCACGCTACGATGTGTGCTTCGCCCACTGCGATCACGCCGCCGCAGCCTGGGCAGATGTATTCCTTTTTAGCGTGCGGAATTTTCTGCACGATATATTCAAACCCACCTGGGCCAGGTTCGTAGCTACGCCCACCCATAAGCCGTTCTGGATTGAGTGGGTGCACTTCTCGAGAATATTTTTTGGAGCGTCGCACATGCCAGATCATAGCCTGGTTCCGGTTGCGGTTCCGATTCTAGTTTTGATGCTGATTCTGGTGGTGCTGGCGTATGCGGCAGCTATGCAAGCGCTGCTCCCATGTAGAGAATGCTGAGCACGCTTTCGGCGAAGCCCACTATCATCAGCAGCTGGCGCTGATTTAGTGAGGCGGTGTGGGGAGAGCGTGAAAGGCGCGTGAAATAGGCCCATCGACCGAGCAAAATAAGCCACATGAGTGGTAGCCGCCAATCGAAAATTTGCAGTGCCCATGAGAGTAGTGCGGCGAGCAAGCCAATTCCGTGAGTACATGTGGAAAGGCGCAGATACCGTTGCGAATCGCGTTCCCGAACGAGCGATTTTACAAATGGGATTGTGCTCCAAAAATAGTATGTGAGAGCTACCGTGACGGCGATCGCTTTTGGTGCTGCCGGGCTGAGCAGCAGCGTGGGAAGTGGCCCCCACTGGCTGAGTGACAGCAGCGTGATATCGGCTGCAGGGGTGATGCCTAGATCGCTAATTTCAGCGCCAAAGGGGCCATAGATGCGCACTCCTGCGTCCCATGCCACAAGGCACATTAACCCGGCAGCTATAACTTCTGCACTGCGTGCGCTCAGAGTGCGAGCACGCCGCCGCTGCGCCGCCCACACAGCCACAGCAATAAGTGGCACAAAAAGCACGATCCATATAATCAGAGCTCCGCAGAACCACAGATTAATGAGCCCAAGAACGGCAGTGATGCCAGCCCACAGCAGCACGGGTGGGCGCAACCGCGCAGCCTGACGTGCTGTGAGCCATTGAGTGCCCGCAAAGAAAAGGGAGTATCCTGCCAGCCACAGGGCTAAAAGCAGAAGGTGCTGCCATGTGAAGCCGCCTCCAATGCCGCCGCTGAGGAATGGCACAAGTGCCATAATCCACGCGCCTTTTTGGTTTGGGAACCAGCGGTGGTGAGTGCGCCGTGGGAGGGGTGCACTCACCGGCGGAACTTCTGTAACAGAGTGAGCTTCGGAAGGAGACTGTGCTTGCATATTTCGATCCTAGCGAACTACAAATATGCCTGGTAATGGGGGAGGAATTCCTTGCTTTGGAAAACGTAAGATAGTTCAATATTTACGTGAGAAAGATCCCATCTGTACCACACGCGCACACGCCTTCTGCCGCGGCTTCGTCTATTCCTCCGCAGAGCCCGTTGATGTATCTCGATATGAAGCGAATCTTTCCGCTAGCTTCGGCAGCATCGGTGACTGGTGGCTTCTACCTCTCGGTGGCTGGGGCAATGATGGCGATATTTTCTCGTGACCTCGGAGTGTCTGTGGCAGAGTTGGCGCTGCTAGGATCGATGTACGGCGTATCTATGGTGATTCGAGGGCTCAGCGCTCCGTATGTGCTGCGTTTTGGGCCGGTGTGGCTGCTGCGGCTTGCTCCGGTCTGTGTGGCCATAGGCGTGGCGCTGATGATCGGGGAGAACAGCGCACTAATGGTACTTCTCGGAGCGGGGCTGTGCGCATACGGGGCTGCTGCCACGTCGATAGTGAATCCGGCAGTATTCGTTGGGCGTGAGGGAGTGCGCTATCTGGCGATAATAACTGGAATTGCCTCCACCGTATCCATTATTTCTCCACTGGCATTTGCGCTCGCTGAGCGTTTATGGCCGGGATACGGCCGCTTTGCGCTGCTGCTAATCCTCGTTCCGGCGCTAGCAGAAAGCATCATGGCATGGCGTGCTCCAACCGTTTCATTCCGGGCATTCCTCGGCACGTGTAGCGCTCGCTCGGTGCGTGCGGAGAGCGCAGGGGCAGCTGCGGCGCAAACTGCGATGACGCCCGAAACTTCAGTGGCACAGGCTGGATCTGCAACAGAGCAGCAACTGCCGCAACTCACAAAACGAGCGGTGGCGCTCCAAGTGTTGCGGCTGCTCATGGTGGCGGGAGTGGAATTTGCATTTTATGCCTGGAGCGTGGAGCGCCTCATGCAAGTGCATGCCACATTGGCTCAAGCGTCGGCGCTCGCCACAGTTTTTGCTGTTGGAATGGCTGTGGGGCGCATCGGGGCTGCACGGTTGCTGCACTATCGTTATGCGAGTGCAACGCTCCAGCTTCTGGGCTTAATAGGGGCCGGCATAGTGGGGTTCGTACCAAGTGTGATCGGCGTTGGGCTCGGGCTGTTGATAGCAGGATTGGGAACTTCTTGCCTGTTTGCCATTGCGGCCACAGATTTTTCAGGCCTGCCCACCGTGCAGCCCCAAGCGGCATCGTCTGTAGTCAATGTGGTGTCTGGCATAGGCGCGTTGCTCGCGCCGCTCGCGCTGGGGGCGATTCTCACATTTGCAGGGCTGCAGGTGGGCTTTGTGCTGATCATGGCGCTTTATCTGCTGCTGTTTGTGGTTCCTCGCCCGCGGTTTTCCATGTGATGTAGCACTATACTGCTCGTCACATCGCGCATTGGCTTATAAATGGCTGCATGTGAGGCTGGAGCTCCGGCTCGCGGGAGTGGTATCAGCCAGCCACTATCACGGCGAGCGTGCCCGCTGGAGCCCCGGCTTGTGGGCAGTGGGCTTCTCACGTGGGCAGTGAGAATTCTGCTGTTCCAAATCACGCAATATCACGCAATATATTGCGTCTCGATATTGCGTCTCGAGATCTCCTCTCAGGCGGTGAGGATACTTCTTGCTACTATCGGGAATCTCGGGAATCTGCGGATCTCCTCGCAGACGGTGAGAATACAGTGATGAGTTTGCTGGCAAACTTCGCTCTGGATTTCTCTCCCTCCTCTCGCTGCGGCTCCTTCCCAAACATGCAGCTGTGATTTGGGCCGGTTTTGTGCACAAAATTCCGTGCTGTCTGGCTAGATGAGTAAACTAAATACGATGAACACGCAGCACACGCATAATTTAGAGCGGCGCCTCACGAGAGCCCAAGTTTCTATGATCGGGCTTGCAGGAGCACTCGGCACAGGGCTTTTTCTCGGTTCGGGTTCCACTATTGCTTTCGGAGGGCCAGGCACGATCATCTCTTATTTGCTCTCTGGTTTACTCGCACTGATTGTGGTGTGGGAGATGGCTGAATTAGTGTCAGTACACCCTGTTCCAGGAGGGTTTGGAGCAGTAGCGGGAGCATATGTGGGGCCGTGGAGCGGGTTCGTGGTGCGCTGGAACCTGGTGGTGACGTATGTGATTGCAATCGGGGCTGAGGTGACGGCGTCTGGCACGTATCTACGGCACTGGTTTCCGCACCTGCCACTCTGGGTGGGCACTGTGGCATGCGCGGCGTTTATCGTTGCGCTAAATTTGCTCACGGTGCGTCTCTATGGCACTTCAGAGTATTGGTTTTCCATGATTAAGGTGACGGCGATCGTGGTGTTTATCGTGCTCGGGTTGAGCCTGATCCTCTTCGGGTGGCCGTCTCCCAACCCGCCCATCGGCTTCGTACATCTCACAGCTCACGGAGGATTTGCCCCGCATGGAATCGCTGGAATTTTGATTGCGGCGTGTATCTCCGTATTTAGTTTTGGTGGGCTAGAAACAGTGGCGGTGACGGCCGCGGAAGCGGAGCACCCGGAGCGTGATGTGCCTAAAGCAGCGCGAAATATGATTATGCGGCTGTTGCTGTTTTATGTATTAGCTATAGCCGTGGTGGTGACGCTCCAGCCGTGGAACAGCACTGCAAGTTCTGGCTCTGAAGTGACGGCTTCCCCCTTTGTTCGCGTGATGGATCAAGTAGGGATTCCAGCTGCGGGGCATATTATGAACGCAATTCTGATTGTGGCCGCTCTTTCGGCGGCGAATGGCTGTTTGTATACGTCGTCACGCATGATTCACTCGCTGGCGCTCGATGGGCTCGCTCCGCGAATTGCGGGAGAGACATCGCGCAATGGCACTCCGCGTGTGGCAATTGCCCTGGTAGCTGTGGGTGTGGCAGTGACGGCAACGCTCGCAATCTTCGCGCCTACCACTGCGTTCTTCTACCTCTCAGGGTGTGCCACTATTGGCACACTGGTGGGGTGGGTGTTTATCTCGATCACTCACCTGGCTTTTCGGCGCCGCCGCGCTCGCCAAGAGCAGCTCATTGGGCAGCCACTTCCGCCTGCTCCCGCGCAGCTATGGGGAGCTCCTTTCACATCGTGGCTGGTGATTATATCAGCGGTGGCTATCTATGTGGCGCTCGCAGTGCCTATGCCAGAGATCTGGATTGCCGGTGTGCCGTATCTGGCCGTGCTCATCGGAGCCTATGCGCTTGTGAAGAAACTACATGGAGTGGGCGTTCAGCACTCGCTCCGCTTGGAATGAGTGCGTTAAAAGCAACACGTGGGGGGGATTAGGAGAGGAACGCTCTCCTAATCCCCCCCCCTCACGCGGCAGGCGCTTCTCGTGCTTCGCGGGTGTCGCTATTGTGCTAGAAGCCGGGCTTTCTCGCTAAGCGCCTTGGCTCCACAATCTCGCTAAGCGCCTTGGCTCCACAATCTCGCTAAGCGCCTTGGCTTCACAATTTGACTAAGCGCCTTGGCTTCACAATTTGGCAGCACTAGTACCCCTGGCTAAGAGTAACCAGGTGAGGTGGCTCTTGGCCGGCCCGTATGGCGCGTAAATTTGCGATGAAATCTTCGATCACATCGGAGAAATAGGTGTATCCCG
>JALELI010000034.1 GCA_022768785.1 Arcanobacterium sp. | reverse complement strand
CAAAGTAATACGAACGAGTAATACGAACGCTCTGCCCATCTCATATTAAATGAGTGCGCTTCAGAAAAGCCTCATCACTCCACGCCATAATGTCTTGGTCTTGTTCGGGAATCCGATTGAGGTGCCGCTCCGCATATCTTTTCCTGGCGCGCGAGCGCCTGGGCGATAGGAGCGCCGCTGCGCTCACTGCGGTGCTGCCTGTTCCTAAGCCGCAAGCCTCTGGGCAATAGGCTCGGCTCGCCGTGCGCAAGTTTGGGAACCAGACGGCATTAACCGGGTTCGCGCTGAGTGGGTAGCCCTTCGGATTTTCGGAGTATGGAAGATGCTTCACCGTAGAGATTTCGTTTATAAGTGCTGTAGGGATTTTTTGTATTTACGAATTTTCTTGATTGCCCACTCATAGTGGGAACTCGTAGCAGACACCGCGTAAGAGCCCAAGGATGTGGTGCCTGTGAACGAAAAATATTTTTTCGTAAATAATTCTTCGTTACTCAAAGCTTGCACTCGTT
Organism: Arcanobacterium sp.; assembly: GCA_022768785.1. Classification (GTDB taxonomy): domain Bacteria; phylum Actinomycetota; class Actinomycetes; order Actinomycetales; family Actinomycetaceae; genus Arcanobacterium_A. Next base: position 7,718 of record JALELI010000034.1, on the reverse strand, counting down.
CTAAGACATCATCGTGCGACGTCCTTAAGAGCTCGAGTGCTTCGCTGCAGGAAGTGTTGTGATGTTGTGCCTTGAACTCTTCATTCATTCCCGCATAGTTCTTCCAAGTGTACGGATAAGGCAAGAACGGACGGTTCTCTCCGCCCATGTTTGCGCTCACCCACGTGAGCCATAGCTTTTGCCATTCGTAGAGATGAATGATCACGTCTTTACAATTTTTGTCACGTTGCCAGTGTGCCTCTGATCCATAATCAGCGAAAGCCGGCGGAAAATCAGCTTCACGATCTGCAGGAGGTATAGATTCCAGGATTTCCATAAATTTTTCAAATTGTGTGTTTGCCGCAGCAATCAATTCATCTTTGGTTTGAGGCCTTGCCATGCCGAAGATTATAAAAGAAATGACGACGTATGGCGAAGGACAAAGCCCCACCGCGCGGCAAGACCCTGCAAGCAGCAACAAATCCGACAAACACAATCCATCACAAGTCTCTCTTGCCGCTATTGAGACGCTGGTGCAGATATGGCTCTTTCATACTCATCAATTTTTGCAGCCACAAACGCCCCTAGAGCCCTCTAGATCTAACCCCTGTCAATACTTTCGATCCGCCCACATGATGCCTCTGAATCCGATACCCTGGCTCCATGAGTTCCGTCACATTGAATTTTGCCATTGGCACAGCGAGCGCCGCTCTCCAGATCGAAGGCCATCTTCCTCCTAGCAACTGGGACGCCTGGGCCGGCCGCGGCGAAGTGAAAGATGGCACCACGCCGCAGCGCACCACTGGCCACTGGGAGCGCTGGCGCGAAGATAACGCTCTTATGAGTGAGCTCGGCTTGCAAATCGCCCGCATCTCCGTGGAGTGGGCGCGCATTGAGCCACGCCAAGGAGAATTCGATGAGGCAGCGTTGGCGCGCTATCACGAAGAAATCGCCGATTTGCGCGCCCGCGGCATTGCCCCACTCGTAACACTGCACCACTTCGGTGATCCGATCTGGTTTGAGAGCCTTGGCGGCTGGCCGGTGGAAGCTAACGTAGATCTCTTCTTGCGCTACGTGCGCCATGTGGTAGCAGCTCTTGACGACGTCGTCACCGATTGGATCACCATCAACGAGCCAAACGTGTTTGCAACTGGCGCTTATCTTTTCAAAGAAATGCCACCAGGCACTGTGAACTGGCGGCATATGATGGCCACTTTGCGTAATTTTGCCGTGGCCCACATCGGCGCGTATCAGATTATTCACGAGATTCAAGATTCTGGCGAACACCGCGCGAAAGTGGCATTCGCTCACCATAAGCGGGTATTTGCCCCGCGTAACCCCAAGAATCCAGTGCACCAAGCTTTCACCCGTTTTGATGAATATATGTTCCATCGGATCATTGAAGACGCCTTTTACACTGGGCACTTTTCTCCAGCCCTCGGCCGGCCTAAACGCTCGGTGACGCCGGGGCTCTATGCCGATGCTATCGGGCTAAACTACTACTCGCGCACCGCCGTCTCGGGTATCACTGACGGCGCATTCCCTGGCCAAACGTATACCGATCTGGGGTGGGAAGTATATCCACAAGGTATCGTTGAATGTGTGCGGGAGCTCTCAGAGCGCTTTCCAGAATTGCCTATCTGGGTGACGGAAAATGGCACAGCAGATAACGGTTTTGAAGGCCCGGTGGCGAACACCCTCCCCGCTGGCGAGCAGCCGCTGTATCCAGAGGGAATTGGGCATGGCTTAGAGAGCGGGCCCGGTGCGGGCCCGAATACCCACACCGCAGCACATGGCGCTGCTAGTGGTGCCAGTGCTGCAGATGGCAACAGCTCGGGCGGCAAACACAGCCACGGCGGTCAGCGCAACAAGGCTGACATTCCAATGCTTGAGAGATTCCGTTGCGATTTCCTCGTGGCACATTGGGAGGCGATGGCTGCTAGCGGCTTACCATTTGAGCGCTATTATCATTGGTGCTTCGTAGATAACTGGGAGTGGACTGAAGGCATGGTGCCGCGCTTTGGCATTGTATGGCTTGACCGCGATTCGCTTGAGCGCACTCCAAAGCCATCGGCGTATATGATGCGCGACGTTATCAAAGCCGGCGGAATCACCAGCGAGATTCGAGCACGCTACTGCCATGCCTGATGTGCTGCCCGAGCCAACTCCGGCTCGTGAGCCTGATCAACGCCAAGAGTTTACTCCGCACAGTAGCAACGCCCACATGGAGGAAACCCGCACCCATATGGAGGAGACTCCCGCCCACATAGAGGGAACCCGCCATTCCTCAGAATTACCCAAGGTATCTAAAGGCGTATCTCGCCGTCGCATAGTTCATGCACATGCACACTGGCGGCTTCCCCTCTCCCGCTTTGCCATATTTCCGCAGCAATTCGCTCGATTCACATGGATTCAGCTGCAGTGTTGCCTATTCCCAGGCCTAATTTTTCTCGGGCTCGCAGCGACGCATGTGATCTGGGGGAATATTGCCATGCCCATCGCGCGCTACGACGCATTACTGATTTATGTGGTCATTGTGCAAGTTGCGTTTGTGGTGTTCAAGCTGGAAACGTGGCGTGAACTATTAGTGATCTGCGCTTTCCATCTCATTGGGCTAGCACTCGAAATCTTCAAAACACATATGGGCTCTTGGAGCTACCCCGATCCCGGAGTGGTGAAACTCCTAGGAGTGCCCATCTTCTCAGGATTTATGTACGCTTCCGTAGGCTCTTATATCTGCCAGGCATTTAGGCGTTTTGATCTGCGAATTAATCGTTTTCACTGGGTGGTTGTTTCGCTGCTCGCTGTGGCTGCCTATGCAAATTTTTACACCCACCACTGGATTCCTGATCTGCGCTGGTGGATAGCCGCAGGGTTTGTGATTGCCCTATGGCCTAGCAAAATTTTTTTCACTGTGGGGCGTGAGCGCTACTGGATGCCCGCCGCCGTGAGCTTCGTGCTCATTGGCACATTCTTGTGGCTAGCTGAGAATGGAGCCACATTTCTCGGAGCTTGGGCCTATCCTGGCCAAGAAAATGGCTGGGAAATGGTGCATGTGGGCAAATTAGGCTCATGGAGTTTACTGATTTCACTGAGTTTTGTGCTGGTGGCGGCCGTTAAAGTGTGGGAAGGGCGATTCTACTCTGATGCCCACGGCCATGTGAGTGTTCAATAGCTATGCACGCCACCGCCACTATGCAAGCTCACTCTGTTTGGATCCTATCCTTAGCCGCCGTTCTCTCATGCATATCTAGCACATATCGCAGATGATTCATCAGCTTTCTCGCGGCAAGCTCAGCGGAGTTAAATTTCACCCGCACCGTTTACTCACTCAACATGGCTGTGCGGGCGGGCAACAGACAAGAGAAATTCTTAGATACCCCGCTTTGTTAATACTGCCTTAGATACCCAAGATACCCGCTTTGCTGATATCGCCTTAGATACCCGCTTTATTGATATCGCCTTAGGATCGCTCCTGCCTAAGGGATTTAGTGCCCTACCGCCTCCACAAAATCCTCATCACTTTAGAATATTGAGCATACAGAGGAACAGCCGGGTGGATCGGCAAGGGAGCGCCCTTGCCGATCCACCCGGTGAGTAGCACTCACCGCAAGGAGTAACACCGACCCAGCGAACGCACTGTGAGCACTACCATCGCCAGTAGCAACAGTGCTGGGAAGATGAGTATGCCGAGCGGGAGAATGTTTTGCTGAAGTAAACTAATAGACATCGGCACCACAGAAACCGTTATCGCCTGATGCGGGCCAGGCACAATCTCTATCCCCACTGGAATGAGTAGGCCCAGCAGTGCAGCCACATTGCGTGCAGCCCATGCCACCACCACCATAATGACGATTCCACCGTAAGTGCCAAACTTGGCCATACGTTCACTGCTGCCAAGCGTAACGACGAATGCCCCTTCAATTGCTAATCCGGCAGCTATTGTCAGCGTTCCCAATATCAGCAATCCAGCAATTTTTGGATTATTGCCTACAAACTCGCAGATTTGCGGGATCATGTGCTTCCACATTTGATGGTAAGCAGCATACGACGTACGCCCGGTTACCTCACCCATAATCATCGTCATTCCGAGGAATCCCAGTAGGAAGCTTATCCAGAGAGCCACCGCAGCCCACAACACTTTCACCGCATAATGCTTGCCAAGTGCCACAGGCGTACTAGCCGTGAACGCTGCTAAGGAGCCATGCATTGAGCGGAAATAGCCAGCGAACAGCACCACTGCAAGCACTACCGCTGCCGCCACCGCAACCAACATTGTTAGCACCTGCACCGTGCTAATCACTCCCACATTCCATTCGGGAGGAAGATATCCGAGGCCAACACCAATCACTAGGCATACTATTTGTGCCGCTAGCAGCCCGAACACTGCCTGCCCATTAAGACGCCATTCATGTTTCAACAGCATTACTGTCACTTCCCTTCCCACTGGTACATCTGCCTGAAGAGCCCGTCTAAACTCATGCCATATTCGCTGCGCAGAGCATCTGCCTCTCCAGAAATCCGCACTGCACCAGCGTGCATAAAGATGGCGCTGCTCACAATTGCTTCGATATCTTGAATGAGATGGGTGGAAATAATCATTGTGGCCGATTCTGGAAGATCGGTTAAGATTCCATGCAAAATTTGATCACGTGCAGCCGGATCCACTCCGGAGAGTGGCTCATCAAAGAAGTAGAACTCCGCTTCACGCGCCACCGCCATAGCAATCTGTAGTTTTTCACGCTGCCCTTTTGAGAGGCGAGCAGCTGGCCGATCTAACGGCACTCCAAAAAAACGCAGTTTTTCCAGTGCGCGAGCCATACTGAAATCTGGGAAAAAATCAGCATACATCTGCCCCACCTGTTTTCCGGTAAGCCGCGCAGGTGCAGCACTTGTATCAGGCAAAAAGCTCACGCGCGCTTTCGTACTCAGCCCAGGGCGCTCGCCGTCAATCAGCACTTCTCCCTGATAGTTCAGCATCACGCCCGCAAGAATCTTCAAAAGCGTAGTTTTTCCTGAGCCATTTTCGCCCATAAGCCCCACGATGTGCCCTGCGGGAATTTCCAGGGTGAGATCATTGAGCGCACACACTGACCCAAAATTTTTGCTCAGATGTGCGATGTGAACACCACGATCTTTTGCCTTGTTTGTGCCGCCACTCATTTGCGCCGCACCGGCAGCTTTAGGCGCATTATCTCCCACAGAATATGCTCGCTCAGCATTTTGTGAGAGTTCTGTTGCTCTACTCATGGTTCTCCCTTTCCTGCGAGGTGAGTTTCCATTCCTGATGAATTAATTCGATAGCTCGCTCTTGGCTCACACCAAGCGCTTGCATGCGTGCTGCAAATTCACGCACATGCGCTCCAGCGAGTTCAGCGAGTGTATGTGAGATGAGCACGGAATCTTGTGTTACAAATCGGCCTGCTGTGCTCTCAGCAATAAGCAGTCCGCGCTCGTCAAGAGCCACAAGAGCTTTTTGCACAGTGGCTGGATTAACGCCCACCTCCACCGCAAGCGCTCGCACGCTTGGCACGCGCTGCCCGGGTTTCCATTCCCTGGTGGCGATGAGTCGAGAAAACTCTTCCACGAGCTGATCACCAATTGGCCGATTGGGATCTAATTGCGTTGCAATAGGAGCCATAGCACCTCCTGCGCCTCCTCATTCACTTCACATACTGCTTCGCACACCACACGCATGACTGCGCTTGGCCTACGCCAATCACATTGCAAATCCCATCAAGTTCGGAAAGCCTGCTCACCACGAGCCAGCCCTACAGCCTCATCAAGCCATACTGAATTCTCCGCTGCACAGCTTCTCGAGGAGCAATATTCCAAACGCCGGCTAAGATTCCAACGCGATATACCATCAGTTCGAACTGTGTTATTAGAGTAACACAGATTGTATTAGTTAAGCAATACAATCGTAGAGACGCGAGATTGCTGCACAAAGGCGCGGGTGGGGTGGCATGGGTGGCGGATCACCAGCGTGCCTGTAGAGAACTCACCGCTCTGACCAGCATCAATCAGCACCAACACAGGCCATCATGTGAATTTTGAAGCCTCCTGCGATTAAGGCCCGCCACCCATGCAATATCCAGCTAAATTAGCCGATGCGCAATCACATAGGTGCGCCAAATTAACACAGCTATCCCTATTAATGCCACTCCCAACACAGCCCAGCACCATTGAATTGACAGCAGCCCCACTACTGAATAAGTCATCACAAAATTAAGCGCCGTCACGCAAAAACTCATAAAAACGACAAACAGACGATTCACTACATAATATTCCTGCCAGCCGGCCTCCGTAACAGGCTCCCACGGAGTATCAGTAGCCTGCGGCCACCGCACAATTACCAACAACCCAACAGCTAGTAGTAGGAGCAGCACAGGTAGCCACACCATCATTACTGGCGGGGCATAACTATCCACTTCCCCAGCAAAGTTCCAGTGCATCGGCACATAGTCTGGCAAGGTGGGAAGCAACCAGAGAAAAATCAACAACGGCGCAATCGCACACACCACCGCCAACCCCACCAATCCACGGATCAACGGCGATGCCGGATCTGGCTTCAGCTGTGATTGCGAGCCTCTCTGATAATTTGGCGAGCTCTTCAATTCCAGTTCCCCCCCCCAGAACGGCGCTGGGCGAAAAATTATCCGAACCCATGCCCCCAGTTAAAGCCTCAATGAACTGCTATTTGATTCCCAGAATCGCCACATGATGCGCTTAGCCACACATTAACCACATATTTGATCCCAGCACGAGCATATCAACAAAATTCATTAGGGATCTACGCCCTTAAATCACTGAATTTTCGGCTTTTCCGGCGAGCTTAGAAGCGACCTCGTGCCCTACACTCTACTCCCACTGCCCCTGTAACCAAGCCAACAAATCCCGCAACCAAACTGCCCTTTACTCAGTGGGTTCTAGATGCATTGCCACTATCCTCAGCAACTGAATGTAGGCCAATCGCCTTACTTAGTGGCTTCTAGGGTATTGCAGCACCTTTATTTTGGGGGGGGAGTTTCCAAGCGTTGCGGGAATAGCTTACCCGAAGCCTAAATGCGCTACACGGCGTGAGGAGTTTCCAAGCGTTATGGGAAAACAGAGCGCGGCTTATGGGTTGCATTCAGATATGTGCCTGCAGAGATGCGCCTGGCTCGCCACCAACATTACGCGCAGCTGCTCAATCAGAGACTGAACTTCACTGGGTCACTTAGACTGTAGGAGTGTCAAAACGTATCGAGAAGGTCTGGCATTATTTCTGGGCCACTCCCATCATTTCTGGGCCGTCCCCACCATTTCTAGGCCGCCCCCATCGAGTATTGACTCTTTCGCTCGCTCCCCAGCTCTCTTTATACTCAACGTCAATATCGCATAAGCTGCAACAGCCGCGCAGCCGTCTAACCGGAAGGAGAATGCCCCTGGGCTTAATAATCTTGCGAAGTTGATAATTTAATAACTCGACCGTATTCACCGTATAGATTGCCTTGTGCGCAGCTGGCCTGAATATTATAGATTGCCTTGTGCGCAGCTAGCATGAATGTATAGATTGCCTTACGCGGCCGGCTTGAATGCGGAGAGAGGAACAATTGCTCTCGCGCAGCTCATGTTCTCTCACGCAGCTCATGCCGCTGTGGTTCCATCAGCATCAACCACGCCAGCGGTGCCAGCACTTTCACCACCCTGTATCTGACGTTTCTTATTGCGCCGCACGCGTTTCACGATCCACCAAA
>JALELI010000100.1 GCA_022768785.1 Arcanobacterium sp. | reverse complement strand
GATATTGCTTCAAATACTCCAGATAAGCATGATGACCGTCGAGGAATTGCGGGTGACCTGTTTGTAGCTAAAGTTGCCGGAGCTGCTGCAGCAGAAGGGCGCGATCTAGATGCTGTAGAGGCAGCAGCTATCCATGCTAATCGGGCTTCACGTACGCTTGGTGTAGCTTTTACTGGTTGTACACTTCCAGGTGCCACCGAACCTCTGTTCACTGTCGAGCCTGGAACTTTTAGTCTGGGTCTAGGGATTCACGGTGAACAGGGAATTTCCTCTCATAAAATGATGAGTGCAGAAGAGATTGCAACTATGCTTGTAGACAAGATTCTCGAGGAGGAACCAGAGCGTAAAGAGGGCGGCTACACCGGCCGGGCAGCAGTGCTTGTGAATGGTCTGGGTGCAACAAAGTACGAGGAACTTTTTGTGTTATATGCTGCTGTTGCTGAGCTTCTCAAGAAGCGTGCCGTAACGATTGTTGCTCCGGTGGTAGGAGAGCAAGTGACAAGCCTAGATATGGCTGGCGTATCACTTTCTCTCATGTTCCTTGATGATGATCTTGAGAATCTTTGGCTTGCTCCGGCAGATACTCCTGCTTTTCGTAAGGGCAACGTAGTGAATTCGGCCGAAAAACGTGTGGTTGCTAAGGAAAGTAAAGTAGCTATTGCCAAAGGTTCGTCCGAATCAGCAGCTCAGGGAGAAAAAATCGCTAATATCCTTGCTCTAATGGAGAAAGTGACGCGTGAAGCTGAGCCATATCTCGGAAAGATCGATGCCATAGCGGGCGATGGAGATCATGGTCAGGGAATGGTATTAGGCTCTACTGCTGCAGCAAAATCTGCCTGGGAATCGGTGAAAGCGGGCGCTGGGGCGCGGACTGTGCTTGCTCGAGCTGGAGCAGCTTGGAGTGAAGGTGCAGGAGGGACTAGTGGAGCTTTGTGGGGCGGTGCGTTGTCAAAAATGGCTACAGGGCTTTCTGATGACGACGCCGTCGATACAGATGCGCTAGTGCGAGCAGTGATTGAGGGAGCACGGTCAATCGTGACGATGGGTGGTGCTCAGGTTGGGGATAAAACAATGGTAGACGCCGTTGTCCCGTTTGCTGATTCACTAGAGGTCGGGCTCGAGTCAGGCATTCCTATTGTTGAGAATTGGATGCGAGCTGCGAAATACGCGCGAAAGGCGGCTGAGAAAACAGCTGAGATCACAGCGAGAAAGGGGAGAGCTCGTACGCATGGTGACGCATCGCTCGGAACCCCGGATCCTGGAGCCATTTCGTTCTCTCTGCTGATGGAGAAAATCGGTGAAGCATTGGGGCGCTGCGGGAGTGACACTTCGTTGTGAGAACGGTCGTAGGACTGTTCTAGCAATGTGAGGACGTCTGCTGTGTGTACCGGTAGAAATATAAAGAAAAGAGGACACTATGGGATACCGTGTTGTTGTGGCGTCTGATGACGCTGGATACGAATATAAGGAAGCTATTAAGGCAGATTTGGAGAAAGATCCACGGATCGATGAAGTGATCGATGCGGGTGTTGGAGCTGACGGGCATACCTATTATCCAGATGTGGCAATTCCCGCGGCTGAAATTATTGCTCGTGGCGAAGCTGATCGTGGAGTATTCGTGTGTGGCACGGGTATGGGAGTTGCCATTTCTGCCAATAAAGTAAAGGGAATTAGGGCTTCTTCCGCGCATGATTCTTTCTCGGTAGAACGATTAGTGAAGTCAAATAACGGCCAGATTTTATGTTTAGGAGAGCGTGTGATCGGTCTGCAACTTGCTCGCCGGCTTGCTTCGGAGTTCTTTGACTATGAGTTCGATCCGGAATCTCCTTCTGAAGCTAAAGTTGCTGAGATTATTAAATATGAGAACGAGAACTAATAGCTAGTGGCTCCGCTGATGCATAATGAGGCGGATAGACAATGAAAGATTACTTTGTTTATCTCTCGATACAGAGAATAAACAAAGTAATCTTTCTTATTCCTCTTAGGGGCCTGAAAGTTAGGGGAACCTGAAAGCACTTTGGCAATAGGAGCCGAAGACTACGACTTTTTAGTAATTTGCCCTTACCAGTCGTAGTGGAGGTAAATCCTACTTTTACATCGCAAGATTCTCACTTGTTACTGTTTGCACGGAATCCAGTAGTTCATTCCATGCAGCAATAAACTTATCTACGGCTTGAGCTTCGAGCACAGACATTACATCTGTAATATCGATCCCGATTTCAGTGAGGGCATTGATTGTTCGATGAGCTGCTGGAATTGCTTCAGTTATTGTGTCTCCAGTAATTACTGCGAGTTTCTCTGTTGCCTTAATAGTCCCTTCAGGCATTGTGTTGACTGTGTTTGCAGCCACTAGCTGATCTACGTAGAGCGTAGGGGAGTATTCAGGGTTTTTCACACCAGTTGAGGCCCATAGAGGGCGTTGAACATGCGCACCGAGCTGAGCGAGAGAAGCAAAACGAGCAGAGTTCTCGAACATCTCAAGGAATGCCTCGTACGTTAAGCGTGCGTTGGCTACTCCTGCTTGGCCACGCATAGCGAGGGCTTCTGTAGTGCCAATCGCTTCAAGCCGTGTATCTATCTCGGTATCTACTCGAGAGACAAAAACAGAAGCTACTGATTCGATGTGGGAAAGATCAATACCTGCATCATGGGCTGCCTCCAGCCCTTCAATGTATGCTTGAGCCACTGCGCGGTATGTGTCAACTGAAAAAATCAGAGTGACATTCACACTAATGCCTGCTGCTGTGGCTTCTCGGATGGCTGGAATTCCTTCAGCTGTGGCTGGAATCTTAATCATTACGTTGGGCTGGTTCACCTGAGTCCAGAGTTCCTTAGCCTGTATAACAGTCGCTTCGGTTTCGTGTGCAAGGCGCGGATCAACTTCAATTGAGACGCGACCGTCAACCCCATTACTCTCGTTATAAATGTTTTTGAAAATATCGCATGCATCGCGTACGTCGCTTACAGTAAGTTCGCGTACGATGCTATCAGCCGATAAACTGCGTCCAGCTAGTTCAAAAATAGCCGATTGGTATTCGGCCCCTTTTCTTATGGAGGAGCTGAAAATACTTGGGTTTGTGGTGATGCCACGCACACCGTAGTTCTTAATAAGCTCAGCAAGATTTCCTGTTTGGATGCGACCGCGAGAGAGATCATCAAGCCATACAGATGTGCCATAGGAGTACATCTGATTAATTGTATTCATCACTAAAACCTCCGGGACGTCCATTGTGCAAAAGCAGCAATGTTGCATTTGTTGTGTTATTTAACATCTTGTGGGAAAGAGCTCTTGAAATGCTATGAAATCAACAAATCTATTCTAGATACTCAATTCTACTCTGATGATGCAGATACTGCTGCAGGAATATTAAAGAAAAGATAGAATACGTAAGGAAAAAGATTGATAGTTGTCTTACCGGTCGGTGCGCGAACTTGCCCTCTCATTAAGGTCGGATCTGGCAGTTTTGTTTAACGATAGATTCGCAGAGACCGGAGGCAATCGTTAATGAAAGATAGCTATATATGTGACGAGGAGTGCAGATGGTGAAGTGGGTAGGCACCAGCTGGAAGATGAATGGCACGATTGAGTTTGCTCGTGATTATGCACAGCAGTTGCTCAACGCTCGGGTAGAGCAATTTGCCGGTGTACAACCTTTCATTATGCCGTCTTTTACCGCTCTTAGCGCGGTGCATGAAATTCTGGGCGATCACTCAGGTGTTGAGTTGGGAGCACAGAATGGCCATTGGGAAGATGCCGGAGCATGGACCGGCGAAGTTTCAATGGTGCAGGCAGCTGATGCTGGTGCGCGCATGATCGAGATGGGGCATTCTGAGCGGAGGCAGTTCTTCGGGGAGACTGATGAAACAGTGAATCTGAAGGTGAAAGCTGCGCTAGCTCATGGTCTGCGGCCACTGGTATGTTTCGGAGAATCGGCTGAAGTGTTTGAATCAGGAGGATCAATCGATTTCATTACACAACAGATTGATGCAGCTCTCGAGGGAGTATCGGATACGTCAAGCATAATTCTCGCGTACGAACCGATTTGGGCGATTGGTGAGAACGGTCGCGAACCTGAACCGGAAGATCTTGCCACGGCATTTGGGGTGCTCAATGATCGATATGCCGATCGAGTGGAGGCTATCCTCTACGGGGGATCTGTTAACCATCAAAACAATCAGTGGCTGTTGAAGATCGATGGCGTAGGGGGGCTCTTTATCGGGCGTAGTGCGTGGAATGCTGCGGGGTATATAGAGAATCTCCGATTAGCTGCTGAAGCTCTGCATTCGTAAGGAGTCACGAGATTCGAAGTCTCTACATGACATTGAGTGCACTAAGGGCACACAGTTTCAGTGATACAGAGAGCGCCAGCCGCCCCGAACCATGCAAAACGCTGCACGGTTCGGGGCGGTTGCATTGGTAAAACAGCCGAATACCTAGGTTATTGGCGGAAAAATCGGCGACAACTCTATCGAAACCGCTAAAGTCAGGCTACTGGAATTCTCACTGCGAACTCTGGGTTGACGGGTATTTGAGTTGCAACGCTAATGGCTCATATTGGGGAATCTGGGAAGTAAGGAAAGAAAAGTTTGCAGCAATGGGCACCTTGATTGAGATCCTCGACCGCATCCTACAGGTGGTGACAGCTGCTTCGTCAAAGTTTCCTCAAATGCGGTATCAATGTAGCGATAGTTGCTTTTGGCAAGCTGCACTTAGAATGGAGATTCCGCAGAAGAATGATACAAATAGTGCCTACATCAATGAGGGTAGCATTTCCCAACGGAAAGCCATCGTAAAAGGTAATGCATGGCAGTAAAGCTGATGTTTGCACATAATCTATTCGCAATGTTTGGTGGTACCCACAAAAGCTAGAGGGATGCGAGGAAGGTCTTCCCATATTCCAGTTGGCAAGGTGGTGAATGGGATAGCACTGAAGCTGGAATAGCGGACGGATTGTTGCGGCGCTGGTACGGCAAACATCTAGTGTGAACACACGTGTATGTTCCGGAGAGAGGCTGACCCGTGGAACATGGGGAGATATCTTCTGCTCCAAATGTGGGAACGCTGAGCTATGGCAAATCAGTGAGATCTTGAAGACTACCTCGGCTTCTTCACAGTAGAGCCCAACTGGCCGGCCTGATAATGATCACCTATATCGGCACCTAAATACTGCCATTCCAGCGATAACACACTAGCGGGGGTATCAACAGATTCTATAAAGCCGAGCTGATCTATAAAACTAGTCAGGGTTCAGTACATACAATCCGGCTATAGGTTTTCTGGCTGCGATATCGAAACCAAGAAGCCAGCACAAATCAAAGATGCTTTAATTGTGTTCTCAGAGGACGAATTCTGCTTCACTTAGCTTTAGAAAATCTGGCATCTCTCCAGAAAAATTTGAATCCTCGCCAGTGAGGAAGCCCGTCACATTCCAGTCGCCCGTAGTATCTTGGAAAATCTGTGCTGCATATACATTGCTATTCGCGAGGAACTTTGCGTTTTCTAGATCAAATGGGCCGAGCGCAGTTTCTCCGCAAGCCAGCCACACGTAGCCCTGCTCTCCGTGCGAATGCATACGTGGCGAGCAGGAAAACACCAGGTAGTGCGAGCCGTCAATGCAGCGCTGCTGGCTGCATTCTAACTCAGCAAAAGTATCTGAGACTACGAGCGGTTCCTGCACTTCCCAGGTGTCGAGATCCCGAGAAACTGCATGCCCGATTGCTCCTCTAACCTCACCGATGCCCTCGGCTGGTACCGCAGCCGTGATCAGCATGTGCCAGATTCCGTCCTGCTCGAACACAAACGGATCTCGCCACGCTACGTCTCCTGTCGAGTTATCTGCGGTAACGTACCAGCGAGGATCAGCTTCCAGTGCTGGAGCTAAAGCGTCTTTGGCTTGCCCTATCGCACCAAGGTTTTTTCCTCTTTCGACGTCACCACCTGGCGCCTCATCCTGCCATTCAAGCTTGGACGTTCGTCGTACAAACGTTACTCCGTCCACGGCGTCAGCCCAACCGATCCGTTGTACAAGCCGATCGTTATCGTGATGGGAAATTCCCGTGTAAAAGAGCCGAATTCCACCGCTCGGTAAACGCACAGCGCTGCCCGTCCAGATAGCTTGGTCATCAAAATCCGGGCTATCGGAAAACACGAGCGCATCTGGAAGAAGTTCCCAAGTGTTGCCGTTGTCGGAGGATCGTGCGTGGCCAATTGACGCTCGCTTATGACGGCGGTGCGGCTTGTGTAGAGCACGCGATGCCCGCAGGAAAAAGAGATCTAATGAGTCTTCATTCGTGAGAATCCAATGATCCCATAACCAGTGATCTGCTAAGCGTAAAGCCACTACTTATCCTTTCACGCCAGACGAGGCCAACGAAGTGACGAAGGCTTTCTGGAATATTACAAAAAGAATCAACATAGGCAGTGTAATCAACGTGGCATAGGCCATGATTTGCCCCCACTCTGGATTAAGCTGAAAGAAATATTGCATGCCCACTGAGACCGGGCGTAGATCTTCTTGCTGCACGGCCATGAGCGGCCACAGATAAGAATTCCATGCCGGAAGCATCAAGATGATTGCCACCGTGGCAAACGTTGATTTGCTCATTGGTACAATAATCTTGAGGTAAATAGTGAACCAGCTAGCACCATCTACTTTCGCTGCTTCATCGAATTCTTTGGGAATCGTTTTAAACTGTTGGACAAAGAGAAAGATTGCTAGAGCATTAGCAACAAATGGCAAGATTTGCACCTGATAGGTGTTGAGCATACCTTGCGAGAGTAGAAATCCATCTTTCGCCCAAGAAATCGTGGGCAATTTGCTTACCCAGTAGATCATCGGCACGGCGATCGTTTCAAATGGCACCATGAGCGTTGCAAGCACCAGGGAGAGTACAAATTTGGAACCGCGAAATCGAATGCGGGCGATTGCGAATCCAATGAGAGAGTTCACAAAAAGTCCGAGTAGCACAATTGCTAGCGTGACGATAATCGAGTTTATGAAGAATCGAACTGCTGGCACGCGATCATTTACGCCCGCATAGTTGTCAAGTGTGAGCTCTCCTACTGGGAAAAATGCTCGCCATGAAGCCAGATCGGCAAAGATTTGTTGGTCGTCTGCTTTGAGCGAGGAAGAGACCATAAATAGCAGCGGAAACACCGCGATAGCGGCCGCTAAAATAAGACCCGTATAGACGAGAATATGGTGGCGGCGGCGCGCTCCAGATTTTGAGTTCAGTTTCTTCTTGTGTTTGTGCCGGCTGAGTGGTGGAATAGCCGGATTAGACACGGGAGCTTCAACCGACTGCGAATAAGTTGCTAAAGTTACGTGTGTATCAATATTCGTCATGCTTTAAGCCTTGTCTCTCGTAAGCCAGCGCTGAATCGCCGTGATGAGCAAGACCATCACGAAGAATATGAGTGAAATAGCGGCTCCATAACCCATATCTTGTTCGCGGTAGCCTTTACGCACGGCGTGATAGACCAAAGTTGAGGTGGCATCCTGTGGGCCGCCGTGTGTAATCACGTCGATCTGAGTGAAGAGTCCGAGAGCGGCAATGGTGATCGTCACAAGTATGAAAATCATTGTATTTCGTAGTCCTGGCCAGGTGATGTAGATGAACTTCTGCCACGCATTTGCACCATCAAGTTCTGCCGCTTCATAAAGCGATTCATCGATGAGTTGGAGACCGGAAAGCCAAATCATCATATGCAATCCCACGGCTTGCCATACCGAAAGGAGGATAATCGCAGGTAATGCAGTGCCAGGATTCAAGAGCCACGGCACCATGGGCCATAAGCCACCTGTGATTGTGGATAGCACTGAGTTGAAGAGGCCGTTTTCTTGGTAGAAAAAGCTCCACAAAATGGAAACCACCACCATCGAGGTGACTACTGGCATAAAGATCATTGTGCGAAATGCCGTTACCCCTTTGACCTTCTGGTTAATGAGGATTGCTAACCCGAGTGCAATGCCCGATTGAATTGGCACCACCACAGCTGCGAAGAAGAGCGTATTGAGAAGGGAGCGAACAAATGTGGGATCTGCCGTAAATGCCCGGATAAAATTCACCGCTCCAATAAACCGCGGAGGATTCGGAGAAATGAGCCGCGCGTTCGTCACCGACAGGCCAAAGGTAATGATTATTGGAATGATCAGAAATATGACAAGAAGGAACAGTGCAGGCGCGGAAAATAGCCAACCAGTAATATTGGATCGCCGCTTCTGAGCGCTCGCGTTAGATTTCTTGCTCCTCTTATCTTGTGGTACCGCAGCTGGAGAATTCTTGCTCTGAGGCACCTTACTTTCAATGAGAGCCATGCTTACTAAACCTTATCTCGTTGGCCGCCTAGCCACGATCTAGCAGAGTAGCTAGGCGGCCTTTTCTTTGCGGTAGCTTACTGCTGCCTATATCCATCGTTAGATTGGATATTTGCATCAATATCCTTCACAGCCTGATCCAACGTAGTTTTCACATCTGCTCCGCTCATGATGTCGTGCATCGCCTTATCGAACACAGAAGACATCACTGCATATCCCGGAGTGGCTGGGCGAAGCAATGCAAATTCCTTCGAAATGTTGAATAGTGGGGCTAAGCGGCCACCCTCTTTGTAGTTTTCCGTGGCCGACAGAGCAGATGAACGAGCAGGGAAATTGCCCGTCTCATCTGAGTACTTCACGAGATATTTATCTTGCATGATATAGTCAATAAATTTGTTCGCAGCCTCAGGGTTCGAGCAGGTGGAAGAAACACCCCACTGCCACGAACCGCCGCCCACATGAGCTCCTTGCCCAAAGTCTACAGGTGGCAGGATAGATACTTCTTTATCGCCAAAGGCTTTTTTAGCTTCAAGCACCTTCCAGCCTCCGGCGTAAACCATTGGTACTTTCCCCTGCAGGAAATCTGAGCCACCTTCGGTCGGCGTCTTGGATGCCCAACCGTTCTTAAACACGGATTGGAACCACTCGCCAAACTTCACAGCCTCAGGGCCATTCAATTTTCCTTTGGCACTTTGGAAAGTCTTACGATCCACAAGGTCGCCGCCAAAAGACTGCAGCATCGGGGCATATGCGTAAGGCCACCACTCTGCCTTATCCCACACTGATAAATCAATAGGATATTCAAAATCTGAATCGCCCTTCAGCTTCTCTAAAGCTGCGTTGAACTCATCGAGCGTCCACGGTTTTGCTACAGTAGGAATGCGAATATTATGTTTTTCTAGCACGGATGTTCGAGCTAGGATAGCGAGAGAAGTATCGTACGGGCCCACTGAATAAAGCTTGTTATTGTAAATCCCTTGAGTGGAGGGTAGGAGGTCTGCGGTAGTTTCTTTGGATAGCTCCAGTGGTGCGAGGTATCCAGACCATGCCCAGTTTGGCATAATTGGGCCATCGAGGTCGAGGATACAGGGAAGATCCTTTGAGCTCGCGGCGGCCACGATCGAATCGTTATATGCCACCTGCGGGAATGCTGTTAGCTTAATCTGAGTGTCTGGATTATCTGCGTTGAAGCCATCCACGGCCTCCTGTACCACAGCCAGCTCGCCTTTGTTGCCACCGTTATGAGTCCAGAGCGTTATTGTGGATCCATTGCTACCCCCATTTGCTCCTTGCTGCGATGAACATCCCATGAGAGCCAGCGCCGTTACAGACAAAACGGCAGCAGCTTTCGTTGCTTTCTTGATTTTCATAGATCTCCCTTCAAGAGATATTTCGTGCTGCTACGCTGCAGCTGTTAATTTCTCATTGGTACCGTTGTTGAATTTCGGATGACGATCGGGCAGAAAAATTTCTTGCGAGTATCACCCAGTTGCTCGCGGCGGCCTTGATGGGCGGCTACCAATTCATTTATTCCCCATTCCGCGATTTCCGCGTGTGGAAGTTTGATAGTGGTGAGAGGCGGATCGAGCGTTTCAGCGATGGGGCGGAAGTTGTCGAATCCAACCACCGAGAGATCGTCTGGGATACGTAGACCAAGCCGATACGCTGTGCGATAAACGGCGGTGGCTATTTTATCGTTAAAACAGTAAATGGCCGTTGGACGATTAACTTGATCGAGCACCTTCATTGCTGCTTTATCTGTTTCTTCCACCTGAGTAGCCGTCGGTATCTCCATGTTCTTCTGGAGTGGAATCCCCGCTGCTGAAAGTGCTTCCCGATAACCTTGTAAACGAAGCGGGCCAGCATCTTTGGAGCGAGCATCGTTTATAAATGCAATTTTTCGGTGCCCGAGTTCGATCAGATGCTCTACTGCTGTTTTAGCGCCCTGCACTTCGTCTGGAACGGCCGATATCGCACCAGGATCTGAAGAATAACCATCCAGAATCATCACATGTTCGGGGCGGATCCTGGGCAGTACTACTTCGTGGTGATGCATTGAGGCATATGCAAGCACTTCTACTTGATAGCTCATAAGGGTGGAAAACACTTGCTGTGTGCGCTCTGGGTCTCCTACCGTTTCCGCAATCAGCAAGAGGTACCCAAGCTCATTTGCCCGCCGATTAGCGGCCGCCACCATTTCGTAAGCATACGGAGTAGAGGCCACCACATCTGATACGAATCCGATAGTTTTTGATTTACGTTTACGTAAAGCACCCGCTAATCCATTACGTACATATTTCATATCATGCGCTACTTTCGCAATATAAGCAGCGCGTTCTTTTGACACTCTTCCTTGGGAATGGCCAGAGAGCACGAGTGAAACAGTGGCCTTTGATGCTCCAGTTTTCTGAGCAATGTCTGCAATAGTAACGGGCATATGCTTCCCCTTCTTTCGCTAACCTCAACGTTAACGGATTAACTTCACTATAGGCATTTAAATTCGTTTGGTCAACCGTTTAATGTCTTAGCGCATAAAGTATTAAGTGTCGAGCATAAAAGATTAAGAGGGACTGGGAATAATAGATCGCTTAGTATCTGCAGCTCACATAAGTCGGCTAATAACCGTGGTGTTTTCGTCTGTGGCGCAGGCGTGGGGGTGGCGATTTCGACGAACAAGGTCAATGGGTTTGTGCTTTGACGCGCACAACTCACACCCAGTTGAGCGTTTAATATCGAACGATGGTTAGATTTTGCACTTTGGTGAGCGTGCGGCTGGTAAAGAGCCGGCACGCGTTTAGCCAAAAGTTCTTTAACTGCGGATTTGTCCGTCTTCTGGCTCTGCGGCAAAAGTTGACGCAATCTGCTCCTGTAAAGCTGACTAAATTTTTGGGACACTTCCTCTCGCTGGAAAAATTCCTTCTTCTTGTGGGACACTTCCTCTGAAGAAATGTCCCAAAATAGTCCACAAGAAATAAAGGCAGTGTCTCAAAAGGTCTCACAAAGCAGTGTCCTCAAAGTGCCCTGAGGCCTAGAGCTTGTGTGACTGCTGCCATAGCGGCGAAGGCTAGTTTTTTCGTAGCTTTTCTGGTAAATTTGCAATTTGTTGTGCGCGCGTATGGTTCGATTTGCATATGGCGGCTTTCGAGAGCGCTTGCGCACTCCCTTACCGGATCCCAGGGAAGGAACATCATTGGCTGCTTCGCGCACCTCTACACCTCAA
>JALELI010000094.1 GCA_022768785.1 Arcanobacterium sp. | reverse complement strand
AACCAAATGATTGGTAACATCGCCACCATCGGTTATGGTCTCGCGGCTATTGGCCCTGGCATTGGTATTGGCTTGATCGGCGCGAAAAACCAGGAAGCCACTGCTCGTCAGCCGGAAATGGCCAAGGTGTTGCGCACCAATATGTTCCTCGCAATCGCCTTCACTGAGGCTCTTGGCTTGATCGGCTTTGTGGCTGGCTTCATCTTCCGGTGAGAGTGATGGCATTGAGACTGTTTCAAGAAGCGGCTTCAGGTGGAGATAACTTCAGTGTGGTGCTGCCTGCGCTTCCCGATCTGATCTGGGGCACAGTTGCATTCGTGATTGTGGCTGTGGTGGTGTACAAGTTCGCATGGCCAGCATTTTCTGCCACGCTTGATGAACGCCGCGAGAAGATCGAATACGGCTTGCATGCCGCTGAAATCGCTAAAGCTGAAGTGGTTAAAGAGCGTGAAGAGCTCGCCAGCGAAGTGAATCAAGCACACGTGGAAGCAAGCGAGATCCGCGAGAAAGCTCAAAACAATGCGAAGAGCATTGTGGCAGATGCGCAGGCGAAAGCTCACAGTGAAGCAAATGGCATCATCGACGGCGCGCACACCCGTATCGCTGCAGATGCAGAGGCCGCAAAGCGCGCTCTGCAAGGTGAGATGGGTGTGATGGCCACAGAGCTAGCAGGCCGGATCGTGGGAGAGGCAATCACTGATGAGGCGTTGGCGCGGCGTGTGATCGATCGCTTCATCGCAGATCTTGAAGCCTCCAGCGCCCCTGCTGCACCGCCCGTTGGATCGATCTCTGGGCAGGAGAGCTAACTATGCGGCTCGGAAGCGAGACTGCCTACCACAAGGCACATGAGAACTGGGAGGCCCTGCTGCATGAGAAAGGCGCAGGCGAGATTAGCTACGCGCGCGAGCTCTTCGCGCTCGCAGATACTTTTGCGGCAACCCCTGCTCTGACGGCTGCTCTGGAAGATGCGGCGCGGCCTGCTGATGATCGCGCTGCACTCGCGGCGAATGTGCTGGGCACAAAAACTTCCGGCGAGGTGAAAGATCTCGTGGTGGGGCTGGCCCGAGAGCGGTGGAGCGAAAGTGGCGATCTTGTGCAGGTGCTAGAACAGCTCGGTGTGCAGACGCTGTTTGCTGGCGCCGAGCGAGAGCATCAGCTGGAAGCGGTAGAGAGTGAGCTCTATTCCATGCGTGCAGTGCTCGCCACCGAGCAGGATCTCCGCAGCGCGCTTTCCGATCCGCAGTATCCAGTGGAGGTGCGGAGGGAGCTGCTTACAGCGGTGCTCAAAGAACGTTCGCACTATTCCGAGGAGCTCTTTGACAGAGCGTTAGCACATACTCCGCAAATGAGCTTACGTGCTTCGTTCACCAGCTACATCGATGCAGTTGGCGAACGCTCACAGCATCTCGTGGCGAGTGTGACGGCGGCTATCCCACTCACTCAGGAGCAAGAGAATCGCCTCACGAACGTGCTTTCGCGGCAGTTTGGCAAAGATGTGCAGATTCACACCACAGTTGATCCAGAAGTGATCGGTGGCGTGAAAGTGCTCGTGGGGAGCTACGTGATTGACGGCACGATTGCGAGCCGGCTCTCCGCTGTGAAAGAAGTATTTAAAAACGGCCGATAAGGCAGACCACGCGGCATGTGCTTTCGGGCACTGCGCCGCTTCTAGTGAAGGATAGGGAATGGCGGAACTAACGATCCAGCCAGAGGAAATTCGGGCCGCGCTCGATTCTTTTGTGAACTCCTATGAGCCTGCAAAGGCTGCGAGCGAAGAGGTTGGCCACGTGATGCTCACGGCCGATGGTATCGCCCGTGTGGATGGCTTGCCGAGCGCAATGGCGAACGAATTGCTGAAGTTTGACGACGGCACTTTAGGTTTGGCGATGAACCTAGAGGAGCGCGATATCGGCGTGGTGGTGCTCGGAGATTTCTCTAAGATTGAAGAGGGCATGGCTGTGCGCCGCACAGGTGAGGTGCTCTCTGTGCCAGTGGGCGAGGGGTATCTAGGCCGCGTGGTGGATCCCCTCGGTACTCCGCTCGATGGCCTGGGCACCATTGACGGCCTCACAGAGCGGCGTGCACTAGAGCTGCAGGCTCCAGGCGTGATGATGCGCCAGAGTGTAAATGAGCCGCTGCAGACCGGTATCAAAGCAATTGATGCTATGATCCCGATTGGCCGTGGCCAGCGTCAGCTAATCATTGGAGATCGTAAAACCGGCAAGACTGCTCTCGCTATTGATACGATTCTCAACCAGAAAGCGAATTGGGAATCTGGCGATCCGAAGAAACAGGTGCGCTGTATCTACGTGGCTGTGGGGCAGAAAGGTTCCACGATTGCTGAAGTGCGCTCCACGCTGGAGAAGAACGACGCGTTGAAATACACCACAATTGTGGCTTCACCGGCGTCAGATCCTGCGGGGTATAAGTATTTGGCTCCTTACACTGGCTCAGCTATCGGCCAGCACTGGATGTATCAAGGCAAACACGTGCTGATCGTATTCGACGATCTCTCTAAGCAGGCTGAGGCCTATCGAGCGGTTTCGTTGCTGCTGCGCCGCCCGCCGGGGCGCGAGGCATATCCAGGCGATGTGTTCTATCTGCACTCCCGCCTATTGGAGCGGTGTGCCAAGCTCTCTGATGAGCTCGGTGGTGGTTCGATGACGGGTTTGCCGATCATCGAAACTAAGGCAAACGACGTCTCTGCATATATTCCAACTAACGTTATTTCGATCACTGACGGCCAGATCTTCTTGCAGTCTGATCTCTTTAACGCGAACCAGCGCCCGGCCGTTGATGTGGGTATCTCTGTGAGCCGTGTGGGCGGCGATGCGCAGGTGAAAGCCATGAAGAAAGTGGCTGGCACACTGAAGATCACACTCGCGCAGTATCGCGCGCAAGCGGCTTTTGCGATGTTTGCTTCGGATTTAGATGCCGCCACACAGCAACAGCTCACTCGGGGGGCACGCTTGATGGAGCTGCTCAAGCAGCCGCAGTACACGCCGTATCCGGTGGAAGACCAGATCGTTTCCGTGTGGGCTGGCACAAGAGGCTATCTCGATGATGTGCCGCTGGAACTCGTGCACGCCTTTGAAGAGGGGCTCATTGAGCGCCTCAGGCACAACGGAACGGTGCTCACCACGTTGGCAAGCACCGGCAAACTCGACGACAGCACCGAAGCAGCACTGCAAGCTGAGGTGGAGGAATTCCATCAGGAGTTTGCGGTGGCACATAGCCTCATAGCGGATAGCGCTGAAGATCAGGGCGCTGAAAAGAGCCAAGAGCAGATCGTGCGCGCGAAGCGAGGCTAATGTGGCGGGTGCACAGCGTAGATTCAAAGAAAAGATTCGGGCCACTTCAACGCTCGAAAAAGTCTTCAGAGCGATGGAGCTTATCGCAGCTTCGCGTATCTCGAAGGCTCGTAACGCTGCGCTTGGGCAAGATCCATACACGCAAGCACTGATCAAATCGATTCAGATGGTGGCGAATGATGCGCAATATGTGCACCCGCTGGTGTCTGAACGCACCGACACTAACAAAGTGGTGGTGTTCGTAGTGACGAGTGATCGAGGAATGGCCGGAGCTTATTCTTCGTCAGTGCTGCGGGAAGCGGATCGCTTTATGGCAGAGCTGCGGGAGCAAGGCAAAGAGCCGGTGCTCTACGTGGCTGGCCGGCGCGGTGCAAACTATTACCACTTCCGGGGCGTTCCCGTGGAGCAGAGCTGGGTGGGGCATTCGGATAAGCCGAGTGACGCCGTCTCCCATGAGATTGCCACCACGCTGCTGGATCGTTTCTTAGCTCCGGCAGATGCTGGAGGTGTGGCAGAGCTCCACGTGGTGTATACACGATTTATTTCGATGGTGACTCAACATGTGCACATTCGCCGTATGTTGCCCTTGAAAGTGGTAGACGCTCCCGCTGCAGGTGATGGAGAGCAGGCTGCGCCACTGGCAGCAAATGCTCCGCTTTATGAGTATGAGCCGTCGGCGCAGTCGGTGTTTGATGCGTTGTTACCGATGTATATCACATCGCGGATTCGCGGAATTATGCTGATGGCTGCGGCATCAGAGCTCGCTTCGCGCCAGCAGGCTATGCATTCAGCCACGGAGAATGCTGGAGAGCTGATCCGGCAATACACCCGCTTGGCGAATAATGCCCGCCAGGCTGAAATCACCACAGAAATTACCGAGATTATTTCCGGTGCTGATGCGCTGGGGAAGAGCAGTTAGCTGGGAAGCTCACTTCCGCAGCAGGGTGCACGAAAGAATGAAGGAATAAAAGCAATGACCGCCGTTGATGAAGAAAAGAAAGTCTCCACGGGCCGTGTGGTGCAGGTGGTGGGCGCCGTGGTGGATGTCGAGTTTCCACCAGATGCGCTGCCCGAGATCAACAACGCCCTCACCACGGAAGTGAATCTCGCTGGCCAGGGCGAGGGGGTGCAGATCCTGCATATGACCCTGGAAGTGGCACAGCACCTGGGCAACAATATCGTGCGTACTATCGCTATGAAGCCAACTGATGGCTTGGTGCGTGGCGCAGTAGTGGTGGATACCGGCGCACCGATTTCGGTGCCAGTGGGTGATGCCACGAAAGGCCATGTGTTTAATGTGGTGGGTGACTGCTTGAACCTCAAAGAGGGAGAACAGCTCGAGGTGAAAGAGCGCTGGCCGATCCACCGCAAGGCACCAGCTTTTGATGAGCTCGAGCCAGAAACAAAAATGTTTGAAACCGGCATTAAAGTGATCGATCTGCTCACGCCATACGTTCAAGGCGGCAAGATTGGCCTCTTCGGTGGTGCCGGTGTGGGCAAAACCGTGCTGATCCAGGAGATGATTCAGCGCGTGGCTCAAGATCACGGTGGGGTGTCGGTGTTTGCTGGTGTGGGCGAGCGCACCCGTGAGGGCAACGATCTAATCCATGAGATGGAAGATGCTGGGGTGCTCGATAAAACTGCACTGGTGTTTGGGCAGATGGACGAACCGCCAGGGGTGCGTTTGCGGATTGCCCTTTCCGGCCTCACGATGGCCGAGTACTTCCGCGATGTGCAGAACCAGGATGTGCTGCTCTTTATCGATAACATCTTCCGCTTCACCCAGGCTGGTTCGGAAGTGTCTACACTGCTTGGCCGTATGCCGTCAGCCGTGGGCTATCAGCCCACGTTGGCCGACGAGATGGGAGCGCTCCAGGAGCGTATCACCTCCACACGTGGCCACTCGATCACCTCACTGCAGGCTATTTATGTGCCAGCAGACGACTACACCGACCCGGCTCCAGCCACCACATTTGCCCACCTCGATGCCACCACTGAGCTGTCGCGTGACATCGCCTCGCGTGGCCTCTATCCTGCTGTGGATCCACTTGCTTCCACGAGCCGTATCCTCGATCCACAGTATGTGGGTAAGGATCACTAC